>JBBRED010000426.1:0-6930 GCA_038203335.1 Haliangiales bacterium | reverse complement strand
CACCCGCACGCGCTCCCCCCGATCACTCGGTCTCCGAGCTCGACTTCGGCCCGTGATGTTCCTCGCCTCGCCACCGCTGCCACGGTGACCACCGCGAGTCTGCGCCCGCCGCTCAGGTCCGAGTCTCCCAACGGTGGGCTCCCCCACACGCCTTGCACACCCTCGGTCAACCGTTCTGGTCCTTGCCCAGCCCAGGCCGCGTTCGGCGCTCCGAAAGCCGCATCGAATCTCCTATCCTCAACTTCGTCATGCATTGGTCTTGGCTGTAGTCCATGTAGTTCTCGATCGGGCTATTGCCACCACAGCCCGACGCCACTGCGGTGCAGCCATAGTTCGCCTGCGCTTCGCGAGCGGTGTCTCCGATGATGTCGCCGCTGGTGTACGGCGCGTTGGCGCTGCCGCAGCCACTCTGGAACGTGTGGTAGAGGCCGAGGTAGTGGCCGACCTCGTGTGTCGCGGTACGGCCGAGATTGTACGGCGCGCCACCCGGTGCGTTGCGACCGACGTAGACCCAGTTCAGAACGACGCCGTCCTCGGGGCCGCCGGCTTCCTGTGCCGGGAACGTCGCATACCCGAGGATGCCGCCACCGCCGGCGTTGTTCGTGTAGATGTTGAAGAAGCGCGTCGGATCCCACTTGAGCGCGCGCTTCATCGCGTTCTGCCCGCTGCTTCCGGGATCGGCGAAGTACGTGTTGTTCGTGACGACGTCGATGCCGGTCGTCGGATTGCCATTCGGATCGAGCTTCGCGAGCACGAACTGGAGCTTCGCGTTGTTGCCGCCGGCGCCCGGCGTGTTGGCCTGCGCGTTGAAGTCCTCGTTGAGGATGTCGACCTGGCTCTGGATCAAGGCCGGCGTGATCGCACCGGTGGTTCCGTCGGTCTTCTTGATGACGTGAAAGACGACCGGGATCACGAGCGTCCGGTTGTCGTTGTACGACGCGTTGATCGTCGTGCTGTTCATCCCGCAGTCGCTCGCGGCAGCCAGTAGCTGCATCACCGGCTCGGGGTCCCGGCTACCACAGCGCGCGCCGCTCTCGCGGAACAGCGCCGAGTTGTGGAACGCTTCGCGCGTCGGGAACACCTGGGTGCCAATGCGGACCGAACCGTCCGCCCGATAGTCGACTTCGTCGAAGTTCGCGGGGGTCGCGTGTGCCACGTTCGTTCCGAACGCGAGACCCGCCACCAGCATCCCCAGTGCCAGGTGTTTCATCGGGGGCCATCTTATGGGGCGACTCGAAACGAGGTTGTGCGATGCCCTCAAAGCTCCTCGCAGTCGTTTCGAACCTCGCGCATCAGTTCCGCGAGGTGATGATGACGCTGCGCGACGTCGAGGATCCGGACGGCTGATCAAGTTGTGCAAACGCTCCGCGTCGTCGCAGAACCCCGCGGTTCCGGCCAGCTGGCCGCTGACACGTCCCGACAGGATTGATGCCTGCGGGCTCGACCAACGACGTTCTACGACGACTGAATCGCGCTACTTCAACGCGACGCCGCAGGCCGCGGTCAGCTTCTTGCCCTTCCAGGCGACGGCGGGGAACCCGCCGACCGTGATGACGTGGTCTCCCTTCGTCAGACCACCAGCGAATGGAGTCGCGATCACGACCTCCCCCGGCTGGTTCGCGACCTTGCCGCGCTTGAGGCATTGCTTCTCGTAGGTCACGTTGGTGCCGGTGACGATCTGGACCCGGTTGGTCTCCTTCCATTCGAGACATTCCTCGACGCTGTTCGCGGCGAACGCGAGCGTCGTCTTGCTGCCTGCCTTGGTGATCTTCGAGATCGTCGCGCCGCCGATCCCAGCGACCGCCGAGGTCTGGGCCTTGGGCATCACGTTGACGTCGCCGCGGAACTGACGACGGAGCTTGTCGAGAGACAGCGCGCCATCGGCGAACGTGGGGTTGTAGGACGGCGCAAAGTACTTCGAGATCGCATACGAGCGCGGCCCTCGCTTCGCGGAGCCGGCTTCGCCGTTGCCGGCGGCGGCGTACATGGCCTCCCCGCCCTCCAGCCCGATCGCGCAGGCGCCGAAGCTGAGTGTGGTGAGGTAGCCGTCCAGCGTGGTCTGCAAGAAGCCAACGTAGAACAGCAGCGTGTCTCCCGACGATTCCCACGGCAGCTTGGTCGCGCGGACGAGCTTCGTGAACGGCGGCTGGGTCTGCGCGAGGCAAGCCGCGACGTCCGTCGGCGTGCCGGCGCGCGCGGCCGACTGGAGGGTGGCGAGGCGCTCGAGCTCTGATGCGTGCGAGCTGGCGTACGTGTCCCATTCGGTGCGCGCGCTGGTCGCCAGCTTCTGGATCTCGGCGAGCGCGGCGTCGGACGCGGCGGCCGTCGTCACGGCCACACCGATCTTCTTGGCGTTGTCGATCGCCTCGGCCGCCTCGACGAGCACTCCCTTGCGATCCTCGGGAGAAATTCCCTCGGCGATCAGCTCGGACTCGACCTTCTTGAGATCGATTGCTGCGACGTCGGGGGCACACACGGCCCACAGCATCGAGGCCCACGGCTTGGCCTCGATGTTGTTGAAGCAGTTCTGCGCGACCTGGACCCGCCCGAGCTGGCTCAGCTTTGGGCCGAGCTCGTCCGCCCACACGAGCATTCCGTAGCGGACACGGAACCCATACGTCTCGCGGGCGGCGGTGTACTGCTGCACGGGCGTCCAACTCTGGATCGGTAGGCTCGGGTCGGGCGCAGGAACGGCGGAGAGACGCTTGGTCCCTTCGGCCCACGTCGAGGCGGTCACGAGAAGCAGTAGCGCGATGGCGCGAGGCACGAGCTGAATGAAGCGCAACATGTGCACCCAACGATGTCGTACCTTGGTCGCTCGCGCCAGAGGTCGGCGCTGCGATGGCGAGGTTCAGTCGTCCGCCGCAGGAAGTCCGCGCTCATGTGTGCCAGCAGTCGTAGTCGGTGGGGGGAACGAGGGTCGACGCGGACGCGCATGGCGTTAGATCGGGATCCGGATCGTGATATCGGCCATACTCGATGGCCGGTGGACCGAGGAAGAGATGCGGTCGAACATCGCCGCGTCAAACGACGAGGTGTTCGCGCACCCGGTTCGTCGATGACCCGCAAGGGCGCACCGCCTGTTGCCGTACCCGCCCCGGTGTCCAGCCGGCGCGCCGCGGTGCTCCAGGCGAAGCTCCGCGCGGCCTGCGAGAAAAAGGTCGTGCGCTGGGCCTGGGCCAAGGGCGATCTCTGGCCGACGACACCGCTGAGAGACGAGCGCTTGAAGCTGCGCCCGGCACGCACCCTCGCGCGTGAACCCGCGCGGCCCCCACGCGACACATACGCGTGCGGCATCGACGGCGAGGGTCGGATGCTCGCAAAACGCTGGTACACGTCGACGGGCGTGGCGGAGTCGTTCTTCGTGCATCAGGGCGACGTCGTCGATGAGCACTACTTCTTCGACGGCGAGCCGCGCTGCACGCGGACGCGCTACCTGCACGCGAAGGGGCGCCTGGTCTGGCTAGTGCACGTGTACGAGGACGGCGACATGTGCACTGTACGGTTCACGTGGAAAGCCGGTCGCCTCGCGAAGCTGGTGTCGCGCGGCGCCGGCCACGACTACGACGAGCTCTTCGAGCACGACGCGAACGGCCTCATGCGGATCGAGCGCGTGTTCAAGGACGGCCTTGGCGGCCGCGACGAGGTGTTTCGACGCGCAAAGCGCGAGTGACGTCTGCCTGTCGCTGGGGGCAGCCAAGGGCCTGACCATCCGCATGCCATCGACTTCATCGCGCTCTCTGGCGCTGCGTTCTCGCCGTATCACCTCGCCCTCGTCCAGCTCGACATCGCGAGCGACAGCTACGAGCTCACGCTCCTTCCGTGGAACGTCCTCACAGGACGTTGCCCAGGCTTCCCGGACCGCGTAGCTCTGAGCGATGCGCGTGAACCTCCAAGGGCTGTCGATGGGGATCCTCGTGGGTAGCATCCGGCCGCACATCGACCTCTCCTTCGCGACGCGGAAGGTGCTCTATCGGCACCTCGAGCCGCTCCGCGTCCCAGGCCTGCGCGACTTCAACTGCCTCTGGGTGGAGCCGAAGCCGAAGAAGAAGAACGCGCGGCCCGCCGTCGCGGACGTGAGGTACACGGCCGCGACGCAGCGACTGACGTCGCGCTTCACGATGTCGCTGGCGGTGTCCTCGGAGGATCCGCGATTTCGCGCGTACACGATTCAGTACGTTCACGACATCCGCGACCTCACCATCGAGCTCCTCCGGCAGATCGAGGCGCGGCTGCGGAAGGAGGGCCACGAGGCCGATCTCGGCAGGGTGGCCAAGGCCATCGCGCGCGACTTCGACGAGCTCGCCGTGCGGCAGGGCAAGGCGAAGGTGGCGGCGAAGGCACCCGCTCCCGCCGTGAGGCCTGCCCCGCGAGCGCGAGCCGCTAAGGAGGCGACGGGCAAGAAGCAGAGGCCCGCCGCCGAGGTCTTGAAGGATCGCGGCGACGGGGAGATCTGGATTGACCACGCGTTCATCACGGACGATGACTTCGCGCGGCTGAAGGGCGTGCGCCGGCTCACGCTCTGGAACGTCGACGTGCCCGACGGCTTCCTCGCGCGTCTCCCGAAGCTCTGGTGGATCGATCTCCGCGGGGGCTCGGCGACGGATCTCCGCGCCGTGCGAGGGTGCCCGAAGCTCCGCTACCTGTCGGTGAACCAGGTGCGCGGAATGCGCTCGCTTGCGCTCGTGTCGACGTTCACGAAACTGACGCTGCTCAACCTCTATGGGCTCCCGCAGGTGAAGGAGCTCCCGTCGCTCGCGACGCTCGCGCGCCTCGGTCGCCTCGAGCTCGGCATGATGGCAGGGCTGAAGAGCCTCGAGGGAGCGCTCGCCGCGCCGGTGCTGAAGGAACTCTACCTGAGCAAGAAGATCACCGTCGGCGCGCGCGACGTCGCGCGCATCACGTCGCACCCGACGCTCCGTCGCTTCGGCTGGTCGACGGAGAGCGTCCCGCTGAAGATCTACGGCCCGGTGCTCGACCGCATCGAGCTCCCCGACGCCGAAGCGATCGATCCCGAGGAGTGGTTCGGGCTCGCGTGAGTCAGGTGAGCGAGACGAACTGTGCGTGGATCCACTGCATGCCGCCGTTCGGAAAGGCGACGAGGTGCTGGCCGTCGCGGCTCTCGCGCACGATCCCGGGGTAGCGCTGGCCGTCGGACCACTGCACGAGCACCGACGCGCCGGCGACCACTCCGCTCGCAACCGCCGCGGGCGCTTGCGCCGGCGCGGCGTCGCCCTTCGGGACCGATGCTCCTGGAGGAGCGGGTGCCGGTGGATCGGCCGGCACAGCCATCGCGGCCATCCGTGCGGCGACGGCGGCCTGCGCCGCCTGCCGGCTGAGCTCCAGTAGCCTCTCGTGATCCTCGGGAGCGAACGAATAGGCGGTAATCGAGAGCGTCCCGACGGCACCTAGCTCGTGGAGGCGTGGCGCGAGCTGGCCCTGCGCCGCTTGCGCGATCGCCGCCTTCTGCTTCTCGATCGAGAGGAGAGGACCGGTGTACCGAGCGGTGGCCACGCGGACCGCCTCGAGCAGGAGCGGCTGCAGGATGGCCTCGCCGTCGGGATGCGCGATGGTCCCCTCGAAGGCCCCGAAGGCGCGAAGGTTGACGGACGTCCCGGACGGGGCGTCGAGGACGAGACCGAGAGAGCCACCCCACTGCATGAACGGCACTTTCGAGCACCTCCGCGAGGATCGCAACGCGCGCGTCGTTTCAACTTGTTGCAACGAACAGGTCGAACGGGTCCCATCGTGCGATGGTCGTCGCGCCGCTCACAAACCGGGCAGTGCTCAAGAAGCGTATTCCGGAAACAGAGGCTTCAGAATGCTGGCCTCGGTTGGACCCTTCGCGCAGGCCACATCGAAGTCTTCACGGCTCGTACGTGAGACGTAGTTGACGAGGGCCTCGGCTACGACCCCTCCGCCGCCAGTGACGTTGAGGGTCTTCCACCAGGTTCCGTTCTTGTGTTTCTTGACCCGCGGGTCTTGCTGGCGCGCGAGCCACTCGTCGTTTGGGATTTGCTCGTACACGCAAAGCAGGATGCACTTCGCTCCGTAGCTATCGATGACGAGGTCACCCGGTGTCAACGTGCGCGACTTTGCCATCGCGCCTTGATACGTGTCGGGCCGGAAGAGATCAACTTGGCTTGCGCGGGGCGGTTTCGAGCCTTCTTCGCGAGCTTGGCTCCGGCGTTCACGATCACGGAAGTCGCGTTCGGCGTCGTCGCGTAGGCGGATAGTGGCTCGCGTGGTCGAGACCGATCGCGCCATGGATCGCCTTCAGTGAGCGGCCGCCGTTCCCCTTCAGCTCGACCTACGGGAACACCTCGAGGCTCGGAGCCTTGAAGCCGCGCTTCTTGAGGAGCTGGCGGAATTGATACTCCTGCTCCCACAGGATGCGGCCCGACTGCGCCAGCTCTTGCTGCATGTTGTTCAGCTTGTTCCAGCGCGAACTGCCCGCCTTCTCGTGCGACTTGGCATCTTCCAGCGCTTCGATCTCCTTCTTCGTGTCAGCGAGCAGTCGGTTGCCCGAGACGATCGGTTCATTGAGCTTGTGCTCGACCCCGGGATCACCGGGGACCACGCCGGGGTTGTTCTGGACTTCCTCTTCGGTCTCCGAGAGCGCTCGCATACGAGCGTCGTAGCGGTTGCGCAGGAGCCCCATGGCTTTCTCGAACTCCGCGATGCTCGGGGTCTTCGCTGCACCCAATGGGCGAGGACCGTGGTGGGTCTCGTGGGCTCCGTCCTCGCCATGTCCTCGCTCGGAGCCGCCCTCGAGCGCCCCCATGACCTGCATCGCGTACGCATTGCCGAACTGGGCATGCAGTGCGGCGGCGCCATGAGCCATCCCGCCGGGCTGGCTGCGCAGGTGGTTCGCATAGGCTTGGTGATCACCGCCGCCGCGCGCGATCATCCGCTCCTGCGCCCCGTCAT
>JBBRED010000425.1:0-6944 GCA_038203335.1 Haliangiales bacterium | reverse complement strand
TGATCGATTTGCCGCCGAGTGTCAGGTCGATCATCGTGCGGCGAATGATCAGATCCTTGAGCGTGGCGTTCGCGCGATCGACGAGCTGGCGCACCGGTGCGAGATCGTCGGTGTCGAGTGGGTTGGCATCACCATCGGAGTCGCCCGCGATCGTGATCGACGTCCACGTCGCGCCGTGATCGCCGACGGCGAACCGCAGCCCGGCCGAGGCCTTGTTGCCGCTCTCCTTGAGCGTGACGACCTGCTCGTTGTTCGAGCGCTCGAACGCGACCATGACGTACTTGCCGAGATCGATCGGCGCCGGCTTCGCCTTGCCGAACACGCCCTTCTTCATCATGTGGACGACGACGCCCTCGGATAGCTGCTCGACGCGGATCGGCGCGCGATATGGATCGGGGACCAGGTTGAACGATGCGGTGATCCGCCCGGCGGTCGCGATCGCGTTGGCCGATGGCTCGGCGCCGCGCACGTCCCACGACATGATCCACGCCGCCTTCGGGAGCTGATGCTGATCGAAGAACGGGCGGAGCGCCTTGGTCACCGCGTCCGAGCTGGTCTTCGGCAGGGCGGCGGCCTCGTGCTGCTGGACCTTCAGATCGATCTGCTTCTTGGTATCCGCGATCGTCTGCTTCGCGGTGGCCGCGATCTTCTGGGCGACCTGCTGCGTCAACGACGGCTTGGGGCCGGGCAGGAGGTTCGGGCCGAGCGCGGCGTTGAGCGACTTCTCGAGCTCGTTGAGCTTGGCGGCCTCGAGGTCACCCTCGCGGCGCAGCTCCTTCGCCTTGTTCCGCCGGGCATCGAGCTCGGTCAGCGGAATGAACGCGTTCGTGCACGTCTCGACGGCGGTCGTGAGCGTCTCGATGAAGTTCTCGTCGAGCGGAAAGGGCGACCCATCCCCATAGCGGTACATGGGCGGATCATACCCTCATTCTCGGAACCGCTAGTAATTCCCGAGTAGCCCGAGCTGGAGCGTGATCGCGTCGATCAGACTCGTGCCGTAGATGAACTGCTTGTCGATGCCGCCGGCGTTGTTCGCCACGTTATCGGCGGCGAGGTTGTCGATGAACATGATGTCGCCGCGGAGGTTGAACTGCAGCTTGTCGAACAGGTGCCACACCGGCTTGTCGCCGCCGATCGTGATGAGCGTCAGCTTCGCGCCCACGCTGACGTTGCGCACCGGCGACAGCTCGCGGTCACCGGTGAAGTACTCGCCGGCCGTCGACTGGGTCTGGTAGTAGAACGCGTCCTTGAAGAACTTCGCCGCGGTCTGCTGATAGATGCGGCCGTAGAACTTCACGAGCAGGCTCTTGCCCACGTACTGCGAGTACCCGAGCTCGAGGTTGCCGCCGACCACGCGCCAGGTGTCGTCGTAGAACCGCGCGTCGATGTGGATCGCGCTCTTCAGCTTCGGCAGGTAGCGGTTGATGCGCGCCGAGAGCGACCACCGCGCGCGCGTATCCGGGATGTGCTCCTGGGGCGCGTTGGGGCCGATGCGGACGCGGCGATACGGATTGGACTGGAACCCGTCCAGCACCTGGCCGTAGCCGGCGAGCTGGAGGTTCGTCGTGGGCGACAGGTTCTGCGTCAGCGTGGCCTGGGCGGTATCGATGCCGAGGTCCTGCCACCGGGTCATGCCCGCGGTGTCCCTGCCGAAGATGAGGCCGGACTTCTTGCACGGATCGGTGCCGATCAGGGCCCGCGACTCGAGCGGCGTCGCCATGCCGTTCTCCTTGTCACAGACCTGATCGAAGCTGTGGCTGTACGCGAGCGCGACGGTGGTGTTGCGACCGGGCAGATCGATCGAGGCCGCGCCGCTGAACGCGCGGTTGACGTAGTCGCGCTCGGTGCCGACGGTGGTCGCGAACGTGACCCGCGAGCGCTTGCCCTTGAACCCGAGCGCGACCGTGCCCTCGTTGCGGACGTCGGAGAACTTGGTCGCGGTCGACACCGCATCGACCTGGTAGACGCTCGCGGTGGCGCCCGACACGGCGTCGGCCGCGTAGCCGAGGTCGAGCGTGACGAACCGGCCGATGTCGACGCCGAAGCTCGCCTGCGGATGCACGACGATCAGGCCGCCCTTGTCGCCATCGCGCTTCTCGGCGAACAGCAGGGTGGAGACCTCGGTGCGATCCTCGGCGACCGCGGTGCCGCACGCGAGCGCGAGCACCAGCGCGGTGGATCGGACGGCAAGCCCCACGAACGTGGAGCGCGCAGCAATCCCGAAGGGATCGCGTAGGACGATCAGTTGCACCCGCATCCTCCGCCGCCGGCACCCTTGCCACCGGAGGCGCCCTCGCGGTTCGTGCGAATGTGGTCGTCGCTGGACGACTGCTGCGGATCCTCGTCGAACACCATGATCTGGTCGGCGAGGAACTCCTTCTCGGAGGCGCGCACGGCCTGGCGACCACAACCGGAAACGGCAACGAGGGCGACGATGGCAAACATGAGGGTGCGCATGTTGTCTCCTAGAAGAAGATCGCCAGACCGGCCGAGTACTCCTGGCCGTTCGCCGTCTTGTTTTGATCGAACAGCGACCAGTTGCGGACATCGATCCGCAGCGTGATCTGCTTCTTGAACGTGATCTCGATGCCACCGCCGGCGGAGAGCGCCATCAGCGTCTCCTCCTTGTCGACGAAGTTGTCGGCCTTTGGGCGAATGTGCGCGGCGCCGATGCCCACGCTCGCGTAGGGACCGATCACGGCGCCCGGGGCCATGCGCAGCACGAACCCGAGCCCGCCGAGGAACACGTCCTTCGCGGCGCGTGGGGAGAGCCCGCCGAAGCCCTCGAGCGCCCAGTAGGGATCGATCAGCCACGACGGCCGGAACAGGAACAGACCTTCTTTGTCGAGGATGCCCGCGGAGAACGACAGGCCGACGTTCGCGTAGGCCACCGGCGACGGGCCGAGGATCGCCGCCCGGATCGCGCGTCCCATGCGTGTGAACGCGCCTGCGTCCTCCTCGCCGACGTCGAACGGGAACACCACGTCGCCGAGGATCCAGCCGCTGGTCCCGTCCTCGAGCTCCACCTTGAACCAGTAGTCGCGCGAGCCGCGCTCGAGGACCTGGAACACGTTGCCGCGCTCCGCGATGTAGACGGTGCGGTAACTTCCGGAGGGACCGGAGTGAACCGGCGCCTGCTGGGCGATCACGCGGACGTAGGCTTCCGCCCCGGCCGTGCCCGCGAGGGCGACGAGCACCAGGGCCACGGCCACGAGGAGGGAGGGACGGAGGAGAGCGCGGCGGATCACTTGAACCAATCAAGAAAGACTTGGTAGGCCGGGTCGCTGGTCGAGATGAGGTCGCCGCCGCCGTGAGGGTCGACGCCGCCGAGCGGCTTGCTCAGCAGCTCGCTCGCCGCGGGGGTGCCGCAGTTCAAGTAGATCTGCGTTTGTCGGTAGTTGAACACGAAGTCGATCGGCATCGTCTTGAACGACAGCGTGTTGCCGCCGGCCTCGCCGTGGCAGCCGCTGGCGCGGGTGCATCCCTTCGTCGCGTCGCCGGGGCGGACGAACTCCGGCCACACCTTGTCCTGGAAGTACTGCTGGCCTCCGGGCGGATTGCACAGACCGATGTCCGACGGGGTGTCCCCCAGATCGACCGTCGGGCACCCCGAAAGCAGCCCGAGGCCGGCCCCGAAAGCACAGAAGACCGCGACGGTCGATGACCGGTGGTTTCCCATCCCTTCCCCGAGACTACACCTGATCTGCAGTGGACCGCCACGCTTGCGGCCGATCTGAGTTCGTCGGTAACCTCGTGCGCAGTGTCAACAGGAACGTCCGGTCCACCGGGTGCGCGTCGGCCGACGCCGACGGCGTCCCCGATTCCGGGATCGAAGACGATCCAGGGCCCGCCGCCGATCCCGGATCGTCATCGCAGCATGGTGCGGATCGATACGGAGCCGGAGCCGGTGCGCGTGGTCAGGAGTCCGCTCGTCGGACGAACGAATCATCTGACGACGCTCATGGACATCGTCGGACGCGCGATCGATTTCCAGGCGCCGCAGCTGATCACCGTCGTCGGCAATCAGGGCACGGGAAAGTCGCGCCTCATCAACGAGCTGATCGCTTCGCTCGGTGCGCAGAAGGAGCGTGGCGCGCGCGTATTCCACGGTGGTGCCGAGCGCGATGCCGCGGGCAAACCGGTGCGGCTCGCAGCGCTGACGTCGCTGCTGCGCGATCGCTTCGAGCTCCCGCCGGTTCCCGACGACGTCGCGAAGCTGCGGTTCTCGCACGAGCTCCGCTCGGTGATGGCCTCGGACCAGATCGCCGAGATGCTGCACTTCCTCGGCGCATTCGTCGGGCTCGACTTCCCGCCGACGCCGTTCCTCGCGGCGGTCTCGGAGAGCCCGAAGCAGCACCAGGAGATCTCCCGCACCGTCCTGCGCCGGTTCATCGAGCTCGATGCGGCGCAGAACCCGCTCGTGCTCGTCCTCGACGACATGCAGTGGGCCGATGCGGAGACGCTCGGCCTCGTCAACGATCTTGCCACGGGCCTCGGAGGCTCGAGCGTGGTGATCCTCGCGGCGGCGCGGCCCGAGATGCTGGTCCACGCCGGCGGCTGGGGCGAGGGCGCGGTCGATCACGAGCGGATCGACCTGCGGAACCTCGAGCCCGAGGACGCCGAGCAGATGTTCAAGAATCTGCTCTCGCGAGTCGCGGACATTCCCGAGGACACGGTCCAGAACGCGGTCGAGACCACCGGCGGAAACCCGGCGTTCCTCGAGCAGCTCGTGCGGCTGTTCCTCGACAACGGGACGATCGATACGCGCGGTCCGGTGTGGCGCCTCGATCCCGAACGGGCGGCGGATACCGAGCTGCCGATCAGCGTCGAGGAAGCGATCGAGGCGCGCATCGCCGCGCTCGAGAACGACGAGCGCGATCTACTCGAGAAGGCCGCCGTGTTCGGCAACGTGTTCTGGGTCTCGGCGGTGATCGCGATGACCCGCCTCGAGCGCCAGCCGGTGTCTCAGGAGCCCAGCCCGCTCGACATCGAGTGGGGTGAGGGCGAGGAGGTGCGGCGGCGGGTCAGCGATCTGATCGCGGGACTCTCCGATCAGGACTACCTCCTGTCGCTCGACGCGGAGGACTCGAGCATCCCGGGTGAGACCGAGATCGTGTTCAAGCACAACCTCGAGCGCGAGCTGATCGTGCGTTCGACGGAACAGGGCCGCCTCGCGCGCTACTACCTGGGCGCTGCGCAGTGGCTCGAGGCGAAGACCACGCAGCGCTCCGACGAACAGCTCGAGTTCCTCGCGCTCCTCTACGAGCGTGGTGGTGATGCACGGCGCGCGGCGCGCTGCTACCTCCAGGGCGGCGATCGCGCTCGCTCGCGGTACGCCCCCGAGGAAGCACGCGTGCTGTACGAGAAGGGTCTCAAGATGGTGGGCGAGGGGGATGCGCCCGCGCGGATGGACGGCTTGCATAACCTCGGCGACGTGCTCGAGCAGACCGGCAAGATCGACGAGGCGAACGCGTGCTTCAACGAGATGCTCCACCTCGCATGGCGTTACGACAACCTCGCGAAGGCCGGCGCGGCGTACAGCCGCATCGCGCGCGGGCTTCGTCGCCTCGGCAAGTACGACATCGCGATGGATCACCTGCGGCGCGCGCACGAGCTGTTCGAGCGCTCGCGCGATGATCGCGGCATCGCGTCAACGCTCGACGATATGGGCCGCGTCAACTGGCTTCGCGGCGCGTTCGGCCAGGCGCTCGACTTCCACCGCCAGGCGCTGACCACGCGGCGCGCGCTCGGCGATCGCCGCTCGATCGCGCTGTCGCTCGCGAACATCGGCCGGGTCCACCACGACACCGGAAACTTCAAGGCGGCGATCAACCAGTTCCGCGAGGCGCTCGATCTGCGTCGCGACATCGGCGACCTGGTCGGCGTGGTGCAATCGCTGTGCGACCTCGGCGGCGTGCATGCCGAGGATGGCAACCACGAGCTCGCGCTCGATATGCTCGGCGAGGCGCGCACGATGGCGCAGGAGATCGGGGACAAGCTCGCCCTCGCCGACGTCCTGTCGCGCGCGGGTGAGGTCAAGAGCATGATGGGCCGCGGCGAGGACGCCGTGAAGGATCTGCAGGACGCGAAGCACATCGCATCGGGCCTCGGCGATCGCGTCGCGCTCGCGGTCACCCACCAGCGGCTCGCCACGGTGCAGCTCCAGCTCGGCAACCTCGAGGCGGCGGATGTCGAGGCCCACGCCGCGGTCGCGGTCAGCGAGGCGGTCGGGCTGCGCGTGCACATCGGCAGCGGCTACCGCGTCAAGGCGGAGGTCGCGGCCGCGCTCGGGCACACCCTCCAGGCCGAGGACGCGTTCCGCAAGGCGATCGATATCCTCGCGGCCGTGAAGCACGAGGTCGAGCTCGCACGCGCCTATCAGGGTCTCGCGCTGCTCAAGGAGCGCGGCGGTGCCAACGCGGAGGCGCAGAAGCTGCGCTCGCGCGCGGTGGATATCTTCAACCGCCTTCGCGGCGCCGCGGCCACCGAGTAGTCGATGGCGGAGGGCGATGCTCGGGTCCGCGCGAACCTCGCGGCGGCGGTACCGGCCAACGTGCGGGAGGTCTGCGCCACCCTGAGCGCGGCGGGGCATCAGGCGGTCTGCGTCGGCGGCGCGGTGCGCGATGCGATCCTCGGCCGCACTCCCGGAGACTGGGACGTCGCCACCGCCGCGACGCCCGATCAGGTGATGGCGCTGTTCAAGCGCACGGTGCCCACGGGGATCCAGCACGGCACGGTGACGATCGTGACCGGGCGCGGGATCGAGAGCCACGTCGAGGTCACCACGTTCCGCGGCGAGGGCGCATACACCGATGCCCGGCGCCCCGATCACGTGCGGTTCGGCGTGCCGCTCGTCGAGGATCTCGCGCGCCGTGACTTCCGCGTCAACGCGATGGCGTACGACCCGGCGGCGGTTCGACTGATCGATCCGTACGACGGACGCC
>JBBRED010000424.1:0-6961 GCA_038203335.1 Haliangiales bacterium | reverse complement strand
CGACAGCTCGCCGGCGAGCTCGGCACCCGCCTCGGCCTCGGCCTCCATGAGCTGGATGCGCTCGGCCATGCGATCGAACGTGTCGAACGCGCTGGTGTCGCCGAGGCCCTGCATCGTGTTGGCGATCTGCTGCTGCGCCTCCGCGCGCTTCTTGCGGGCGATGAGGATGTTCTTCTTCCGCTTCGCCTCTTCGATCTTGTTGTTGAGGAGACGCAGCGCGTCCTTCAACTTCTCGACGGCCGCCTTCTGCTGCATCCACTGCTGCTGGAACTGCGTGGCGATCGTCTCGTGCTCCTGCTTGCGCGCGAGCGCCTGACGAGCGAGACCGTCGTCGCCGGCGCGCACGGCCACCATCGCCTTGCGCTCCCACTCCTTCGACTTGTCGGTCTCCGCCGTGTACTGCTTCTGGAGCTTCTTCTCGTCGGCGATCGCGACGGCGACGGCCTTCTTCGCTTCGACCAGTTGCTGCTGCATCTCCAGCAGCACCTGGGTCAACATCTTCTCCGGGTCCTCCGCCTTCGTGATGAGGTCGTTGATGTTCGACTTGATCAGCGTACCGAGTCTCGAAAAGATGCCCATGGCTTACATCGAGCGTACGGGATCAATGGTGTCGTTGCAACGCTCGCGCCTTGCGTGCTACTGCCCGAGTCTCCGTCGATGACCGAGTCGTCCCGCCTCCCTCGCCACGTGGGAATAATCATGGATGGCAACGGCCGCTGGGCCGAAGCCAAAGGCCAGCCGCGCCTCGAAGGTCACCGTGCCGGCGCGGATTCCGTACGCGACATCACGCGCGCTTCGCGAGAGCTCGGACTCGAGGCGATCACCCTGTTCGCGTTCAGCTCCCAGAACTGGGCCCGCCCGGCGGAGGAGGTCGCCGGGCTGATGCAGCTTCTGCGCGAGTTCCTCCTCGGCGAGCGCTCGGAGATCCTCGACAACCAGATCCGGCTCGAGGCGATCGGCGACATCGATAAGTTGCCGCCGATGGTCAAGGAGCCGCTCGACGAGCTGCGCGCCGCCTCGGCCCACCACCGGAAGATGACGCTGACCCTGGCCCTGTCGTACGGCGGCCGCGAATCGATCGTGCGCGCGGTCCAGGCGATCGCGCGCGATGCCGCGGCCGGCGTCCTCCGCCCCGAGGACCTCGACGTCGACCGCCTCTCGGGCTACCTCCCCACGGCCGGCCTCCCGCCGCTCGATCTGCTGATCCGCACCAGCGGCGAGCAGCGGATCTCGAACTTCATGCTGTGGGAGATCGCGTACGCGGAGCTCGTGTTCACCGACGTGCTGTGGCCCGAGTTCCGCCGCCAGCACCTGCACGAGTGCCTCGAGGTCTACGCGCAGCGCGAGCGCAGGTTCGGCCTCACCACGGCGCAGCTCGCCTCCGACGTCGAGTCAACCTGACCGCCATCTTGACCGGATCGAGCGGCTGGGGTTAGCTCCAGCCCCTTGGCCCTCGGAAATCTTGCACAGCGGTTCCTCGTCGCGGTCGTCGCGGTTCCGATCCTGCTGCTCCTGCTCCACTACCATCGGCCCGAGCCGACCTGGGCAGTGATGTTCATCGCGTCGCTGCTCGCGATGAACGAGTTCTTCGCGATGACCCTGCCCAAGGAGGACCGCCGCGCGGCCCTCGTGATGGGCGCGGTCGCGTGCCTCGCGTTCTACTGGCTCGATCCGCTCGCGCTGGCCGCGCTCCCCCGGGACAACACGGTCGCGAAGGTCGCGATGTTCGCGAGCGTCAACGGCGGCACCGTCGCGCTGATCCTCGCGGTCATCGTCCCCGGCCTGTACTACCTGTTCGCGTTCCGCGAGATCCCCACGGTCGCGAACCGGTTCGCGGCCACCGTCGCCGGCATTGTCTACGCGGGCTTTCTCACGACGTACCTCGCGAAGCTGAAGCTCATCGATCCGCATCACGTCGGTGACACGGTCGTGATCGTGCTGCTCGTCGCGTGGGTCGCCGATACGGGCGGCTACTTCGCGGGCCGGTTCCTCGGCAAGGCGAAGCTCTACGAGGCGGTCTCGCCGAAGAAGACCTGGGCCGGGGCCTACGGCGGCCTCGCGGGCTCGTTCATCGGCGTCGCCGTGCTGAAGCTCGCCTTCGCCGACTGGATGAGCTGGCTGGACGTGGTGCTGATCGCGATCCCCGGCGGCATCCTCGGCCAGATGGGCGACCTCGCGGAGTCGCTGATCAAGCGCGCCGTCGGCGTCAAGGACTCGGGCGCGCTGCTCCCCGGTCACGGCGGCATCCTCGACCGCATCGACGCGGTGCTGTTCATCGCGCCGTACGTCTACACGTACCTGACGCTGAAGTTCACGATCGGATTCTGACCTCGCGCCACGTGCCGTCGGCGTACTGCACGGTGATCATGCGCGGCCCGAAGGCCTGCGGCGACGTGGCGACCAGCTCGAGCAGGTGATGCCCGGCGGCGAGCCCGCGGATCTCGCCGTCGGGCGCGTTGAGCCAGGTGCCGTTCTCGCGCACGCCGAGGTGCCAGGTCTCGGCGCCACGGTGGCCGGCGAACCGCTCGCTGTACGTGATCAGCTCGTCGCCGATCACGGTGTCCCACTGCAGGCCCTGCGCGTCGTTGATCACGTAGATGTGCCGGATCGGCTGCTCGGCATCGATCTCGAGATCGTAGACCTCGTCGGGCGAGCCATCGGCCGTGAAGTCGCCGGGAGACATCACGTCGAACGTGCGGGTGCGCGGCGAGAGCTGCGCGTGGAACGGCTCGATGCTCGGCGCGCGCAGATGATCGAAGCAGCTCGTCGCGACCGGCGCCGCGGTGGGCCGCGCCGTGAGCGCCCAGGTCGTCACCGCGCCGGCCACGCCGCCGACCAGACCGGCACAGAGCAGCATCCATCCGAGGCCATACATCTGGCGAACCGGTTCGACCTGCGGCGTCATCATCCAGGTTCGACGCTGGACCCGCCCGCGCACTTGGGTCGGGTCGGCATGGACCCAGCGCCGAGCGTAACCCTTTGGGTTTACAGGGGCCCCAGCCTGGCCGGCGCGCTGCACCAGTCCGCGCCGATGACCCGCTTCGATCGCACCTGGGAGCCTCTGTTCGTCCTCGTCGCCGCGCTCGTTCTGCTCGTTGGCACCCTGTGACGAATCCTCCCTGACGAGTTTTCAGTTCGGTGTACCTTCCGCTCCGCAACGGGAGGAGGGCCCCATGCGAATCACGTCTCGCGTCGTGTTCACGAGCTTTTCGATCGCGCTCGCAGTCGCAGCGTGTGGTCCGCCGTCATCGGGGCGCGGGGATGATGACGATGTCGATGCCGGCGATGGCACCGATGCCGATCAGCAGTTCCCGCCGGGCGACGGCGACACGTCGGGCTGCCAGAAGATCGATCTGCTGTTCGTGATCGATAACTCCGGCTCGATGGGTCAGGAGCAGGCGAACCTGATCGCGAACTTCCCGATGTTCATCACGGTGCTCGATGCGTCGGGCCTCGACTATCGCGTCGCCGTGACCACGACCGCGCGCGACTACCACTACAACATGACGCTGCCGATCGGCGGCGGCTCGATCCCGCAGAGCACCGGCGCCGGCGACGATGGCCGCATGCTCCAGCCCGCCGCGTGCAACATGACGAAGCGGTGGATCGACAAGGGCGATCCGAATCCGGCGCAGACGTTCTCGTGCGTCGCGAACGTCGGCACGAGCGGCAACTCCGACGAGATGCCGCTCGGCGGCATGCGCGATGCGTTCGAGGATCGGATGATGGACAACACGAACGCGGGCTTCCGCCGCACCGACGCACTGCTCGGCGTGGTGTTCCTGACCGACGAGAACGACTGCTCGTACGAGCAATCGGTCAACCTCGGGTTCACCGAGTCGCTGTGTTCCAACCAGATGGAGCCGGCGACGAACTACGTCGCGTTCCTCGATACGTACACGGGCCATCGGTCGCGCTGGGCGGCGGCGGCGATCGCGGGCATGGGACCGGGCGCATGCACGTCGGCGTTCGGCGGCGCCGACGAGGCGACGCGCCTCAAGGACTTCGTGACGGCGGCGGGCTCGCAGGCGCGGATGTCGTCGATCTGCGACGGCGATCTCTCGATCAGCCTGCAACAGACGCTGACCTTGTTCCAATCGGCGTGCGGCGGTGTGATCTTCTAGGGCGTGCGCATCGCGCTGAGCTTGCTCGTGATGACCGGCTGCTCGTGGGCGCTGGTCACGCCGCCACCGCGGTACGACACCGGCGCGCGACCGCTCGCGTGCACGGCGGAGTGGACGCCGCCGGTCGCGGATACCGTGCTCGCGACCGGGCTCGTCGGTGGTGGTGCAACGGCGGTGCTCACCGGGCTATCGCCGGCGGTCGTGATCGCGGCGGTGCTCGCAGCCGTGCCGTACGGGTTCTCCGCCTGGTACGGCTATCCGCGCGTGGACCGGTGCCGGCGGCTCACCGCGCAGAAGCGCTGACCACGCCTCGAGCTCGGGAAACCGCGCGCTGGGGTACCGATGCTCCGATCGCCTCAGTCGTCTGGGGTGGCGCGCAGGATGGCGTCGAGGCGCGAGTCGAGCGCGGCCCCATGCGCCGGGTCGTCCTTGATGCGCCGCGCGTCGCCGTGAATCGCGCGGAGCTGCGCGGGCGTGCTCGGCGACACCCGGAACGCCAGCTCGAGCGCGACCATCGCCATCTCGTCGGCGCCCTCGATCGGCATCGCGGCCATCGCGTCGAGAGCGACGGCGCGCCACTGGTCGCTCGTCGATGCGCCGCGCGGCCAGCGCGCGTACGCGGCCATCAGCGGCGTGTAGCGAGCATCCATGCCGGCATCGGCGAAGTACGCGCTGCACTCCGCGCCCGGGCGGTGCCAGCACGTGACCATGTGCTGCAACCGCGTGCATTCCGGGTCCGAGCGCTGCGGGATCTTCGTCATCTGCTCGAGCTCGTATCTCGTCATCGACGAGGCGAGCGCGCCCTCGATCGCGATGCGTTTGACCAGCCGATGGCACCGCTGCGACGGCGATCCGAGCGTGTCGAGCGCGAGGTCGTTGAACACCGTCGCGTCATCGAGCTTGCCGACCTCGGCATACGTGGCGGCCATCAGGTCATTGATCTCCGACGCCGGGATCCACACCCGCGAAAGCACGGCCTGCGCCTGGTCGGCCGGCCCGGCGTCGACCAGGATGTTCGCGATGTCGATGCGCGCGCCCTCGGCGAGCGCGGACGGCCGCGACCGCACCCGCGCGAGCGCTGAGATCGCGAGGTCGACGTCCCGGTTCTCGACGTAACACCACGCCCGCAGGTACTCGACGAACATCGGATCGAGCGACGGTGCGACCCGGTTCTGCGCGCCGCGCTGGCACAGCGTGCGCCAGTCAACCCCCGGCGCGGCCAGCGCCTCGGCGATCGGAACGTTCGGCTCGAGGATCGGGTGCACGTTCGGCGACATCGGCCAGCGGAGCTCGCTCGCCGGATCGGGCAAGAACGAGAGGTCCATCGCCGGGCGCGCGTGGCTGATCGTGCGCCGTCCATCGATCCGGCCGTCCCACGTCATCGGCCCTGTCCTGGCCGCGTGCGCCTCCGGCGGCGGTGCGGGAGCGTGCGCACAGCCGACGACGAGAAGTAGCGCGACGACCCGCTGCATCAGGCGATCGACACCCATTGCCTCACGAGGTTGCCGCCGGAACGGGTCCCAACGCAAGGACGCGTAGTTCCACGACGTGCGCGACCCGGATCACCGACTGGACGCTCGATCTCGCGCTGAACGGCACCCGAGCCGGCTACCGCCAGGCGGATGAGCTCGCTGGTCGCGAACTGCCGCTCGGGCTGGCCAAACAGCAGCGCGAGGACCCGCTGTTTCGTGCGCGGGAACAACGCGTCGGCAACCCAATTTGGGTAGTGGCAATGTTGCAGTGGAGGTGGCGTGTCGAGGGCGGTTGCCGACGGCTTCATGGCTGCTTCTCGCAGAGCTTCTTCGGCTCGTCGACGATCAGGGTGAGTCGCGCCTGCAGCTTCGTGTCCTGGGTCTTGAGCGCGACGTCGTGGGCGGTTGCTTGCACCGCGTGGAGGCGATCACCGACACAATCGATGCTGATCAACGACGCTTCGAGTGCGGACGTCGCGAGGATATCGGCGCCGGGTGCGCCGACGAGATCCACGATCCCTGCGGAGTAGCTGACCCAGAAGTTCGCGTTCGCTGCACGATCGGGCCACCGCAGGTAGGCGTCGACGACGCCTGCTCGCTGCGCATCGATGCCGTGGTCCGCCATATACTCGACGCACGAGGCACCGGCCCAGCAGGTCAGCTCGTGGTGGAGATGCTGGCACGTGTCGTCGGTCGAGGCGTTCCCGAGCATCTCAAGGCGGATGGTGCGGTCGCTGACATCGGTCGCGATCACGACGCGCTTTGCGAGTCGATGGCAGTGATCGCCCGGCTTGTTCAGCGTGTACGCGTCGATCGCGAGGTCGTTGAACACCATCGCATCGGAGGTCTTGCCAACCTCCTCGTACGAAGCGGAGATCAAGTCGAACAGCGCGACCTCGTCGACGCGTGCCTTCGCGAGCATCCGCTGACCGAGCTCGGCATCGCCGCTATCGACGACGATGTTCGCAACATCGCGGCGCACCGCCGCAGGCAGGTTGGTGACCGTCGACCTCATCAACGGCGCGAGCCGCACCACCGCGAGCTCGGGCTCGTGGCGCGCCACATCGCACCACCCGCGCAGGTACTCGATCTGATCGAGCGGCACGCCCGACGTGCGCCGGTTCTGCGCGCCGAGCTTGCACAGATCCGTCCAGCCCACGCCCGGATCGGCGAACACCGCCGCGATCGGATACGCGGGCTCGAGAACAGGGTGATGGTTCGCGGTCAGCGGCCAGCGCAGATGATCGGAGACATCCATCGCGTCGCGAAGCGCGCCGACGCGCACGTCGACGGGGATGTCGGGACGCGGATAGACCAGCGCGTCGGCGCCGGCGGGCTTCGTGTACGCGGCCGGCCTGGGGAGCT
>JBBRED010000423.1:0-6988 GCA_038203335.1 Haliangiales bacterium | reverse complement strand
ATGGACTGCCAGGCCGCTTCGTTGTCGTAGATCAAGCAGAGGTATTGCATCGTCGTCTCCTTGGGATTGCCGACTGTCACCACGGGTCGAACGGCGGCGCGCCGGATCGACAACGAACGGCGCGATCCTCTAACTCTTCGTGATCGTGAAGCCTGTCAGGCAGCGGAACTGCTTGCCCTTGTACTCGCTGACCACGAACTCGACCGCGACCTGGTACTCGGAGCGAAACGCCGCGAACAGGAGCTGGACGCTCGTGTCGGAGAGCTCGCGGCCCTTGCACTGGAGCCCGCCCCACCGGTAGTTGGTCGAAGCCTTGTCGGCGTCGAGCCACACCGCACCGTGGAACAGCTTGTAGCTGGCGTCACCGGGCTCGAGCACCATGAGCTGCGCCACGCCGGTGGGCGGCCCGGTGTCGGCAGCCACCAGGGACGACGAGGCGAGCACGAGGGCCGTGACGATCGAAGGGAGACGCATACCTCTCCGATGGTACGCCTCGAGACGAGCACCGAGGAAGGGCCCGTGGGGACTCAGCGGCGGCGGCGGCGCAGAACGAGCGCTACACCGAACAGACCGAACACGAACGGCGCGGCGCCATCGCCGGCGGAGGCGCAACCGAGGCAGTTGCCCGAGTCGGACTCCTTGGGCCAGCACACGCCGCGGCCCGGGCTCTGCTCGAGGCACTCGAACACATCGGGGTTCTCGCAGCTATCGGCGACGCCCGGGATGCACGCCGTGGTGCAGATGGTGTCCTCCGCGGTGCCCTGGCAGATGCCCGAGAGGCAGAACTGGCTGAACGTGCACTTCTCGCCGATCTCGCCGACGGCCGGATCCCACAGGCAGCGGCCGGCATCGCAGCGCTGGCCGTTCGCACACGAGGTCTCCGAGACGCACGGCGCACCCTTGGTGACAGTGACCATCGGGGCCGCGGTGGTGCCGCCGATGTCGTCCTTCGCCTTGACGACGATATCGATCACGCCGTCGGGAACGTCCTGCGGCAGCGCCAGCGAGTACATGCTCTCCGGCTGCCCCTGCGCGCCGAACTTCGCGCCGGCGACCTGCGCCCACTTGTATCCGTTGAGCCAGAGCTCGAGCGTACCGATGCCGCGCTTCGAGAACGCGGTCGCGACCACGGCCGAGCCATTCGAGATCTTCGCGTTCGCCGCGGGCGAGGACACCGACACGGTCGGCGGCGGCACCGTCGACACGCCCGGGCCAAACGTGGCCTGCAGCGTGAGGTGCGCGTTCTGGGTCGCGCCGCACTTGCACGGGCGCGCGACGTTCTCGCCGCAGGTCGCCGAGGCGTTGCGGAAGAACTTCTCGCCACCGCAATCGGTGCGATAGGTCATCGGATCGTTGCAGGCGCTGGTGCCGTCGCCGAACACGAACGCGTGGTCGAGGCTGTACGTGTGCGCGGTCTCCTGCGCGATGGTCCAGCACAGGTTCCAGATCCGGCTCTGGCCGGTGCCACCGTGCGCGTTCGCGAACGTGTACGTGATGTGATTGTCGACCGGCGCGCAGCCAACGCCCGGCGACACGCCGAGGATGCCGGGGCCCATGCCGATATCGTTCGGCAGACCGGCGACGACGTTCATGTGATAGCCGGTCGCGCCCGTCGGCTTGACGTCGGTCACCTGCGCCGCGAACGGCGAGTAGACCTCCTTCACGCACGCGACGACCGCGTTCCACTCGGCGTCCGCGGCGGCGCCGGTCTGGCCCGCGGCGTTCTCGTACTCGCCCATGGCCGAGTCGCCGTTGGCGGCGATCGACGAGGTGTACGACTTCGCATCATCGATGCCCGCGCCGTGGATCGTGCAGCCGCCCTTGCAGCGCTCGAGGTAGATGATCGGCGACACCGCACCGACGTGGTCGACCGGGGTCATATCGGCGCCGGGCGGGGTCGGCAGCATGACGCGCTCGCCCTGCCCCAGCGGGATCCGGTCTGCGGGGCTCGCGGCGGCCACGGTGGGCAGGAAAGCAAGGACAACCAGCGCACCACGCACGGTGAAACGACGAGTCATCCCCGGGGATTACTACACCCCTGCGAACCCGTCAGCAGGATTCGTCACGCTTCGGGCCGGCTGCGCTGACAACTGCAAACCGTCTGCGACGCCCGCGGATGCATGCGGCGACGATCAACGCGAGACCAGCGAACGGGGCCGGGTTTTGACGATCCCCACCGATGCTGCAACACCCCGCATCACCTACCGGCAGGCACAGGCCGTTCCCGGGGGAAGACTCCACGCAATCGAGGCCGTTCGGGCACGCGGCCTCCCCGTCCTCCATGTCACAGGCCTGGGTGCAGTACTTGCCGTCCGAGGTCTCGACGCAGTTGTTGCTCGTGCAGAACTGGGCGTAGTCGCACTTGTCGCCGGCCTCGCCGGTGGGCGGGTCCCAGAAACACTTGCCGGCCTCGCACTTCTGGTGCTGCGCGCAGCCATCCGCGCTCGTGCACGCTGCGCCATTGGTCACGGTCACCGTCGCCGAGTCGGTGAACACTCCGACATCATCGTAGGCGCGCACGACCACATCGATGATCGACTTCGGGACCGTGGATGGCACCGTGATCGTGTAGCTGCCCGGGTTCGCCTGGCCTTTGGGGCCAAACGACAGCCCCTTGGAGCTCGCCCACAGGTTGTTGTTGAGCAGTAGCTCGACCCGGTCGACGCCGCGCTGCGAGCCGGCCATCGCCTGGACCACCGCAAAGTTGAGGGTGCCGGCCACGGGAAACGTGATGCTCGACGTGGGCGGAGCGACGCGCGTGGTACCCGGGCCGAAGATCGAGAGCAGCTGCGCGTACGAGTTCTGGCTCGCGCCGCACTTGCACGGGCGTGCGGCGAACTCGCCGCACTGCGCCTTCTTGTTGCGGAAGAACCGCTGCCCGCCACAGTCCATCCGGTAGGTCATCGGATCGGTGCAGGTGCTCGAGCCGTCCTTGAACTGGAACTCGTGGTCGAGGCCGAAGGCGTGGGCGGACTCCTGCGAGACCGTCCAGCACAGGTTCGACACGCGATCCGACGCCGGATGCGCGTTCGCGAACGAGAACGACATCACGTTGTCCTGCGGGCTGCAGTCGCCCGCGAGGGGCGCGATGCCGAGGATGTCGTTGCCGAGGCCGACATGGGCCGGCAAGCCGGCGACGACCGCGAGGTGGTACGTGGTGCCGGTCGGCTTGACGTCGGTGACGTTGATGTCGAAGTCGGAGTAGACCTGCTGCACGCAGGTGAGGACGGCCGCCCACTCTGCATCGGCAGCGACGCCGGTGAGGCCGGCGGAGTTCGCGAACTCGCCGATCGTGAACGGCCCCGCGCCCTGCGGGATCGTCGACTGCAGGCCCTGCGCGTTGTTCGTGGTGCTCTTCTGCAGGTTGCAACCGCCGCGGCAGCGCTCGAGCACGAGCACGTGCGCGGGCGCCGCGTGGCTGACGTCGGTGGCGGGGATATCGATCGTGACCCGGCGCGAGGGCGCAGGAGCGGCGGTGGCCGTGGATGCCGCGAGCACGGCGACTGCAACGTGCTTCCAGCGGGACATCTGACGAACAGGATAGAACAGAAAGCGCCTCCGCGTCGGCTAATGCAGGTCGATGGTGGTGCCCGCCACCTTGCGCCGCGCGACCACGCGCGGCGACAGGTTCATCATGCCGCCCGACCAGCCGACGCCGACCTCGACCTCGAGCTGCTCGGGGCCTGTCGGATAGGTCACACGACCGATCGCCTGCTCCACGCACCAGCGCAGCGACGGCGACGGCTCGCCGGTCGCGACCGACGAGTGCGCGACACCATCGGGGCCAACGGTCAGCCGCACCATGAGGTTCGCCTCGATGTGCTGGTTGCCCTGCTCGTCGCGGCGCTCGCTCCACTCGTCGAAGCAGCCATCGAGGTCGCGCTCCGCCTCGGTCATCGCGTTGGTGACGCGCAGCGACTGCGACGGCGGCTGCTTCACGACCGGGCGCACGGCGACCACCTGCGGCGCGCTGAGCTTGGTGATCTTGTTGACCAGCTGCGCGATCTGCCGGTCCTTCTCCTCGAGCTCCTGCCGGAGCTGGACGACATCCGACGGGGGGTGCCTCAGTCGTTCGATGATGCCGTCGCGTTTCTTGATCTCGTCCTTCAGCTGGTTGATCGTCCTCACCAGCTCCTCGGTGACGCCAGGGTCGGGCTCCGGTGCCTTCACCAGCGCCGGCTGCTTGGTGGTCATGTAGACCATCGCCGCCGCGGCACCGCCGAGTAACAGAAAGGCGGTGCCCGCCGCGACCGCGACCCGCGGCGTGAGCTTCGGCACCGGCGGGATCAGCTCGGTCATCAGCTGGGACATCATGGGGAACCTCTTCGCGCGATCGCGGTTGAGGCCGCGCATCACGGCGCGACCGACGAACGCGGGGACCTTCGTGGTATCGGGCGGCGGCACCGCCGGCTCGTTCTTCTCGAACATCGCGACGCTCGTCCTGCCGGGCAGCGGATGCTCGCCGTAGAGCGCCTCGTAGAGCGCGACGCAGAAGCTGAACTGATCGGCGCGAGCATCGATATCCGGACCGGTGAGCTGCTCCGGCGCCATGTAGCGCGGCGTGCCGAGCACGGTGCCGGTCGCGGTCAACGTGGAGTTGAGCGCGGTCGGCATCGAGGGCGTCGCGCCGCGCGCCGACTCCTCGTCGATCGCGATCAGCGAGCGCGCGAGCCCGAAGTCGGTGACGCGGACGCGGCCGTCACCGCCGACGAGCACGTTATCGGGCTTGAAGTCGCGGTGGAGCAGGCCCACACCGTGCGCGGCGGCGAGGCCCTTCGCGGCCTGCTGGAACACGTCGAGGATCTCGCGCCACGTCCGCGGGTACGCCTTGAGCCACTGGGTCAGCGTGTCGCCCTCGACGAACTCCATCGCGATATACAGATCGCCATCGTTGGTGGTGCCGACGTCGTAGACCGCGACGACGTTCGGATGCGAGAGCTGCGCAATCGCCTGCGCTTCGCGGCGCAACCGCTTCTGCGCGTCCTTGGTCGCGAGCTGAAGTCCCGAGCGGAGGAGCTTCAGCGCGATCTTGCGATCGAGCTGCGGGTCGTACGCCGAGAACACCACGCCCATGCCGCCGGTGCCGAGGGTCTGCAGCACGAGGTAGCGGCCAACGCGATCGCCGATCGCCAGCTTTCGCTGCGGCAGCTCGGCGACCTGCGATGCCGACATCTTCTCGTGCCGTACGGTCTCCACGTTGGAGTCGAGCGCGGCGTCCTGCGCCAGCGCCGCGACCAGCGCCCGGCAGTCCCGACAGCCGGCGAGGTGGCCCTCGACCTTGGTCAGCGCGGTCCTGGCGAGCGACCCCGAAACGAACTCACTGGCGGCGTTATCGTCTAGGCACTCCACGGGGACGTTCAAGGGTAGCAAGTCGGGCCTCCCAAACTCTTGAAATGCTGTGACACCGGAGTGGGGACACTCGTTCCCAGTCGGCGCTTGCATTGGTTGCCCGGTCAAGGTAGCAATCCCGCGGCTTTACCTTCGCGCACCACCCCTGGAGAACGTCCACGTGTTCACCGACCTGTCCAAAGTCCGCAATATCGGCATCTCCGCTCACATCGATAGCGGTAAGACCACGCTGACCGAGCGCATCCTCTACTACACCGCGCGCATCCACGCGATTCACGAGGTGAAGGGCAAGGACGGCGTTGGCGCGAAGATGGATTCGATGGAGCTCGAGCGCGAGCGCGGTATCACCATCCAGTCCGCCGCGACGTTCTGCCAGTGGCCGCCCGACCCGAAGGCCAAGGCCGTGATGCCGGTGCCCGGCTCGCCCCACAAGGTTCAGCACCACATCAACATCATCGATACCCCGGGCCACGTCGACTTCACCGTCGAAGTCGAGCGCTCGCTCCGCGTGCTCGACGGCGCCATCATGGTGCTGTGCGGCGTCGCCGGCGTGCAGTCGCAGTCGTACACGGTCGATCGCCAGATGCGCCGGTACAAGGTTCCGCGCATCGCGTTCGTCAACAAGCTCGACCGCACCGGCGCGAACCCGTTCCGCGTCCGCGATCAGCTCCGCGAGAAGCTCAAGCTTCACCCGGTCATGATCCAGTGTCCGATCGGCCTCGAGGACAAGCTCGAGGGCGTGGTCGACCTGATCGAGATGGTCGCGTACACGTTCCACGG
This sequence comes from Haliangiales bacterium, assembly GCA_038203335.1. GTDB lineage: Bacteria > Myxococcota_A > Polyangia > Haliangiales > Haliangiaceae > JABFXX01. Next base: position 859 of record JBBRED010000423.1, on the reverse strand, counting down.
CGATAACGGCGAGCAGATCGAGCGCGGTCCGATTCCGGAGGGCCTGCACCCGCTCGCGTCGCACGGCCACGGCGGAACGCTCAAGGAGCTCGCCGAGAAGATGCGCGAGGAGATGCTCGACCAGCTCTCCATGGTCAACGACGAGCTCACCGAGGCGCTGCTCGAGGACAAGGTCACCCCCGAGCTCCTCCGCAAGTGCCTGCGTGACTCGACGATCGCCCTCAAGTGCACGCCGGTCATGTGCGGCTCGGCGCTCGGCAACAAGGCCGTCCAGCTCCTGCTCGACGGCGTCTGCAGCTTCCTCCCCGAGCCGCGCGAGGTCGAGAACATCGCCCGCGACCTCGACAAGGAAGAGACCCCGCTCGTCCTCCCGTGCGATCCCGAGAAGCCGCTCGTCATGCTCGCGTTCAAGCTCGAGGATGGTCGCTACGGCCAGCTCACGTACATCCGTCTGTACTCGGGCGTGGTCCGCAAGGACGAGTTCATCGTCAACTCGCGCAACGGCAAGAAGGTCAAGGTCGGCCGCCTCGTGCGCATGCACTCGGACGACAAGGAAGACATCACCGAGGCGAGCGCCGGCGACATCTGCGCGCTGTTCGGCGTGGACTGCAACTCCGGCGATACGTTCACCGACGGCAAGGTGAACTACGCGATGACGTCGATGTTCGTCGCCAAGCCGGTCATCTCCGTCGCGATCAAGCCGAAGGACTCCGGCGCGGAGATCCAGATGAGCAAGGCGCTCAACCGGTTCACGAAGGAGGATCCCACCTTCCAGTGCTACGTCGATCCCGAGTCGAACGAGACGATCATCGCCGGCATGGGCGAGCTCCACCTCGACGTCTACATCGAGCGCATGAAG
>JBBRED010000422.1:0-7002 GCA_038203335.1 Haliangiales bacterium | reverse complement strand
GTGTCAGCGAATCCCTCAGCGTGCCGGCGATGGCGCGGTCGCGCGTCCTCGCGGCCGAGCCGCTGGTCAAGGGCGTGCTCGCGCGGCTGCTCGCCGATGAAGGCCCGCACGCGCGGCTCGGGTTCTGGTTCCTCGACTGGGCAACCGACCAGCTCACCGACGCCGAGCGCGCGCAGCTCGCGCGGATCGCCGGCGAGACCATCGAGGTCTACGCGCCGCTGTGGAGCGAGGACGCGTGCGATGGCTGCCCGATGCCGACCGGGCTCGGTGGCCACGACGCGGTGGGGCGCGCGGCGCTGCGCACGGCCGTCGACGTGGCGATCACCGCGCCGCTGGCACGCTACGGCATCGAGATCGATCGCAAGCCCCACGAACGTGGGGCGCCACGCAATCCCGGCGGGATTGCGTAGGTAGACGACATGCTCGCGACGCTCGCGTGATCGGGCCGTGATACCAATGATCCATGTACGTTCGCCTGGGTGGCGCGATCGTCGTCATCGCCGCGCTGACCTCGACTGGCCTCGCTGATCCTCAGGACCCAGCGGCAGAGCCGCCCGCGCCGATCACGCCCGCACCGACCAGCGTGGTGGCGCCGGTTCCACCCGGTCCCGACGCGAAGCCCGCGCCGACGTTCACCTGGGAGCCGTACGGGTACCTGCGCCTGCAGTACCTGATGGTGCAGAACGATCCGAACGTGATCTTCGTCGGTCGCGACGACGGATTCGAGCTGCAGAACGCGCGCATCGGCGTGCGCGGTCACCTCTACGAGCGGATGCGCTTCGTGCTCGCGTTCGAGGGCGCGGCCGACGAGCGCGCGCAGGTCAACACCACCGACGGCAGACTTCAAGTTCGCCTCAAGGACGCGTACGCGGACGCCGTGCTGTCCGGAGACATCTTCGCGCGCGCGGGCTACTTCGAGACGCTCGTGGATCCGAACCTCGAGGGCGATACGGCGCGCGAGTTCGTCGACAAGCCGCTCGAGAGTCGCGGCATGCGCGCGACCGAGGGCTACCAGACCGCGGGCCTGCCGCCGGGCCGCTCGCTCGGCGCGGCGATCCGCATGGAGCACGAAGGCGACACCACCACGCCGAGCGGCGGGTTCGAGATCGCGCTGCAGAACGGCGCCGACGAGTACGCATCGAACAACGACAACGACACGCCGGCGATCTCGCTGTCGGGGCTGCTCAAGCTGCCGAAGGGCGGCTACCTCGTTGCGTCGGGTCGGTACAACCGCCGCACCGTCGGTCAGGTCCAGGCACTGATGAACGAGGACGACGTGCAGGGCTCGGTCGGCGCGCGCGTCCTCGGCGGCCCGGTCGCGTTCGGCGCGGGCGTGGTGGTGCAGCGCACCTCGTTCCCGACCACCGGAGGTCCGGTGCAGAACGCGTTCGGTGCGCACGCGCAGCTCGCGGTACGCATCGAGGGCGCGCTCCCGATCGCGATCGGCTACCGGTTCGGCATTCTCGATCCGTCGTCGCTGATCCTCACCGATCGTGTGATGGAGCACACGCTGGGCGCGGTGATGGCCGTGCCAGCCTATCGCATGCGCTTGCAGCTCCAGGCCACGCACGTCGTCGAGCAGGGCGCGCGAACGCTCTCGAACGATCGCGTGCAGCTCGCCGCCGAGGTCTCGCTGTGAATCGCACCGCGATCGCCGCCGCGATCGCGCTCTGCGCCTGCGGGGACACGCCGCCGCACTCTCGCGCGCAGGTGATCGGCTCGCTCGAAGACACCATCGGCGGCCCGCACGCGATCGGTCGGATCGGCGACTTCCTCCTCGAGAACGATCAGATCCGCCTGATCATCTCGGATACCGGCGTCACCAACGAGCCCGGCAAGATCTCCACCTTCGGTCGGGTCAACACCACGTTCGGCGGCTCGCTCGTCGATGCAGATCTGCGGCGCGACGGCGTGGGCCAGCACGGCAACGACCAGCTCGCCGAGCTGCTGCCCGGCTTCTTGTTCACGGTGATCAACCCGACCAAGGTCGAGATCACCAAGCGCGGCGACGACGGTGGTCCCGCCGAGGTCACGGTCACCGGCACCGGCGGCGATCTGCTGCAGATGATCGCGCTGCTCAACACCGGCCTGATGAACCCGGCGACGCTCGGGTTCCAGAACATCTACCGGCTGTATCCGGGGAAGAAGTACGTCGAGATCGAGACGGTGATGACGAACACTGCGCCGAACGGCGGCGCGCATCCGTTCCCGTACCTCGATCCCACGCAGCTCGACGATCTGCTCGGCCGCAACATCCCGAACGTCGCGAACATCCAGCTCAGCGTTCCGATGGGCCAGCTCCCGCTCCTCGGCGGCGAGCAGGAGCTGTTCGCGCCCGGCGTCGCCGGGTTCAACGTGAAGTACGCGATCGAGGACAGCTACGCGATGGCGGGCGGGTTCCCGTCGTTCCCGGGCCTCGCCGTCGACTTCCTCGCGAGCAAGGGCGAGGGCGTGTCGTACGGGCTGACGATTCCCGATGTGCCATCGAACTACGTCAGCACGTACAAGGCCGGCTATCCGGGCCAGGACCTGACGCCGTACTCGATGCTGATCCCGTTCACGTACGCCGGCGTGGCGGGCGTGTTCATGGCGAAGCCGCCCGCACAGCTCGGCCCCGGCGAGTCGTTCCGGTTCACGTCGTACTTCGTGATCGGCCGGGGCGACGTCGCGAGCGTCACGGACGTGATCTACGAGCTGCGCCAGACGCCGACCGGGACGTTCGGTGGGCGCGTGGTCGACGAGCGCACGCAGGCGCCGGTGGCGCACGCGAACGTGTTCATCCTCGATGCGAAGAACCGGCCGGTCAATCAGATCGAGACCGACGATGGCGGTGGCTTCATCGCGCACCTCGCGCCGGGCACGTACAGCTATCGCGTGCTCGCCGACGAGCGCGTCACGCAGGCGACCCAGACCATGGTGGTCACGGCGAACGAGCAGACCGGCGTGCTGATCCAGATGGCATCGCCGGCGACCGTGGTGGTCGACGTGACCGACGAGCTCGGTCGTCACGCACCGGCGAAGATCACGCTGATCTCCACGTTCGATACCGCGAACCAGGGCAAGGATCCGCGGACGTTCCTGTTCTCGCTGCCGTTCGGCGAGCGCCGTCGCCCGACCGCGTTCGACGGCGGCAATCGCTACATCGAGGGCGCGTGGTGGACGAAGGACGGGCGCGTCCTGGCGCACGTGCGGCCCGGCACCTACGACATCGAGGTCTCCCGCGGCCCCGAGTACGAGGTCACCACGAAGCGCGTGACCGTCGCCGACGGTGGCTTCGTCGCCGAGCAGCTCGTGCTGCAGCGCGCGTACTCGACCGACGGCTGGGTCGGCGGCGACTTCCACATTCACAGCCAGCCCTCCACCGACAGCGGCACCCCCATCGATCAGCGCGTGATCAGCTGCGCGGCCGAGGGCCTCGAGGTCGCGGTCGCGACCGACCACAACTTCATCACCGACTACGCGCCGGTGATCGCATCGTCGGGGCTCGATCCGTGGCTGCTCGGCATTCCGGGCATGGAGCTCACGACGTTCGAGATGGGTCACTTCAACGGCTATCCATTGAAGATCGATCCGGGCTCCACGCGTGGTGGCGAGTTCGTGTGGGCGAACCAGCCGCCGCAGAAGCTGTTCGATCAGCTCCGCGCGCTCGGTACCGATCCGAAGACCACGATCGTCCAGGTCAACCACCCGCGCCAGCAGGTGCTCGGCTACTTCGCCCAGTTCTTCGTCGACGCGCTCACCGCGCAGCCGTACACGCCGGGCGGCATCCTCGGCGTGTTCGCGCCGTACGGCGACGAGTTCCAGCCCGACAAGATGAGCTACGACTTCGACGCGGTGGAGCTGCTCACCGGTCGCAAGACCGAGAACATCCACACCTACAAGGCGCCGAACCCGCTGCCGCCGGGACCGTTCCCGAATCCGCAGCCGGTGCCGGGGACGGTGGTCGTCGGCAGCGACGGTCACGCGAGCTTCCCGGGCGTGGTCGAGACCTGGTTCACGATGCTCGATCGCGGTCACAAGGCGACCGGCATGGGCACCTCGGATACGCATCACTTGCTCGGCGACGAGCCGGGCTACGCGCGCACGCTGCTGTTCGTGGGCAAGGGCAAGGACACGCCGGGCGGGTTCTCGCGCCAGGACGTGGTCGATGCGATCCGCGGCCACCACGCGATCACGACGAGCGCGCCGTTCGTGGAGATGACGATCGGCACCGGCATGATCGGCGACACCATCGTCGCGCAGGGCGGCAGCATCGACGTGCGCGTGCGCGTGCGCGCGCCGACCTGGGGCGCGGTCAATCACCTCGTGATCTACTCGAACAGCGCGATCGTGGCGGACCAGGTCATCCCCGCCGCGCAGGGCACGGACTACGAGACCGTGGTGCACATGAACCTCACGAAGGACGCGTGGGTCGTGGCCGAGACCTACGGCACGACGAACATGTTCCCCGTCTCCACGCCGGTCGAGCTGCCGCCGCTCGACGCGACCGTGATCATCAAGGCGCTCTCCGCGGGCCTCGATCTCTCGAGCCTTCCCGTCACCGCCACGCTCAAGCCGAACCAGATCCACACCAGCACGCCGTACGCGATCACGAACCCGATCTGGGTCGACATCGATGGCAACGGCTGGAACGCGCCCAAGGCCGCGCTGCCGCGCGTGGCGGGCCCGTCGCAACCGCGTCCCGACGTGCGCCAGCAGTTCGAATCCCTGCCGGAGCTCTCACCGTGATCGGCCGCGCACTGGCAACTGCAGTTGCCGTCTGCCTGGCTTCCGCATCCGCCTGGGGCCACACCTTCCCGCCGGCGCGAAACGTGGTCGTTCAGGTCGAACCCTGCGAGGTGGTGCTGTTTGTGGGCTATCGACCGGGGACCGGAGAGCCCACCGAGACCATGCTCGCGCGGGCGGCCAGCGCACCGAAATCACAAGCACTCGACGCGCTCGAGAACGTGCTCGCTGCATTCGCCATGGCCCCGCTTACCGTTGCCGTCGATGGGATGCCGCTGGTGCCCACGAAAGTCCGCGCGAAGCTCGGGCTCGAACCCGGCGGTGCGAGGCCGATGGTGGTGCTGCTCGTGACCTATGCGTTGGCTCCGGGCACGGCGCTGGTCGTGAGCTCGAAGGATCCGCGCAGTACGCGGATATCCTGGCAGGATCAGCGCAGCTCCCGCGTGGCGATCTCCGATGCGCCGCAGCAGGGGAAGTGGTTCTCCGGCGTGGCATCGATGTTGCTCCCCATGACCGCGGGAGCCGCCACATGCGCAATTTTTCGATCAACCTCCGCAATCCCTCCGGGATTGCTGCGCGTCCCACCTCCGTGGGACTTGCGACCGCCTTCGGAATCCTCGCCGCCCTTGTCTCGCTGACCGCGGGCTGCGACTCCGAATACGATCCGGACGCGCCTGCGATCGATCCGACGGCTCCGCGCATTCACATCACCAACCCAGCGCGCGGCACGTTCGCGGGCGACGTGACCTCCATCGTCGTCTCCGGCACCGCCATCGATGACTCCGGCACCGTCGCCTCGGTCACCGTCAATGGGGTCCCCGCCGTCCTGGGCGCGGATGGATCCTTTCAGGCCACCGTCCCCGTCGACGCCGGCACGAACCTCCTCCACGCGATCGCGAAGGACGCGCAGAACAACACCGGCAAGGAGACCCGCGCGGTCGTCGCCGGCGCGCTCGAGCCGATCTCGAGCACCGTACCCCAGGCGATCACCGCCTCGATGACGGCGCAGACCTTCGACGCTCTCGGCGAGGGCCTCACCGGCTTTCTCACCGGCACGAACCTCCAGGCCCTCGTCGCGCCGATGAACCCCGTCGTCGATGCCGGCACCACCAACGGCGTACCCGACTGCCTCTACGCGCAGGCGCGGATCACCAGCACCACGCTCGGCAGCGCCTCGAAGATCACCTTCGCACCGCAGCCCGGCGGCATCTGGCTCGATGCCACGCTCGTCAACCCGCGCATCGCATCGCACCTCCAGTGGGCCGTGTCCTGCCTCGATGGTTCGCGCGACGTCACGATCAGCGCATCGAAGATACGGATCTCCGGAATGATGACCGTCGGGATCAAGGCCGGGCAGTTCGACATCCACTTCGACAACCCGAACGTCCAGATCACGGGCTTCAACGTCGACCTCGGCGGCGTGCCCGGATCGATCGTCGACCTCCTGCACCTCGACACCATGCTCGGTCCCGTCCTCGGCTTCGTCGCCGAGAAGTTCGCCGTGCCGTACGTCAACAAGTCGCTCGCCGGCCTCAACAGCACCAAGACCATCGACGTGCTCGGCAAGAAGGTCGACATCAAGGTCACCCCGGCGCGGATCGACTTCGATGTCACCGGCGCCACCATCGAGCTCGACACCAAGCTCCGCGCGCAGGGCGACTCGGCATCGCGCGGCTTCGTCTACGTCTCCGATGACCCGCCCGTCATGGACATGAACCAAGGCTTCCAGCTCGCCGTCGTCGACAACGCCGCCAACCAGCTGTTCACCAGCTTCTGGGCCGCGAAGGGCATGGACTACGCCCTCGACCTCAAGAACGGCAGCTACGGCGAGGTCGGCACCCTCTACGATCGCGTCGAGCTGTCTGCGAAGGTCCCGCCGTTCCTCGACGCGCACCACGACGCGCTCCGCCTCACCATCGGCGACCTCCTCGCCACGTTCAAGAACGGCGCGTCGATCGCGACCCAGGTCGCCCTCAACGCCCAGGTTGACCTCAAGGTCGTGAGCGATGCGGCGACCGGCGCGCTTCGCCTCGACGTCGGCACCCCCGACATCTACGTCGACGTGCTCGACGAGAACGTCGATGGCGCGAACCAGCTCTCGAACGCGCAGTTCGAGGCCGTGACCTCGTTCGGCCTGTCGCGCATCGTGTCGTTCGGCACCGGCGCGGTCGGTGCGATTCCGCTGCCGTCGTTCGGCGGCGTCGCGCTGAAGAACGTGAAGGTGAAGCAGCAGACCGGCGACCTCGTCGTCGGCGGTTCGATACAGTAACGCGTGTT
>JBBRED010000421.1:0-7012 GCA_038203335.1 Haliangiales bacterium | reverse complement strand
TAGCGTACTGGAAGATGTGTTAGACGGCTGACTAATGCACATTCTAATCCGGATTACCGGAATGGATGTGGTTTCGGACAGTTAGCTCGTCCAGAAGAGGACTTCGATGGATTCCATCTTCGAAGAAGACGCAGATGAGGTGGGGGGAGAAATCGAGGCGTATTGCCCGTCCCCACGGTGCAAGACGGATACGACTCACACCATCATCAGCATGTACGAGGACGAGGTTCGCCGGGTCCAGTGCGTGGTGTGTGGTGAGGTACATGCGTTCCGCAAGCCACGCGGCGATGGCACGGAGGAGGGTGGTGCCGATGGCGCCAAGAAGGCCTCCGCCAAGCGCGCGACCTGGGACGATGCACTGGCTCGCGCGACCGAGGGTGACCTCGCGAACTGCCGGCCGTACTCGATCCGAGATGCCTACGAGGAGGGCGACGTCGTGCACCACCCGGTGTTCGACATCGGCTTCGTGATCGAGCTCCTGCCCGATAACAAGGTCGAGGTCATCTTCCGCGACGGCGGCTCTCGCATCCTGGTCCACAACCGTGGGGACCTGGCTTCGCGGATGCCGGACATCAGCGAGATCCCCGTGCCGCGCGAGGCCAAGAAGAAGAAGCGGGCGAAGAAGCCGGATGCCGCCGTGGCTCCGCTCGCGCAGCGCTCCAAGGCCGAGGTCGAGGCCGCCGTGCTGCGCGCCCGCAATGCAGCCCAGGCCCGCATGGACGAGTCCTCGAAGACCTCGGACGAGCGCGCCAACAAGCTCAAGGCCGACGCCAAGAAGAACAAGGGCAAGGCTCCGCCTGCCCCCAAGGCCGCGCCGGTCGCCAAGGCCGCTGTCGCCGCACCCGCGGCGAAGGCCGCAGCGCCTGCGAAGGCCGCTGCTCCGGCTGCCAAGGGCGCGAAGGCGGCTGCTCCAGCGAAGCCAGTCGCCAAGCCCGCTGCGAAGCCCACCGCCAAGTCTGCTGCAAAGCCGGCCGCCAAGGCCGCTGCGAAGCCCGCCGCGAAGAAGCCCGCTCCGAAGCCGGCCGCCAAGAAGCCCGCTGCCAAGCCGGCTGCCAAGAAGCCCGCTCCGAAGCCGGCCGCCAAGAAGCCGGCGAAGAAGAAGAAGTAGCGATCATCCGCTACGCGGCCGCTTCCCTGCCCCCGAGGGATTGCCTCCAAGACTCCAAGCGGAGTCTTTTTTCGCGCGCCGAGCGGCATGGGAGGGACGGAGGCCTCCTGCGTGCGTGCTCGCGCGCGTGCCCTCCGTACCGGCCGTCAGCGCGCCGGTGGCTCGCTCGCGCGCCCAATCTGGTGCTTGAACGGCAGCAGCACGGTGAACTCGGTGAACACGCCCGGCTGCGAGTCCACGGTGATCAGGCCGCCGTGCAGCTCGATCAGGCCGCGCGCGATGTAGAGGCCGAGGCCGGCGGAGTCCGGGCCGGCCGAGGTGTGGTGCTTCGCGGGCTGGGCGTGGATGAACGGGTCGAAGATCCGCTGGCGGTCTTCCTCGGTGATGCCGACGCCGTTGTCGCGTACACGGAGGCGCGCCCAGCCGCCGGGATATCGGTCGTGCGGCGCCTCGTCGACCTTGATCGTGATCTGGCCCCGCTCGGGCGTGTAGCGGATCGCGTTCGAGAGCAGGTTCACGACGATCTGGTGCAGCTTGTCGCGGTCGGCGTCGATCGGGCTGATCGAGGTGATGTTGGTCTCCACCGTCTGCTCGCGCGCGTTCGCGAGCGGCAGCAGCTCGGTGACCACGTTGTGGACCACGTCGCCGAGCTCTACCGGTTCGCGGCGCAGCACGATCTTGCCGTCCTCGAGGCGTCGCACCTCGAGCATCTCGTCGACCAGCCGCTTGAGGCGATGCGCGTTGCGGCGGACCGAGCTGATCGGCCGCTCGAGCATCGGCGGTAGCTCGCCGAACCGACCCTCGCTGAACAGATCCAGGTAGCCGACGATGCTGGTCAACGGCGTGCGGAGCTCGTGCGCGGCGATCGAGATGAACTCGCTCTTGATCTTGTGCTGCCGCTCGAGCTCGGTGTTCTTCGCGCGGAGCTGGGCCTCGGACTCGGCGAGCGCGCGCGTGCGCTGGCGGACGATCTGGTCGAGGTTTGCGCGGAGGGCGCGGAACTCGGCGCGAGCGTCCTCGACCTCGCGCGTGCGCTCCTCGAGCACGTTGCCGAGGCGCACCGCCGCGTCGAACAGCTCGGACTGCGTGGGCGAGGTGGTGCCCGCGCGCTCGAGCCGCGCGACGAGGACATCGATCGTGCGCTGGGCGGCGGCGAGCTCGCTCTCGAGCTCCGCGACGCGCGGATCGGTGGCCAACGGCGTCATCGGTCGCCCGCGCCGGGGTGGCCGATCGCCAGGCCGGTCAGCGTGTGATTGACGAGCAACATGCCCATCTGTTCGCCGTGCGTCTGCAGCCCGACCGTCGGATAGCTGGAGTACGCACCCGCGAGCTCGCGCTCGAGGCCGCGCAACGACGCGTCCCAGTGGCGATTGAGACACGAGAACAGCAGCATCGCCGCGACGCTGCCGCCGACCTTCTCGGCGGCGATCGCGAGATCGCGCGTGGTGGTGCCGATCAGGTCGCCCGGGCGCATGACGCGAAGCACGTGGCCGTTCTCGACCGCCGTGGCGAGGTGCAGGCGCTCTCCATCGATGCCGAGCAGCGACCGCACGTACGGCACGCCATCGATGTAGCGCGCGAACGAGTGCGTCGGCCGGACCTCGTTGACCTCGTCGCCGATCGCCGCGAGGAGCCCGCGCAGGCGCGTCGCTGCGGGGTAGCCGTCGAGCTCGTCGATGATCCGGCCCGAGGCGGCGGTGACCACCGTCTTGATCTCCGTCGGAATCTGATGCGCCGAGAGTATGGCGTGGAACGGCAGCTCGCTGTCGAGCACCACCACGATGCCCGCATCGGTCATCACCTCGCCGTTGACCCAGATCACCGCGCGCCGCCCGGTGCCGAGCTCGGTGGCAGCGCAGCCGCCGACGAACCGGATCTGCGGCGCCGCGGCCGCCGAGCCGATGCAGAACGCCTCCTCGTGGCCGCACGTGCCGTCGAACAGCGTGATGCCCACGTGGCGCGCGGGATCGAGCGCGCTCGCAGCCACGCCGAGCGCGAGCGCCGCCGCGTTCACCGCATCGCGGCTGCGCATGAGCGCCGATTTGGGCAGCTCGGGCGCCACCCCGAAACCGACCTTCAGCCAGTCGCCGTAGAGGCCGAGGCCCACGGCGGAGACGCCGTCGATGGGAGCGCCCTTCCCGATCACGCCGAGCGTGGTTCCGCCGATCACCGGCGCTTTCAGCCCGCGAAACGTGGTGCTCGCGATCGTCGCCGGATCGAGCCTCCAGTCCGCGAACACCAACGCGAGGCGCAGGCCCGGGCCGGAGAGACCATCGACGATCTTGTTCGCGACCTCGGCCGCGTCCGAGCCACTGGCCACCACCTGCCGTGCGATCCCGTCCATCCCTGTCGACTATAGCCCGACGGGCTGAAAAGTTGCCCCGGCTCCGTCGATGACGCTTCGATAAGGGCATGGAGAAGACGTGCAGCGCGTGTGGGCAGGCATTCCGCCCGGCCTTCGTGTTTCAGATCGCGGTGAGCTCGAGCGGAGAGAAGAGTCACTTCTGTTCGCTCGAATGCCGGAAGGAGTCGCTCGGCGCAGAAGCGTTCCGCGCAAAGCGAGCTCGACGGATCGCGATCCTCAACCAGAAGGGCGGAACGGGTAAGACCACCACCGCCGTCAACCTCGCGGCCGGCCTCGCCGAACGCGAGAACGAAGTTCTCTTGATCGATACCGACGCCCAGGGAAACGTCGGCGTGTCGCTCGGCGTGGCGGGCGAGCGGTCGCTCTATCACGTGCTCGTCGATGGTGCGGATCCCACGGAGGCGAGCGTCCCGGTCCGCAAGCACCTGGACGTGATCACCAGCGACTCCACCCTCGCCGCCGCGGAGATCTGGCTCGCGCGCCAGTCCACCGATGCCCGCAGCAAGATGCTGACGAAGCGGCTAAATCTGATGGCAGTCTCCCGACGCTACGACTACGTCGTGATCGACTGCGGCCCCTCGCTCAACCTCCTCAACCAGAACGCGCTGTCGTACGTCGACGAGGTCATCATCCCCGTCACCTGCGACTACCTCGCGCTGGTCGGCGTGAAGCAGGTGCTGAAGACCATCAAGGACGTCGAGCGTCACCTCGGGCACGCCGTGCGGATCTCCGCCGTGCTGCCCACGTTCTACGACGGTCGCACGCGCCTCGCGCGCGAGGTGCTCGAGACCCTGCAGGGTCACTTCAAGCACAAGTGCCTCGAGCCGGTGCGGCACAACACGCGGCTCGCCGAGGCGCCGAGCCACAAGAAGACCATCTTCGAATACGCGCCGGTGAGTCACGGCGCGGCTGACTACAACCGCGTCGTCGACTGGATGCTCGCGACCAGCGCGGCCACCACCGAGCTCCGAACCCCCGCCACCACCACCACCACCGAGACCACCGCTCCGGCGGTCGCATGAGAGGTCATATGAAGGAAGAGAAGTTGATGGGACACGACCCTCTGAGCGACGCCGATGCGATCCTCAGCGAGGAATATTACGGCCGTCGCACCGACGGCACCGAGGCTCCGCGCAAGCGCGCCCGTGCCGGCACCGCCGACCCGTCGGGCAAGCTCCGCCCGACGCACTACAAGGTCATCTGCATCTCGATGTACACGCGCGATCTCGAGGAGCTCGACGCGAAGGTCGCGGAGCTCAAGCGCCGTGGCTGGACGAAGGCGAACAAGTCGCAGTTGATCCGCCTCGCGCTCTCGCAGATCGATCTCGACAAGCTCGGCACGCCGCGCCAGTAGCTACGAGCTCACGCCGGCGGGTCGAACACGAGACCCGCGGCCTTCTCGCGCACCATGCGGAGCACGAGGTCGTTGATCGTGTCGCCGCGATCGAGGCTCTCGGTGTAGCGCTCGAGGAGCTCCGTGTACTCGAGGTACGCGGGCGTGAACTCCTCGAACGTGAGCTTCTTGATCAGCTTTCCGCTGAACTTCACGAACGCGCCGGCCACGATGTCGCCGAGCTTGGTCGTACAGCGCGCGAGGTACTCCTCGTAACGCCCCGGCAGGTCTTCGATCACGCGCCTAGAATGCCTTGGCGATGCCGACCGCAACAGTGTGATTGGTGTCCTTGCGCGCGACCCCCGTCCCGGTGTGGCCGCGCATCGAGGTGGCGATCGGCGCGCCGAACTTCAGGCTCGCGTAGTTGAGGTCGTAGCCGCCCGACAGATCGATGCCCGGCTTCCAGCGATACGTGACGCCGGCGCCGAGCGTGATCTTGGTGACCGACGGATTCGCGCCGTCCTCGAGGTTCTTGGTCTGCGTGACGCTGCCGCCGACCAGCATCGCATCGAGGCTGATCCGCAGCCCGACCTTCTGCGTCAGCAGCGGTACGGCGAACGCCACACCGAGCATCGGGCCCTTGATGTTCTCCGAGGGCAGCTTCGCGTTGTTCTTGGTGAGGTTCGTGACGTCGTCGACGCGGAACGCTTCGTAGTGGTAGCCGAGGCGACCGAACAACACGGTGCCGCGCTTGCTGTTCTTGAACGGGTAGCCAAACACACCGCGGGCGTTGACGTTGTGAATCGTGAAGCCAGTGGTCTGCTGCGGCATCGGCCCGCCGTTCGGCCCGCCGCCATCGGGATCGAACGAGATGCCGGGGATCGCCTTCGAGATGTCATAGGTCAGCTCGCCGCCGATCAGGTACTGCTTCTTGAACGGCACCAGCACGCCACCGGAGAGCATGATCGCGACCGACGAGCTGCCGACGTCGTACTTGTCGGGCCACTTGGTGGTCCCGCCGCCGGTGGAGGTCAGCGACTGGCTGACGAGCGTGAAGCCGAGCCGCGCGCGCACGTCGATCATGCGGCCGGTCGGTCCACCCTCGCCGTCGCCGCCGTCATCACGGCCCTCGATATCGAGCTTCGAGGTCTGGATCCAGCCGATGTCGCCGTCCTCGACGGAGACCTCGGTCCACTTGCCCTTCGTGCTCTCGACGAACAGGGTGTCGCTCGGCTTTGCCTTGAACGACTCGTCGGAGTCCTTCGAGGGCTCGGCGTACGCCACGGTCTTGGCCGCCACGGTCGCCTTCACGCGATCGTCGGCCGGCTCGGAGTCGTCGGTGGTCTCCTCGTCGCTGCCCTCGTCGTCGCCGCCCTTGCCACCCTTCTCGGCGATCGGATCCTCGTCCTCGCCGTCGTCGCCACCCTTGGGCGGCTTCTTCACCTTCGGGGGCTTCTTTCCCTTGGGTGCCTTCGTCTCCTCGCCCTCGTCGTCCCCGCCGCCCTTCTCTTCGCTGTCCTCGCCCGATTGCGCGCCATCGCCGACGGCATCGGCGCCGATCCGGTCGTCGGGGCCGGCCTCTCCGCCAAAGCCGCGCTTCGTGCCGCGGCCATCGACGAACGCGCGCCGGCGCGTGTTGCGGGTGATCTCCTCGTCGCCCTCGGGCATGTCGACCTTGCTGCGCGGGATGAACCCGGTGCGGCCGAGGACGCGGACCTTGATCCAGCGCCCCTCCCTGGCGAGGACGGTCATGGTCTGACCCTCCTTGACCTTGACCACCACCGTGCCCTGCTCGCCGGGGCGGTTGACGACCTTCGCGCTGGCGTTGGTCCGAACCTTCTCGGCGTGACTGATCGACGGCGCGGCCGCGAGGCCGAGCAGCAGGACAAGGAGACGGACCTGCACCCTCATGACCACCTATTCTACAAGGCTCGTGCCGGATCTCCACCCGCCCGTGATCTCGACTGCTTGGCTGTGGGCGGTTGTAGGTCAGACCACGATCTGCCTGGGACTGTTTGCCCTCGGTGGGGGGATCCAGGCGCCAGCGAGCGTAAGAGGATCCGCGATAAGCTGAGGCTCGCCCATGACATTAGGCAATGTTCCATCCACCGCGGGCCACTTCGAGCTGAAGATCGATGGCCAAGTCTCGACGGCGTACCTGAAGGCCGTCGACGGCGGGTACATGAAGCGGGCGGTGATCGAGGAG
>JBBRED010000420.1:0-7040 GCA_038203335.1 Haliangiales bacterium | reverse complement strand
CAGCTCGGGCGCGCCGCCGGCTCGGTGGCGAGCATGCGATCGATCAGCGTGGTCAGCGCGCGAGGCGCACCGGGGCATCGCTCGCACGCGGAGAGCACGGTGGGGCGCCCCCCGGAGAGCGCGGTGAACGCCACGGCGCCGAGCGCGAACACGTCCGCGCGAAGATCGACCAGTTTGGTATCGGTGTCGTGGATGCGCGCATCGGACCAGCCGGTGATGCAGATCGGGAACGTGCGACCGGAGGTGCGCAGGAGCACCTCGGGGCGCAGGTTCCGGTGGACGATGTTGCGGCGGTGCGCGTGCTCGAGCACGTCGGCCACGTCGCGCAGGAGCGCGAGAACGTCGGCCACGGGGAGCGGGTGCGCGGCGATCGCCTCGGCCAGCGTCACGCCCTCGACCAGCTCGCACGCGATCCACGGACGGCGATCGACGACGCCGCACTCGAACACGCGCGGCACGCCGGGGTGCTGCATCGCCTCGACCAGACATGCCTCGCGCATCATCTGCACGCCGGCAGCGCGCTCGTCGACGTACGCGGCCGACAGCACGATCAGGCGCGCGCGGCGAGGCAGCAGGATGTGCGTGGCCTGGTAGGCCTCGTGGTTCCAGCCACCGGCCAGGTCGTCGTCGATCTGGTAGTCGCCGAGGCGTGTCCCGGGCGCAAAGCGGACTGTGGTGACCCCCGTCATCGGAACGGCTCCGTGCAGCCAGCGTGCCTCGGCTAACTCCGCGTGGCGCCTGGAACTGTGGCTCGGGACAGCTGACCCTATCGCCGGCAGTCCGGGCACAGCTGACCCTACGACGATGTGTGCAACGTCCGGATCAGCGCGCGGAGCTCGTCCAGATCGAACGGCTTTGTGAGGTTCGCGACGCGACCCGTCGCCAGCAGCTCGACCGCGTCACGCGGGACCGACCCGCCCGTCATCAGGATCGTCACTGCCGCCTGGGCAGGAGCGATCGCCGCCAGCTCGCGGTGGAGCTGAGCGCCGTTGAGCTTCGGCATCATCACGTCACACAGGATCACGTCGAACGACGCGCCACCCTTGAGCAGGGTCAGCGCGGCGACCGGATCGTTCTCCACGGTGACCTCGTGGTCGCTCTGCAGGTGGCGGCGCAGCGCGTTCGTGATCGTCACCTCGTCGTCGATGATCAGCACCCGAGGACGCGCCTTGGGCTGAGTCGCGTGGGTGCCGCTGCCCTGCGGCGTGCGCGACGGTCCCGCCGGCAGGAGCGACACGCGGAACGTGGTGCCCTCCCCGACCCTGCTGTCGAACGAGATCTCGCCGCCGAGCTCGCTGATGATCCGGTGGGAGATCGAGAGGCCGAGGCCCATGCCCTCGTGCTTGCTGGTCACGAACGGCGTGAACAGGCGCGACCGCATCTCGAGCGGGATGCCGCTGCCCGTATCGGAGATCTCCACGACCACGCGCCCGCCTTCCGAGCGCGCGGTGACGCGAACGCTGTGGCGATCCGGATCGCCCTCGGGGATCGCGTGCGCCGCGTTGCGCAGGAGGTTCAGGAACACCTGGCCGAGCCGCGCCGAGCTGCCGGCCACCGGCGGGATCGGTTGCAGATCCTTGATCACGCGCGCGCGGTGCTTGAGCTCGTGGTTCGCGAGGCGGATCGACGAGTCGAGCACGCCGGTCAGCTCGAGCGCGTTGCGCGGCGATTCGTCAGAGCGCGCGAACACGGTGATGTCGCGCACGATCACCTTCACGCGATCCGCACCCTCCTGGGCATCCTTCAGGTGCGCGCGGACCTGCGCCGGAAGATCGAGAGCGCCAAGCTCGCGCTCGAGGAGCTCCAGGTTCGCGAGTACGGCGGCGAGCGGGTTGTTGATCTCGTGCGCCACGCCGGCGGCGAGCTGCCCCACGGCGGCGAGCCGATCCTGGAATACCAGCTTGCTCTCCGTCGCGCGCTGTTCGGTGATGTCCTGCACGGTGCCGATCATGCGGATCGGGCGCCCCGCCGCGTCGCGCTCGATCTCGGACTCCTCGTGGACGATGCGGACCGAGCCATCGGGACGGATCACGCGGTGGTCGATCGAGAACGTCACCCCGGTCGTGATCGCCCGGTGCGTGGCCTCCAGGATCGCGTCGCGATCATCCGGATGAACGCCCGAGAAGAACGCATCGCCCGTGAGCTCGAGGCCGCCGGGCTCGTAGCCGAAGATCCGGTATGCCTCGTCGCTCCAGCGCAGCTGGTTGCGCTTCAGATCGACGAGGTCGTCGAGGATCAGCTCCCAGCTGCCGCAGTGGGTGATCCGCTGTGCAGCAGCAAGATGTCGCTCGAGATCCTCCACTCCACCGCAATCCTCGCACGGGTCAGCGCGTGCGTGTGCGCCCGGCGATCCGGATCGAGAATCCGTCGCCCATTGCCTCGACCTCGGGGATGGATTCCGGAGCGATATGTTGCGGGGTCCACCGCGCGGGCTCGATCGGAGCCATCTCGAGGGTCTCGGCGAGCCACTTCGCACGATCGCGCACCTCGGCGCTGGTCGGGCGGCGGCGGTCGGCCATCATCTGGTCGATCAGCTGGGCGACATCGTACGGGGCGCCGGGGTAGCGCTCGGTCGAGGAGCCGCCGGTCGTGGGCACGGCGCCGGTCAGGGCCCGGAACGCGATCCGCCCGAGCTGGTGCACATCCTCGGTGGCGTCAACCTGGCTCTCCACGGTGTCGAGCGTGCAGGCATCGCCCCACTGCACGAGCGTCACGGCGAACCGGCGCTTCGGAGAGCGCACGATCGAGCCGGCGGTGACATGGCGATGGATGATGCCGCGCGAATGGATGTGATCCAGGATGTCGGCGACGTCGCGGATCATCACCACCACGTCGGCCACGGCGAGCGGGGTCTCGCCGATGGTCACGTCGAGCGGCTCGCCATCGACGTACTCGAACGCGGTCCACGGTCGCCGATCCACCTCTGCACTCCCTTCGGGACTGCTGCGCGCCCCACCACCGTGAGGCTTGCGATCTGCGAGCACGCCGCACTCGAACACGCGCGGGATCCCGGGGTGCGAGAGCGCCTCGACGAGGCAGGCCTCGCGCAGCATCTGCACCGCCTGCGGCTTGCCGCCGGTCTCGTGCATCACCTTGATGGCCGCCTTTCGCGGCAGCATCACGTGCTTCGCGAGATACACGCCACCGTTGACCTCGCTGCGCAGTGCGCGCTCGACGAGATAGTCACCGACGCGCGTCCCCGACTGCACGCTCACGCGTCTAGTGTGCCACGCGATTTCGCATCAAGAGCCAGTAAATGCTGCCTGCGAGGCCAAAGCCCACGAACCACGACCAGTCGTAGATCGGCTTCATCGGCGGCCAGAACGCACCGAGCAACGCCACGCCTGCACCGACCACGGTTGCCCACACCGCCGCCATGTTCCACCCGCCGGAGTAACGGTACGCGCCGTCACGGACGTAGAGCGAATGGAGGTCCAGCTTGGTCTTGCGCAGGATCCAGTAGTCGACGATCAGCACGCCGGCGACGGAACCAAGCGATCCCGAGTAGCCCACGAGCCATCCGAAGATGTAGGCGTTCGCATCGCGGGTGAGCTCCCACGGGAACATCGCGATACCGATCAGACCCGTGATCAACCCGCCGCGCTTGAAGTCGACCTTCTTCGGGAACGCGTTCGCGAAGTCGTTCGCAGGCGACACCACGTTCGCCGCGATGTTGACCGCGAGCGTGGCGATCACGACCGTGAACATCACGACGCCCACGATCAGCCTGTTCTCGAACATGCTGCCGAGCTTGATCGGACTCTCGATCGCCTTGCCGTAGATCAGCACGGTCGCCGAGGTGATCACGATGCCCATGCCGGCGAACACCGTCATCGTCGACGGCAGCGCGACGACCTGACCGATCGCCTGTTCGCGCTGCGATCGGCCGAACCGTGTGAAGTCGGGCATGTTGAGGGAGAGCGTCGACCAGAACCCGATGGTCGCGGTCAGCGAGGGGATGAACACCGCGAAGAACTTCCCCGGGTCGTCGAGCCTGCCGCCGCTCTCGAAGATCGGGCCGAGGCCGCCCGCCTTGTTGATCGCCCAGATCACGAGGACCGCGGTCATCACGAGCACGAACGGCGCGGCGAAGCGCTCGAGCCGGCGCACCAGCTCCATGCCCTTGTAGACGATCAGGATGTTGAGGGCCCAGAACAGGCCGAACGAGATCCACAGCGTGCCGGGGAACCAGTCCTTCTGCGGCCACTCGTTGAACGGGAACCCGCCGAACGAACCGAGAAGATCCGACCATCCCGGCCAGATCGAGGTGATGAATGCCTGCAGCGCGAGCCCGCCGATCCACGCGTTGATGCCGAACCATCCGCACGCGATCAGCGCGCGCATCAGCGCCGGGAGATTCGAGCCCGCGGTGCCGTACGCGGCGCGCGCGAACACCGGGAACGGGATGCCGTACTTCGTGCCCGGGTGCGAGTTGAGGAGGATCGGCGCGAGCACGATCAGGTTACCGAGGAGGATCGTGCCGAGCGCCTGCCACCAGCTCATGCCGGCGCCGATCAGACCGGCCGCCATCGTGTAGGTCGGGATGCAGTGGGCCATCGAGACCCACAGCGCCGCGTAGTCCCAGGTCGACCACGTACGCTTCTTGACTGGGACCGGAGCGAGGTCCTCGTTGTAGAGCGACGACGACACGAGCTCCTCGGGCGCCTTCAGCTCCACGCGCCCATCTTCGTGCGAGATCGTGTGCGCTTCGCTCATCGGCTGTTCGACGAAACTAGTAGATTCCTCGGCGTGAAGCGAGCATTCGTCACGGGCGGTTCGGGGTTCCTCGGGAAGCGGTTGATCGCCGCGCTCGTGGCTCGCGGCATCGAGGTTCGTGCGCTCGCGCGTAGCGAGACCGCGGCGATCGCGGTCCGCGGAGCCGGCGCCGAGCCGGTGCGAGGCGACCTCGGCGACACCGCCGCGATGCAGGCCGGGATGGCCGACTGCGACGTCGTATTCCACGCCGCGGCGTTCGTCGACGAGCACGGCAAGCTCTCCGAGTTCATGAAGGTCACCGTCGAGGGCACGCAGAACACGCTCGCCGCCGCGAAGGCCGGAGGTGTCGGGCGGTTCGTGCACGTGGGGACCGAGGCGGTGCTCGCGGACGGGGACCCGATCGTGCAGGCCGACGAGACCCGGCCGATCACGACGAACCCCGCGGGCCCGTATCCGCTGACCAAAGGCCTCGCCGAGAAGGCGGTGCTCGCCGCGAACGCGCCCGGATTCGCCACCGTGGTGATCCGTCCGCGCTTCATCTGGGGCGCCGGCGATACCAGCCTGCTGCCGAAGCTCGTCGGTGCGGTCAAGGCGAAGAAGTTCGCGTGGATCGGCGA
Source organism: Haliangiales bacterium (assembly GCA_038203335.1). Taxonomy (GTDB): domain Bacteria; phylum Myxococcota_A; class Polyangia; order Haliangiales; family Haliangiaceae; genus JABFXX01. The sequence continues at coordinate 1,707 of JBBRED010000420.1, read as the reverse complement.
CGGGCACTACCCCACCTCGACCTGCCATGTCGCGAACGTCGTCGAGGGCGCGCTGCTCGCCGCCGAGAAGGGCAAGGACGGCGAGGTCTACTTCCTCACCGACGGCCCACCGGTCGACTTCCGCGAGTTCATGACCGCCATGCTCGCCACGCAGGGCGTGGATGCGGGCACGCGCACGGTTCCACGCTGGGTGGCGAAGGCGGTCGCGTACGCGACCTCGTGGATGAAGCAGCCGCCGGTGACGAGCACCGCGGTCGCGCTCGTCGGCGGCGAGGTCACGGTGGTCGATGCGAAGGCGCGGCGAGAGCTCGGCTACACGAGCGCGGTCACACGGGATGCGGGCCTGGCGGAGATGCGGGCTGCGCGCGCTTCGAACGCGTGAACCGGTGCAGCGCCAGGTAGGTGACCGGCGTGGTGAACAGGGTCAGCAGCTGACTCACCAGCAGACCGCCGACGATCGCCACGCCGAGTGGAAACCGCAGCTCGCTGCCGGTGCCGGTGCCGAGCGCGAGCGGCAGCGCGCCGAGCAGCGCGGCGAGCGTGGTCATCAGGATCGGGCGGAAGCGAAGCACGGAGGCCTCGTGGATCGCCTCCTCGGGTGACTTGCCCTCCTTCTCGAGCTCGAGCGCGAAGTCGACCATGAGGATCGCGTTCTTCTTGACGATGCCGATCAGGAGGATGATGCCGACCAGCGCGATCAGGTTGAGCTCCGTGCCGGTCACGAGCAGCGCCAGCAGCGCGCCGAGCCCCGCCGAGGGGAGCGTCGACAGGATCGTGATCGGGTGGATGTAGCTCTCGTAGAGCACGCCGAGCACGAGATAGACCGCGAGCAGCGCGATCAGGATCAGCATCGGCTGCGATGACAGCGAGTCGCGGAACGCCTGGGCGGTGCCGCTGAAGCGCGCGTGGATGCTCGCCGGCATGCCGATCGCGAGCGTCGCCTTCTCGATCGCCGCGGTGGCCTGGCCGAGCGAGATGTCGGGCGCGGTGTTGAACGAGATCGTGGTCGCGGGGAACTGACCCTGGTGGCTGACCGAGAGCGACACCGACGAGGACGACACGCGAACGATCTCGGAGAGCGGGACCATCGCGCCGTCGGTGCCGGTGACGTACAGGTGCTGCAGCGCCTCGGGGCCATCCCCGATCGACGGCGCCGCCTCGAGCACCACGCGGTACTGGTTGATCTCGGTGAAGAACGTCGCGATCTGGCGCTGGCCGAACGCGTCGTACAGCGTGTTGTCGATCTGCGCCGCGGTGATGCCGTGGCGCGCGGCGGTATCGCGATCGATCTCGAGGTCGAGCTGCAGCCCCTGGGTCTGCTGATCGGAGACCACGTCCTTGACCTCGGGCAGCTTGCGAAGCGCGGCGGTGACCTTTGGCGCCCACTCGTCGAGCTCGTCGAGGTTCACGTCCTCGAGCGTGAACTGGTACTGCGTGCGCGACGACCGACCTCCGATCCGCACGTCCTGCACGTTCTGCAGGTAGCAGTTGATGCCCTGCACCTTCGCCAACTTCGGGCGCAGTCGCGCGATGATCTGATCGGCGGTGGACCTCCGCTCGGGCTTCTCCTTCAGGGCGATGAACATCGAGCCGGTGTTGACCGTCGAGGAGCCGAAGCCGCCGACGTTCGAGATCACGTGAGCGACGTCGGGATCCTGCTGGACCACCGCGGACAGCGACTCCTGCCGCTCCTTCATCGCCGGGAAC
>JBBRED010000419.1:0-7070 GCA_038203335.1 Haliangiales bacterium | reverse complement strand
GGGCGAACCACGTCTGCAGCAGCCCGACGATCCGCGCCTGAAGTTTCGTCGCCTTCATCACGCCGCCGTTGAACAGGATCGCGGTCGGCGCCTTGCCGAACCGGCCGAGGAACTCGGCGAGGTGACGCGTGATGGCGGGATCGAATGCGTAGGGCAGGCCCATCTCGCGCAGGCCCGCCGCGCGGCGCTTGTTCGCCTTCGCATCTGCATCGACCACCGGGAAGAAGCCATCGATCAGCATGCTCTCGGCCTGCTCGCGCGTGACCTCGGACTTCATCGTGCCGCCGATCAGCTTGCTGCCGCGCCCGAGGATCGAGATCGGGAACGACTTCGGCGGCTTGTCGCCGAGCAGCACTTCCTTGGCGCGCCGCGCCGCGTGCACGAGCGCGCGCTGCTGCATCGCATCGAGCGTCTTGCCGGCGTCGGTGATCTGCTTGCCCGCGATCGCCGCGAGCGCGAGATCCATGTTGTCGCCGCCGAGCAGGATGTGATCGCCGACCGCGATCCGCTCGAGCGCGAGCGCGCCGCCATCCTGCGCGACCTCGATCAACGAGAAGTCGGTGGTGCCGCCGCCGACATCGCACACGAGCACCACGTCACCGGGTCCGAGGTCCTTGCGCCAGGCATCGCCGCGCGCCGCCAGGTACGCGTAGAACGCGGCCTGCGGCTCCTCGAGCAGCGTGACCTTGTCGAAGCCGGCCTCGCGCGCGGCGACCACGGTGAGCTCGCGCGCCACCGGATCGAAGCTCGCCGGCACCGTGACCAGCACGTCCTGCTCGTCGGCCGGGAAGTCCTCGTTCGCGTCGTCCCACGCCGCGCGCAGGTGTGCGAGGTATCGCGCGCTCGCATTGACGGGCGAGACGCGCTCGCCGCCCTCCATCTCCGTCTCGAGCTCGCGCTGCGCGCCGCGGAACGGCAGCACCTGCGCGGTGCGATCGATCGACGAGTTGCACAGCCACGACTTCGCCGACGACACGAGCCGGTGCGGTAGCTCCGCACCTCGCTCGCGCGCGAACGTGCCGACCGTGTAGCGCAGCGGGCCGGACCACGGCAGCTGGAGCTGCGCCGACGGCACCTCGTGCTCGTTCGGCAGGAGCAAGAACGAGGGCAGGGTGGATCGCGCCGCGATCTCGCCGGGGCCCACGACCTGCGTGATGTCGACAGGACGCGCAGGCGCGTCATCCGCCACGGCGAGCGCCGAGTTCGTGGTTCCGAGATCGATACCGAGGATCTTCATGATGCAGACAGCTCGACTTCCGCGGGGGCGATCACCGTGCGATCGATGCCTTCCGCGAGGCTAGGAAGCTTCGCCTCTACCACGCGCCAGCCGTGATGGCGAAGCGTGCCCGTGAACGGCGGCTCGCCCTTCGCCTCGCCGATCAACCGCACCTCCGCCGGGTCGAAGCCCTTCGGCACGGTCACTCTCTCTTCCTCGGCACCGGGCATCACCGGCTCGAAGGTCAGGTGCTGATCGAGCACCTTCTTGCAGCCGCGATGCACGTCGCGCGCGGCCGCGCCGATATCCGCATCCGTGAACGTATCGAGCGGCTCGCGCAGGAAATCCACCAGCCGGCCCTCGCGCTGCAGCAGAGCGAGCAGCGCCAGCGCGCCGTCCCTGTGGTGCTGCGCCGTCGCGATGCGCGGCTTGTCATCGGCCTTCGCCTTGACCTCGCGCTCCACGATCTTCTCCACCACCACCCGTTCCGGCAGCGCCTTGGGCACCGCGCCCTCGGGCAGATACTTCGCGGCGTCCGCGGGGAGCTTCGCCCCGAAGAACATGCGGAAGAAGTAGACGAACGCGAGGAGCGGATGCATGGAGGGCGGATCTAATGAGGCGTGCGGTTTCTGCACAAGGCGGAATCACGAAAACCACCTCGATTTCACGAGGATCGCTCGAAAATCTGAGGCGTGGCGACGCGCAAGTCCGCGGAGGATCACGGCATGGCTCGTGGCTCGCCCCTTGCTCACCCGAAATGCACCATGCGTCGCCTGCTCGCCGTCCTCGTCCTCATGACCGGCTGCAACCTCTACTGGAACGGCAACGGAGACGATGTCGTCTGCGCGCTCGACCTCGCGCCGAGTCAGGAGCTGCGCAACCCGGTCACCGGCGACTGCGAGTACTTCAATGGCCCCGGCTATCCCTGCGATGGCGTGTGCGGTCCGTGCTCCGACGAGAGCATCGGCCAGCCGCAGCCCGACTGGGGCGCCTGCCAGAGCCAGTGCAACGGCCTCGAGGAGGCGATGTGCCTCGCGGCGCCGGGCTGCCTCGCCGCGTACTACGAGGACACCAGCATCGCCGATGCGCCGTCGACCACGACGTTCCGCGGCTGCTACGTCACCGCGCCCTCGGGGCCGGTCTCGCAGGGCAGCTGCTCCACCCTCGACGCGCAGCAGTGCTCGCGGCACGACAACTGCGCGATGTACTACGACGCTGGCCGCAACGCCTTGCAGGAGGGTGACTTCACCCGCTGCGCGCCCGAGCCGGCCGGCCCGACGTGCGACACCGTCGACTGCAGCCAGGGCTCGCACTGCGAGAACCAGTGCCACGAGTGCGGCCCGACCCAGGACTGCGCGGGAACGCTGTGCTCCGCGATGTGCGTGCCGGATACCAACACGTGCGCGGCCACGACCTGCCAGGCTGGCTATGACTGCGTCGAGGTCTGCACGGGCGCCGGCGCCTCGACGACCTGCAACCCGAGCTGCGTGCCCGCGACCGCGTGCGCGGCGCTGCCCAGCGAGGCCGCGTGCGCCAATCGCTCCGACTGCACGACCGTCTTCAACGGCGAGAACTGCACCTGCTATCCGAACCAGGGCTGCACGTGCGAGGTCCTGACCTACGACCACTGCGAAGCGCACTGAACCCCGGTTTCCGCCCGAATCTCGCCATCCTCGGCGGCCCAGGGCTACAATTTCGGGGTGGGTGACCGGGTGTTCGACGACGACCGGCCGACGGTCGATCTAGGCCCGCAGGTACAGGGCGAGCTCACCGCCGCCGAGGAGTCCGACGCGGACGATGCCGACATCGATCCGACGCACTCCCACCAGGGCGGCAGCACGGCCCACTACGCGAAGCGGGCCGTGGATCCCGTCCACGCGCTTCCGACCCAGCAGATTCCCGACAAGCGGCGCGGCGGCTCCAGCTCGCTGACCAAGCTCTCGGAGTCGCGGACCACCACGTCGCCCGTCGAGGCGATGAAGGTCGACGAGATCGAGCGCACGCGCGTGTTCCTCAAGGTCGCGTTCCTGATCTCGGTGGGCGGCGCGATGATTGCCCTGATCACGAGCGGTGACGTGATCGCGCAGCGCGTGGTCACCATCGGCTCCGCGTTCGGCGCGCTCGGCGCCGTATGGATCCTGGTGATGCTGCGCAAGCCGCTCGAGTACGAGCAGCGGCGGGTCATCCTCCCCGGCCTGTGCCTCGTGATCGGCGCGATGTCGGGCGTCTACTACTGGGGCGCCGGCTCGCCCGTGGCCGCGATGCTCGTCTACGGCATCTACTTCTTCAGCCTCGGGTCATCGCGCAACGTCACGTTCGGCATGTACCTGACCGTGGCGCTCATCCACGGCACGATGGCCCTGCTCATGGTCGGCGACGTGATCGCCGATCGCGGCCTCGTCAGCATGACCAGCATGCGCGTGGTCGATCGCGTGGCGATCGTCGTGATCATCGAGGCGCTCTACTTCGTGGCGTTCATCACCGCGCGCCTGTCGCAGAAGGCCACGCTCGAGGCGATGTCCAGGCTCGAGCAAGCCGTGCGCGGCATGGTCCAGCGCGACGCGCTGCTCGCCGAGGCACGCGCCGAGCTCGATCGCGCCCTCAAGATCGGCGGGCCTGGCCGGTTCACCGAGCAGGTCGTGGGCACGTTCCGCCTCGGCGTGCTGATCGGGCGCGGCGGCATGGGCGAGGTCTACGAGGCCCACGGCGTCTCCGACCAGCGGGTGGCGGCGGTCAAGCTGCTCCATCCCGGCACGCTCGCCGACCCCACCTCCGTGCAGCGGTTCCTTCGCGAGGCGCAGACCACCGCGCGGCTCGATACGCCCTACATCGTCCGCGTGCTCGAGGTCGGCACCACCGCCGGCGAGGTCCCGTTCCTCGCCATGGAGCGCCTGCGCGGCAACGACCTCGCGCACCAGCTCCGCCGTCAGCGCCGCCTCCAGCTCCCCGCGGCGCGCGCGATCGCGGAGCAAGTCGCGCTCGGCCTCGAGGCCGCCCGGAACGCCGGCATCGTTCACCGCGACCTCAAGCCCCACAATATCTTCCTCGCGGAGGCGGAGGGATCTCGCCGCTGGAAGATCCTCGATTTCGGCGTCAGCAAGTCCGGCTCGCACGGCACCCTGACCCAGGGTCACGTCGTCGGTACGCCCGCGTACATGGCGCCCGAGCAGGCGCGCGGTGAGGACGTCGATCATCGCGCCGATATCTACTCGCTCTCGGCGATCCTCTATCGCGCGATCACCGGTCATCCCGCGTTCACCGGGAAGGATGTACCGACGACGTTGTACGACGTCGTGTACCGCATTCCGACCCAGCCATCGATCCTCGCGCAGCTCCCTGCCGACATCGATCGCGTGCTCGCGATCGGTCTCGCGAAGGTGCCGCTCGATCGCTTCTCGACCGCACTCGAGCTCGCCGAGTGGTTCGGGCTAGCGGTCGAGAGCCGGCTGTCGCCCGAGCAGCGCCACCGCGCAGACGATCTCATCGCGCGTCAGCCATGGGGCACCCGACCTGGTGTCTCGACCAACTCGTCGTGACGTGGTACCTGTGGAACAACGTCATCCCGATGCAGCGTTCGCGCATCCTGATCCTCTGGAACCAGATCGACGACGATGTGTACGCACATTACCGTCGCGATGGTCGTCGCGCCCCTGACTGGAATCCCGCGCTCGAGATCGAGCCGTGGGAGACCGTCGAGGAGGAGATGCAGCTGATCCAGCGCGCCCTCGAGACCCATGGTCACGAGGCCACGGTGGTCAACGTGCGCGACAACTTCGACACCATGCTCGACGCCGTCCGCGGCCATAAGCCCGATGTCGTGATGAACCTGGTCGAGTTCTTCCGCGATGACGCCGAGCTCGAGCACGACGTGCCCGCATTGTTCGAGCTGCTCGGCGTGGAGTACACGGGCAACCGGCCGCTCGCGCTGTCCCTGTGCCAGAAGAAACCGAAGGCCAAGGCGCTCCTCTACGCCCACGGCCTGCCGGTCCCGAAGGGCATCCTCGTCGAGTCGATGGATGCGCTGAAGGACCTGGACCTCGCGTTTCCGCTCATGGTCAAGCCCGCGTACGACGATGCCTCGGGCGGCATCGACTCGGGCTCCGTCGTCCACGACCACGCGCAGCTCACGGTCCGCATCGACAAGATGCTCCACGAGCACAAGCAGCCCGCGCTCGTCGAGGAGTACATCGAGGGCCGAGAGATCCACTGCGCGATCCTCGGCGACCAGCCGCTGCCGCTCTACGAGATGCAGTTCAAGGGCGGCACCGACGAGGCCGGCAAGCCGCTCCCAAAGATCATCACCTATCGCGCGAAGTGGGACCCCTACAGCCGCGATCACCACGCCGTCCAGGGCGTGTGCCCGGCGCCCGACCTCGATCCCGCGCTCGCGAGGGTCATCGAGGACGTCGCGATGCGCGCCTACCGCGCCCTCGGCTGCCGCGACTACGCGCGCGTCGACATGCGCGTCGATGCGCGCACGAACCAGCCCTACATCCTCGAGGTCAACCCGAACCCCGACCTCGCCGAGTCGTGCGCGTTCACCGCGTCGGCGTACGCGAGTGGTCGCACCTACGACTCGATGATCTGCGAGATCGTCGCGCTCGCACTCGCCCGCAAGGCCGGGCCGAAGAAGGTCGTGACCGGCGTGGACGCGCTGCTCCGTGAGTACGTCGCGAAGAAGCAGGGCTGACCTCCTCTCGGCGCGGGCGCTCGGGCGAGCCACGCTCGCCCGGCAGCTGCTCCTCGAGAGGGCCGCGATCTCACCACTCGACGCGATCTCGCGCGTCGCCGGTCTGCAGGCGCAGGTGCCGCGGCCGCCGTTCGTCGGCCTGTGGTCGCGCGTGGCCGGCTTCGAGCGCGAGGCGCTGCACCGCCTCGTGCACGATCGCCACGCGGTCCGCGCCACCTTGATGCGCGGCACGATCCACCTGGTCTCGGCCGACGACTTCACCGTGATGCGCGCGGCGCTCGCACCGGTGCTGTCGCGCGGGCTCAAGCGCCTGGCGGGGCAGAACGTCGCCGCCGTGCTGCGCCACGTGAAGAAGCAGCTCCCCGCGACGTTCGGCGACGTGCGCACCGCGCTCGCCGCGAAGTTTCCCGATGCGGACGTCTACGCGGTGCGCATGCACCTGCCGGTCGTCCTCGTGCCGAGCGAGTCGCGCTGGAGCTACGCGGGCAACGCGCCGTTTCACGATGCCGAGACCTGGCTCGGTCGCGGCCTCGCGGAAGCGGGGCTCGAGGCGCTGATTCGCCGCTACCTCGCGGCGTTCGGGACGGCCTCGGTGAAGGATGCGCAGGCGTGGTCGGGCGTGCGCGGCCTGACGCCCGTGTTCGAGGCGATGCGCGGCGAGCTGCGCACGTTCGTCGATGCCGACGGGCGCGAGCTGTTCGATCTGCCCGATGCGCCGCGGCCCGCGGAGGCCACGCCGGCGCCGGTGCGCCTGCTCCCCGAGTACGACAATCTGCTGCTCGCGTTCGCCGATCACGCGCGGATCATCGAGCCGGCGCGGCGCCCCGCGCTCACCACGAACAACGGCATCGTGGCCGCGACGTTCCTGGTCGATGGGCGCGTGGCGGGCACCTGGGAGCTGGCGCGGGACAAGGGCGCGGCGTCGATCCGCCTCCGGCCGTTCACAAAGCTCTCGAAGACGGCCCTGGCGGCCGTCTCCGCCGAGGCAGAGGCGCTCCTGCGCTGGCACGAGCCCGACGCCGCGCGGTTCACGATCCGCTAGCTTGCCTTGACGCCACGGGGTCCGAGGTGGCATCTATAGCTCCCCATTCCGAAGTAGCTCAGGGGTAGAGCAGGCGGCTGTTAACCGCCGGGTCGGGGGTTCGAAGCCCTCCTTCGGAGCCA
>JBBRED010000418.1:0-7080 GCA_038203335.1 Haliangiales bacterium | reverse complement strand
ACGACGTGGAGGACACGAAGGGCGATAGCCCGGCGAATGACCTCGTGCTCGCCGGGGTGCGCGTCCACGCGATGCTCGGACAGAGCGAGACCATCGGCTATCACGTCGGGCTCGACTTCGCGTTCGGCAGCACGCTGAACGCCGGCGGGTTCGCGTACGACGTGGCGCTGTTCCCGGTGGGCATCGGCGTGCGCGTCGGGCGCACCGGCGTGTTCGCGCTCGGCGCGGGGTTCTCCGCCTCGGGTGCAGTGTCGACGATGGACGACGCGGTGGCGATGCCGCTCGAGGCGAACCTCGAGCTGGGCGGCGGTCGGATGCGGCTCGTGGCGCGCGCGCGCGCGTCGTGGATTGCCGGCGCGGGGAGCCGGCAGAGCGCGGCGCCGAGCGCGCCGTTCGCGGACGAGCTGGACGCGATGATCGGCCTGCGCATCGGCCACCACTACGAGGACCACCGCTTCCCGACCGGCAATGGCTACTTCCTCGGCGCGGCGTATCGCGAGCTCGCGGGCACGCGGTTCGCCGGCCTCGTGATCGGGTACGGGCTCGACATGGCGACGGAGCGCACGCCGAGCAAGCCCGCGGGGAGCGGCGTGCCGTACTACCCCGGCTGTCCCGAGTGCGAGTGAGTCACATCGCGACGGGCGCGGCCAGGTACGCCTGCGCCGCGGTCTTGAGCTGATCGCCGTCGGTTTCGAGGTTGGTCGCTGGCCCGCGCCGGTGCCGAACGTCATGCCCGCGATGCCCGCGTCGACGAGGTCGGGCACGTGGCCGAAGAAGTAGTGCACGCGGTTATCGCGATAGTGTTCGTTCGTGCCGCCGCACGTGGTCGCCGGGCGGCCGAGCGGCGTCTGCCATTCGATCGCGGGGCGCTGCAGCTCGCCCGTGAGTGCGGTCACCCAGCGGAGGTGCTGCGAGAAGTTCGGTAGCGCGACGTTCGCCTCGTCCCAGTAGACGGGGCCGCGCGACCCGGCGGCGATCGAGCACGTGTTGCCGCCTCCGCTGGTCTCCCAGAACCCGGCGTCGCGATCGAGTGTCTCCACGGTGACGAAGTCGGTATCGTCGGCGCCGACCGAGCGGAGGAACTTCGCGACCGCGATCCCGGAGTCCTCGATCTTCGCGTTCGGATCGAGCGGGTCGTAGTACGCGCCCCACATCGAGGCGTGGAACGCGATCTTCGTCGTGGGCGAGACCGCCCGGCCGATCGCGATGATGCAGCGGGTGAGGCCGGCCGCCGTCTCCGGCAGAGCGGCGCACTCGGGAATGTCGGCGTGGTGAACCTTCGCGGGGATCATGTCGGGCGTCTTGCCCATCGCGGCGCGCTGCATCAGGTAGCCGAAGAAGTCGGGCTCGAACTGCACGGCGGCGGGCTTGCCGTTGTCGGCGATGCGCTGGAACAGCAGCTTCACGTCGGCGAGGTACTGGTGGAGCTTCGTCGTGTCGTTCAGCGCCGCATCGTTGCTCTGCTCGAGCTCGAGCGCGAGCTGGTAGTACGTGAACATCGGCGTGACCTGGTGCGTGCCCGCGGCCTGCGCGAAGAACAGGGGATAGTCGCCGTCGGTGTTCCAGGTCGGCCAGCCGCCGCTGTTGCCGTAGCCGACGAGATACGCGTAGTGCAGATCGATCGGCACGGCGTGGCTGTACGGGCCGCTGTTGTCGTTGCCGAGGCCGATCATGAAGTTCGGCGAGCCGCGCAGCGCCATCGCGAGATCGCGCTGCCGCTCGCGCAAGGTCGGGTTGCCGGCGCTGCCGTCGGGAGGCGTCATGACGTCGTCACCACCGCCGATGTCGTCACCGCCTCCGCCACCGCACGCGCACGCGAACACCACGCCGATGAGGGCTCCCCGCATGGATCCAGTCTACGATAGGGCGCATGCGGGTCGTGGGAATTCTGGTGTTGATGCTCGCCGCCTGCGGCGACGACGGGGCAGGGCCGAGCGACGCGACCGCGGGTGATGGCGGGATCGATGCGCCCCCGCCGATCATCGAGGACCTGCACTTCTACGGGCGCTGGGACGCGATGCACGCGGCCGGTTGGCCGGGCGCGACGATCGTCGCGCGATTCTCCGGCACCGAGCTTCGCGCCACGTTCCGCGAATCCGGCGATGACTGGCTCGAGATCACGGTCGATGGAGCGCGCGGCACGCCGCTGCACCTCGCGAACGGAATGCAGACGTCCACGCTCGTCACCGGTCTCGCCGCCGGCGAGCACGACATCGAGATCGTGAAGCGGACCGAGTCGTTCGTCGGCACCACGCGGTTCGATGGCTTCGTCGGTGCGACGCTGGTGCCCACGGCACGCGCCACGAAGCTCGTCGAATTCATCGGCGATTCGATCACCGCCGGCTACGGCGCCCTCGGGCAGAACCCGTGCGGGTTCTCGAACGCGACGGAGGCCGAGAGTCGCGCGTGGGGCGGGCTCGCCGCACACGACCTCGGCGCCGCGCATCTCGCGATCGCGTACTCGGGCATCGGCATGTACCGCAACTGCTGCGGCGGCACCTCCACGCCGAACCTGGACACCATGCCGGTGAAGTACGGGCGCCTGTTCGCGGACCAGCCGGGCTCGACCTGGGACTACGCCGCCGTCCCCGACGTGGTGGTGATCGGCCTTGGCACCAACGACTTCAACGGCGGCGATCCCGGCACCGGCTACGAGGATGCGTACCAGCGGTTCATCACCGACGTCATCCGTGTCCACGCTCCCGGCGCGCCGATCCTCCTCGCGACGAGCTCGATGATGAGCGGCAGCGGGCGGACCCAGATGCGCGCTCGCCTCGATGCGATCGCCGCCCACTTCGCCGATCCGACGATCACCGTTATCGATATCGCGGAGCAGCAGCTGGCCGATGGCATCGGCTGCGATTACCACCCGAGCGAGGCCACGCAGCGCAAGATGGCGACGCAGGTCGTGCCCGCGATCCGTGCGGCCGCCGGCTGGTGATAGGATGACCACGTGATTCGCTGGCTCCGCCTGATCGCGACCGCGACGATCATCCTGTCGTTGATCGGGCTCGGCGTGATCGCCGGACTGTTCCTGGTCGCGAACTCGGGCTGGATTCCGGTCTCGATCCACCCGTGGCTGCAGGGCTTGTTCGGCGAGCGCCCTCACGAGATCTGGCTGCCGGCGCTGATCGGCGGGTGGCTCGCCACCGCGGTGCTGCTCGCCGGCGCCGTGCTGTGGAGCATGTTCTACGTGTGGCGGCGCCGGCAGTACGAGTCGCTGATCAACCGCCTCGAGAAGGAGCTCGCGAAGCTCCGGAACCTGCCGTTCACCGAGCCCGCACCCCTCGAGGATCTGCCCGAGATCCCGAACGCCCAGGCGGCGCGCGTGATGAATGCGCTCGATGACGAAGGCCTGGACGCACGCTGATGGGGGCCGCGCTCGTCCTCCTGCTCGTCGGTCTCGGCGCCATGGCCGCGGGCGTGCTGATCGGCCGCTACTACGTCCCCGATGATCGCCAGCTCCGTCGCACTGCGCGCCACAGCCGCGCGTACATGCGGGCGCTCTCGCACCTGATCGCCCGCGATCACGACACCGTGGTCAGCGAGCTGCGCACGGTGGTCGAGGAGAACGTCGATGACGTGGAGCCGTACTTCGCGCTCGGCGCGATGTTCCGCAGCAAGGGCGAGCACGAGCGAGCGATCCGCGTGCACCAGGCCCTCGCGCTGCGCGAGCGAGACAAGCGCAAGCTCCGCCAGCGGGCGATGTACGAGCTCGGGCTCGACTTCCGCGCCGCCGGCATGCCGCGCCGCGCGACGCGGGCGATGGAGGAGGTCCTGCTCGACGAGCCGGGCCACGAGGGCGCGCTGCGTGCACTCGCGGCGCTGTACGAGGAGCAGGCGCGGTTCAACGAGGCCGCGGGCTTGTGGCAGCGCCTCGGCAAGCGGCGCAACGAGGACACCGGGTTGCGCGAGCACCATCTCCTTGTCGCCGCCGCGCAGGCCGCGCTCGGCCGCGATGACCTGGACTCTGCGAAGCAGCTGCTCAAGGCGGCGCTCAAGTTCCAGGAGTCGGGTCACTTCTTCGCCGCCGCCGCGGAGCTCGCGGCCGCGCGGGGCAATCACCGCGGTGCGATCGAGCGGCTCAAGCAAGCACTGGTCGCCGAGCCCGCGCTCGCACCTCACTTGCTCCCCGGGCTGATCGCGTCGGAGCAGGGCATCGCCGGCGAGGCCGACGCGGCGAAGGCGAAGGCCGACGACCTCGAGGACGCCGACGACGCGCCGGGGGCCAGCGATGCGCCGCAGCTCGCGGCCTCGTCGGAGACCGCGCTCGTGCCGCAGCAGGGCATGGCGTTCGTGCCCTCGGACAGGCCGAGCGACTCGGTCTCGGATCGCGTGCTCGCCGTGCTCGCCGAGGTCGAAGCGCAGACCGGACCTCGCCTCGAGCTCGCACTGATCCGCGCGCAGCTCGCACCGGCGAGCGATGCGACCGCGCACGAGGCGCTCGCGAAGGACCTGGTGACCCGGTTCCCCGAGGCGCTGGCCGCGCGCGTCGCGAATGCGCGGATGGCGCTCTCCGGCGGCGAGGCCGGTCGGATGAAGGACGCCCTCGAAGTCCTGGTCGCCGAGAAGGGCGCGCTCGCCTGGGCGCTGCGCGGGCGCTGGCAGTGCGCGCACTGTGGCAACCGCCCGGGGCCGTTCTCGTGGCGCTGTGGACAGTGCCGGCGCTGGGACACGCTGCGTATGGAGACCGGTGTGGAGCCGCCGCCGTCCGCACCGCGCGAGCGCCGCGCCGCGCCGCGCGCGAGCCGGCCCGAGGGTCTGCTCGGCGCGGCGCCCGATGAATCGCTTCCGATGGCGACGCTCGATCCGGGGCTCAGCGACGACGAGCTCGCGGCCGCTGGTACGCGCCGTTCGTTGCTCGGGCGGGTCGGGGGCTGGTTCTCCGGCGTCCTGCGCAAAGATCGCTGAACGTCGATTGCCCGCCCAACGCTTCGGGTTGCGGCGCGGCCCACGGTCCTGGGCCTTGCTGGTATACCCGCCGGGATGACGCCGGCCGATCCGCCCGGGGAACCGCCTTCGGGCGGCATACCGCGCACCACGACGGATCCGTCGATCACGAGCCCGGTCTCGGGCCCGACGCGGAGCCGCACGGGCACGTGGTTCGGTCAGGAGAGCGCCGGCAGGAAGTTCATCACGCGGTGGGGCTTCCCGCTGTTCGTCCTGCTCGTCCTCTACGCCGGCCGCGAGGTGCTGCTGCCGTTCGTGTTCGCGAGCCTGATCGCATACATCCTCGCGCCGGTCATCGATCGGATGACGACGCGGAAGAACGGCACCGTGCGGATGCCACGCGGGCTGGCGATCATCATGTGCTACCTCGTGTTCATCGCGGCGGTGGCGGGATTCCTGTTCCTGCTCGTGCCGCGCCTGTCGAGCGACGTCGCGCGCCTCGGCAAGGAGACGCCGGTCCTCCTCAAGAAGATGAACGAGGAGTGGACGCCGCAGATCGCGCGCTGGCTCGATCAGCGGTTTCCCTCGCTGACCGAGAAGAAGCCGAACCAGGATGAGGCTCCGGCGGCGATCTCCGACGTGCCGCTGCCGCCGGGCACCGCGGTGACCCTGACGCCGCTGCCCGACGGCCGCTACGCCGTGCAGCTCACGGGAAACGGCTTCGACGTCAAGGCGAATCCCGACGGTAGCTATCACCTGCACGGCAACGAGACGGCGCACGAAGCGGCGACCACCGAGGACAAGCTACGCTCGTACGTGAAGCAGGGCTTCGTCGGGCTGCAGAGCAAGCTCAACGACCTCGTGCGGCTCGGTCAGTCGCTGATCGCCGGGTTCATTCGCGGCATCTTCCTGTTCTTCTTCACGCTGATGATCGGCGCGTTCATCCTGATCGATCTCGAGAAGGTGCACGCGTTCCTTCGCAGCTTGTTCCCGGCGAACGTGCGCGACGACTACGACATCATCATCGCCGATATCGATCGCGGCCTCTCCGGCGTGATCCGCGGGCAACTGTTGATCTGCGTGATCAACGCGGTCCTGACGTACATCGGCCTGCTGATCTTCAGCGTCAAGTACAGCCTGATCCTCGCGATGGTCGCGGGCATGCTGTCGCTGGTTCCGATCTTCGGATCGATCCTGTCATCGGTGCCGATCGTGCTGGTCGCTCTGGTCTCGAAGGGCGACGGCATCGACGTGTTCCGCGGCGTCGCGATGACCCTGTGGATCATCGGCATCCACTTCATCGAGGCCAACCTCCTCAATCCGAAGATCATCGGCACGGCCGCGAAGATCCATCCGGTGCTCGTGATCTTCTCGCTGTTCCTCGGGGAGCACAGCTACGGGCTCGTCGGCGCGCTGCTCGCGGTGCCGATCCTGTCGGCGGTCCAGGTGGTGTTCATGTACTTCTACCGGAAGACCTGGAAAGACCCGGCACGCCGGGCCGAGAGCGGACCGATCAAGCCGCCCTTGGCGCCGACACGCTCGTAGTGGTACCTCCGTAGATGATGCGTCGCGCGCTGTTCGCTGTTGTGATCGCCAGCACAGGCGTCGCGTCTGCGCAGCCTGCCGATCCGTACGGACCGGCACCGGCACCGGCACCGGCACCCGACCAGCCGGCCGACCCGTACGGGCCGCCGGAGGTCACACAGGATCAGATCCTCGCGGAGCAAGTCGCGGAGTCGCTCGTGCAGCGCGCGCAGGATCTCTATGACGCGCGGGTGTTCGTCGATGCGAAGCAGCTCGCCGTCGAGGCGCTCGTGGCCAGCCCCAAGGGCGCTGCCGCGGATCACGCGAAGTTCCTGATCGCCGCGATCAACAAGCAGCTGGGGATCACCGAGGGCGAGGCGCCGAAGGTCGTGCCGGCGCCCGTCGTTCAGGTCCCGCCGCCGATCGTGACGCCGCCGAACGAGGGAGCGAGCGGCCTGATGATCACGCCCGCGCGCGTGCACGGCGGTCTGTACCTCGGCCTGATCGGCACCACGATCGGATCGCTGTTCTCGAAGAGCACGCCCGCTGCGGGCGCGGTCCCGGTCGGGATCGTCGGCGCTGCGGGCGGAGCGCTGCTCGCACCGCTGTTGACCGAGAGACGTCACTGGAGCGATGCGCAGGTCCGCACCGCGGGCACGGGAAGTG
>JBBRED010000417.1:0-7103 GCA_038203335.1 Haliangiales bacterium | reverse complement strand
GTGATCGTCGGTGCGAGCGCGGCCGCGGTGACGCCCCCGCTCGCCGATCAAGACGTCACGATCCACGAGAACCCCACCAGGCCCCAGGGCGTGGCGGCCACGATCCGCGCCGCCGCCGCGTGGGCCGAGGCACAGGGCGCGAGCGGCCTCCTCGTGATGGTCTGCGATCAGCCGCGGTTGACCACCGCGCACCTCGCCGCGCTGCTCGCCGAACATGCGAGGACGGGCGCGATCGTCGGCTCGGGCTATCACGGCACCGTCGGTGTGCCGGCCGTGTTCCCGCGCTCGTCGTTCGCGGCGCTCGCGGCGCTCGAGGGCGATCGCGGCGCCCGCGCGCTGCTCGGCGGCGCGGCCTCGATCGCCTGGGACGACGGCGCGATCGATGTCGACTCCGAGGCCGACGTCGACGCGCTGTCTACTTCTTGAGGTGCTTGTTCGCCTCGGACAGCGCCACCGTGGCCGTGGTCTCGAGCTTGGTCATCCCGCGCAGCTTCGCGGCCTGGAGCGCCTTCTCGCCGATCTCCTTGAGATAGGCCCAGTCCTTCGCCTTCATCGTGAACGAGAGGGCCTGCGTCCAGCACTGCGCAGGGCGGTCGGTCATGTCATCGAGATCCTCGGACAGGCTGATCGCTTCCACGAGCTCGGAGAACATCGGCTTCAGCTTGCCCTGGCCGCCGAGGATATTCCCGAGCGTGAAGTGGTACTCGTACTGCTTCGGCTTGCCGAGCGTGGCGAGGTCGACGAGGCGGATCTCCTTCTCGGCGTCGGCGAGCTTGCCGAGATCGATCAGCGTGTAGCTGGTCTGGAGGTGCACGGTCGCGGCGAACCGCGGGATCGTGGCGAGCTTCTTCTTGCGCTGCGTGTCGAGGATCGCGCGATAGGCAGCGAGCGCCGGCGCGTGCTTGCCGGCCTTGGCGAGCGCGACCGCATCGTCGAACATCTTCACGAGCACGGGATCCACGTCCGCGGCCTTCGCCGGCGCGGCGGCGTCGCCGGGCTGGAACACGAACGGATAGTTGATCACGGTCTCGGCGCCGGCGCCGAACGCCAGCAGCGCGAGCTCCTTGGTCACGCACGCATCGAGAGTCGCGGACGTCTTCGTCGGTGCCTTCGCGCTCGGCTGCTTGACCTTGCCATCCGCGCCGATGGTCAACGTGTACACGAACGTCCCCGTGAGCGCCGGGGCGCTCGCGCGCGCGCGGTCGTAGCAGGCGCGCAGCGCATCGGTGCGAGCGTTGACGACCTTGGCGATCGCATCGCGGGTCCGCGGTGCGGTGTCGGCGCCGGCCATGCTGGTGAGAACAACAACTACAAGGCAGAGGCTTCGCATCGCCCGCAGCATCTCACGACCGCTGACTGATACCCTCCGCGGATGAAGCTCATCGCGATGGTGACGGTGGTCGCGGCCCTCGGTGGCGTTGCGCGTGCGGACAAGGCCGATCCACTCGCCGCGACGCTGACGAAGCTCGCCGCCGCGGCAAAGTGCTCCGATGCCGCGTCGCCGATGCGGCCGTGGTGCATCGCGGCGGATTTCGGGAAGGGCACCGCGCCCGCGCTGCCGAGAAAGTCGCTCGTCGGCATGACCGTCGAGCTCGAGGACGGCAAGGACGTTCACGACGCCCTGATCAACAACGTCACGTTCGTCGCGATCGCGATCGACAAGGACGGCAAGGTCAAGCTGACCGACGTCAAGGCGACGAGCCCCGAGGAGACCCAGGCCGTGATGGAATCCGTCGCCGCCGCTGCGATGGTGTTCAAGGGCAAGGCCGACACCGCGAAGCTGCCGAAGGAGCTCTCCGACTACGTCAAGACGCTCAAGGGCGCGTACAAGACGAAGAAGGAGAAGGGCTCGATCGCCTGGAAGGGTGCGAACGCCTCGCAGCTGCGCAAGGTCGGCACGTTCTACGTCGCGATCGAGAAGGCGGACAACGGCATCTGGGCCTCGATCCTCACCGACTCGTGGGAGTGATCACTTCTTCGGCGTGCACGAAGCGATCGTATTGAGATCCTTCGCGGTCGCGAGGCACGTGCGCTGCTCGGCCGACATCTTGCGCGCGACGCACTGATCGACCATCTGCTTCTTGTTGCCGAGCTCCATGTCACCGTGACCGGTCATCGCGGTCTTGGTGACGGAGAGCATGTTGTCGACGACCTTGTCGCACGACGGGCCCTCGTCCTTCTTGGAGCAACCGGCGATCAGGGCGACGACGAGGATCCAGCGCATGCGCTGATCCTATTTGATCGGGCAGACATACGCATCGACGAAGATGTCGTACGTCGCTTCGGGGCACACGACCTGGTACTCGTCGACGATCGACTGGCACCGACCTCCGTTGCCCACGTTGCCCACCCGGGACAGCTCGGGGAACCACGCCGTCGGCTTCTTCGACTCCGGGTCGACGCCCGCAGGCTTGCTGCCGTTGTTGCAGCTGAGCTGCGCGAGCCAGTCGTTCTCCTGGCCGATTCCACACATCTCGATCGGCTTGGCCTTCGTCGACTTCGCGTCGCTGAACTTCTTCGCCGCGGCGCCGTTGCGCACGGCCCAGTCGGCCGCGGGGAGCCCGACGGGGTCCATGCTGCTCGTGTCAGCACACGCGCGCAGATGCGTGGGCTCGGCGGTGGCCGCTTTCTGGCTCTCCGCCGTGAGGCAGTTCTTGACCTCCTCGCACGACGACTGCACGACGCAGGTCGTGAACGCCTTCAGCATCGGGTTGTCGCCGGCCCTGTCGAGCTCGGCGATGCACTCGGGCTCCTTCATGTTCAGCGACGCGAACTGTCCGCAGTTCTGGGCCGCGAGCTCGACGACGCGCTTGCACACCTGCGCGGTCGTCGCCGGCGCTAGGGCGGCGACCGGAGCGGTCTCGGCGTTCGAGGGAGGCGTGGTCGGCGGCACGGGGGCCGGCTTCGAAGGACCACCACAACCCGCGACGAGGAGCACGAAGAGAGCGGCGCGCATCCCCGAAACCGTATCACGCGCTATCGTGCGCCATGGCGATCCGCCCCGCCCACGACGACGACTTCACAACGCTCACCGCGATCACGAACCACTACATCACGACCTCGTCGATCCACTTCGCCTACGAGCCGCTCGGCCCCGATGAGCTCGCGGCGATGTGGCGCGGCTATCGCGACCGGTTCCCGTGGCTGGTCACCGAGGTCGACGGCACTGTCCTTGGCTACGCGAAGGCGGGCACCTGGCGCGACCGCGCCGCCTACCACTGGACCGCGGAGACCGGCATCTACATCGCCGATGCTGCGCGCGGGAAGGGGCTCGGCAAGCCGCTCTATGTCGCGATGCTCGCCGAGCTGGCGGCGCGTGGGTTTCGCTCCGCGGTCGCCGGCATCACGTTGCCAAACGATCCGAGCGTCGCGATGCACCTCGCGCTCGGGTTCGAGCCGTGCGGCATCGTGAAGGACGCCGGGTTCAAGAACGGCGCATGGCACGCCGTGGGGTTCTGGCAGAAGACGTTCAGCTCAGCCGGCGCGTCATGATCACGCGCGGCGACGCGACGAAGCCCGAGCGCTCGTAGAGCCGGAACGCCGGGTTCTCGGGGCGGACCTGGAGGTGCATCGCGAGCACGCCGCGCTGGCGCAGCTCGACCTCGAGCGCGGCGAGCGCGGCCGCGCCGGAGCCCTTCGCGCGCTGGTCGACATCGATCCAGAGCTCGGTCAGCCAGCCTTCGCGGCCGCCGAACTCCAGGTCGTAGCCGAACGTGACGATCGCGTAGCCGATGGTCTCGCCGTCGCGCGTGATCAGCCAGACGCCGCCGAACCCGGGGTTACCGAGCAGCTTCTCGAGGCCGGAGCGCAGGTGCGCGTCGGAGATCTCGATCGCCTCGTGGTCGTTGAGCGCCCGGGTGCGCGCGAACACGAGGTCGAGGTCGGACGGCATCGCCGGGCGAAGCGCGATCATCGCTATTCGCGGTCGAGGTACGTGTAGCCCATCATGCCCTGGCGGAACCGGTTGATCAGGGTCCGGCTCTCCTCGATCGTCATCAGTTTCTTGCGCAGCGCGGTCTCCACGTTCGCGCGCAGGCGACCGAGCAGATCGCTGGGCGAGTAGTCGACGAACGCGAGCACCTCGCTGACCGTGTCTCCCGCGACGACTTCCTTGACGTCGTAGTCGCCCTCCTCGGAGAGCTGGACGTGGACGGTGTTGGTATCGCCGAACAGGTTGTGGAGATCGCCGAGGATCTCCTGGTACGCGCCGACGAGGAAGATGCCGAGGAAGTAGTCCTGGCCATCCGCCTTCGGGTGCAGCTCGAGCACGTGCTTGACGTCGCGCAGGTCGATGAACGAATCGATCTTGCCGTCGGAGTCACACGTGATGTCGGCGAGCGTGGCGCGGTGGGTGGGCTCTTCGTTGAGCCGGTGGATCGGGCAGATCGGGAACAGCTGATCGACCGCCCACGCATCGGGCACCGACTGGAACATCGAGAAGTTGCAGAAGTACGTGTCGGAGAGCGCCTTCTCGAGACCCTCGAGCTCCTCGGGCATGTGCGACATGCCGCGCGAGAGGTTCAGCACCTTCTCGCACGTGGACCAGAAGAGGTTCTCGCACAGCACGCGGTTCTCGAGCGACAGGTGCCCGAGGTTGAACAGCTGGAGGACCTGATCCTTGTACTCGACGGCGTCGTGATAGCTCTCGAGGAGGTTCTTCGCCGAGACGCTCTGGAACGTCTCCCACATGTTGTTGACCAGCGGCGGCACCGGCTTCGCGAGCGTGGCCGGGACCTGCGGCTTGAACTCGGTCACGCCGAGCACGTTGACCACGAGCACCGAGTGGTGCGCGGCGATCGCGCGACCGGACTCGCTGACGATGTTCGGGTGCGGGACCTGATCCGCGTCGCAGATCTCCTTGATCGCGAACACCACGTCGTTCGCGTACTCCTGCACCGTGTAGTTCATCGACGAGCTGAAGTTCGTCTGCGAACCGTCGTAGTCGACGCCGAGACCGCCGCCGACATCGAGGTACGCCAGGCCCTTCGCGCCCATCTTGTAGAGCTCGACGAACAACCGGCCGGCCTCGCGCAGCGCGTTCTTCACGCTCTTGATCGCGCTGATCTGCGAGCCGAGGTGGAAGTGGAGCAGCTTGACGATATCGGTCTCGCCCCACGCCTTGAGCTTGCCGATCGCCTCGACCATCTCCGTCGCCGACAGGCCGAACTTGGAGAAGTCACCGCCCGACTGCTCCCAGCGGCCGGCGCCGCGCGACGACAGGCGTGCGCGGATGCCGATCGACGCCTTGATCTTCACGCGCTCGCTGACCTTGTGGATCTGGTCGAGCTCCGTGGGCTTCTCGACGACGAGGATGATGGTCTTGCCCATCTTCGAGGCGAGCAGCGCCGTCTCGATATAGTCCTCGTCCTTGTAGCCGTTGCAGATGATGATCGATTCCTCGTCCTGATGGATCGCCATGATGGCGAGGAGCTCGGGCTTGCTACCCGCCTCGAGGCCGTAGTGGAACGGGCGACCGAACTCGATGATCTCCTCGACGACGGTGCGGTTCTGGTTGACCTTGATCGGGTACACGCCGCGGTACTGCCCGCCGTAGCCGTACTCCTTGATCGCACCGGTGAACGCGCCGCATAGCAGCTCGATGCGCGCCTTCAGGATGTCCGAGAATCGCAGCAGGATCGGCAACTGGATGCCGCGACCGCCGAGCTCGTCGATGAGCTCTTTCATGTCGATCGCGCCGTTACCCTCGCCGCGCGGCTGGACGATCAGGTTACCGGCGTCGTTGACCGCGAAGTACCCACACCCCCAGCGGGGGATGTTGTACGTGTCATTCGCATCGGCAGCGGTCCACCGACGGAGCGGATCGGTCGAGAGAAGGGCTTTCGCACGGGCCATGGTTGGATCATGGGATTACGTGCATTTGCCCCCCTACGCAAGGGCTGTCACGCCGCGAGACGCGGCGACGAAGCACGACGGATCCGGCGGTGGCCACGCGTCGCGGCCTCGTCGGCGTCGGAGCGCCAATCCTTCGGGTCGTAGCAGTCGGAGAGCGTGCCGTGCGGGAACCTCTTGGGCCGCGTCAGCTTCGCGGTGACGAGCGCGGAGCTGCCTTGCGGCTCGGGCGAGACGACGTCGTGCACCTCGGTGACCGGAACGTCGTCGTCGGGGGTGACAGACGTGCGCCACGGCTCGCGAACGTCACCGAACAGACCGTGCATGACATTGCGGATCGTATCGATCCCGCCGGTCCAGCCACGGCCGACCATCACGCGCTCGAGCGCCTCGATCAGCGCGGCGCACGACGGGTAGCGCATCGTGGGATCCGCGGACAGCGCGGTGCGGACCACCTGCTCGAGCTCGAGCGGGTAGTCGGAGACGAGATCCGTGGGGCGGATGTAATCGCCGCGCACGACGGCGAGCATCCGCTCGAAGTCGGTCTTGCCGTGGAAGCAGCGCGCGCCGGTGGTCAGCTCGTAGAGCACGATGCCGAGCGCGAACACGTCGGTGCGGTGGTCGACCCGATCGCCCATGCACTGCTCGGGAGACATGTAGCTCGCCTTGCCGCGGACCACGCCGGGCGAGGTGTGCACGGTGGACATGGTCGAGCGCGCGATGCCGAAGTCGACGACCTTCACGATGCCGTCGTGACCGACCATGATGTTCGACAGCGAGACATCACGGTGCACGAGCCGGAGCGGCACGCCGTCGGCGTCGCAGCGGCGGTGCGCGTGATCGAGGCCGGCCGCGGCCTGCGCGACGATCGACAGCGCCATCTCGAACGGGATCGCCGCGTTGACGTGCGACGCCGCGAGCAGCACCTCGCGAAGATCCGCGCCGTGCACGTACTCCATCGCGAGGTAGTGGATACCGCCGACGATCTCCGCGCCGAGCACGCTGGCGATGTTCTTGTGAGAGAGCAGGCCGACCACGCGCGCCTCGTCGAGAAACAGCGCGCACGACTCGCGATCCATCGAGCGCTGCGCGTTGAGGATCTTCAGAGCCACGTGACGGTCGCCGCACGTCGCGAGGAACACATCCGCCATGCCACCCTGCGCGAGCGGCTTCACCACCTCGTAGGCCCCGAACAGCTGGCCTGCGGTTACCGGCGACACCTCATCACTGGTCATCGGATATCCTACGAGCCT
>JBBRED010000416.1:0-7110 GCA_038203335.1 Haliangiales bacterium | reverse complement strand
GGGCGGCCCCGAGCGCCGGGCGGCGGTGTGGACGCCCGGGCAGATCGCCAAGGTGCGCCGCTCGCTCGGCGCGGCCGCGTGGGCCGCGAAGACGATCGATGGCCTCGATGTCACGGCGGCGCAGTGGGAGCTGAGCTACCGCAACGTGTGCGAGGCCACGCGCGTGCGGGGCGAACAGTCCGACACGCTGCTCGACCTGCGCATGCGCTGCCTCGACCGCGCGCTCGACCGGTTCGGCGCGCTGACGGTCGCGCTCGCCGCGCCGCTCGATGGCTCGAGCCGCGCCGAGGCGACCGGCGCGGTCGCGGCCCTCCCCGATCCGGCAACGTGCGAGGCGCTCACGGATCCCTCGGAGCTCGCGCTGCCGACGGATCCGCTCGGCCGCGCGCGCGTCGTCGAGGCGGAGCACGTGCTCGACACGGCGTGGGCCGAGTACGAGGTCGGCCGCTATCCCGCCGCCCGGGAGACGCTGAAGCAGATCGCGAATTCGCGCGACCTCGGCGCGCCGGCACTTCACGCGGCCACGCTGCTGCTCGGCGCCGCGATCGAGAGCCGCGTCGGCATTCCCGCCACCGCGCGCGGCCTGCTCGACGTCGCCATGATCGCCGCAGCGGCGGCGCACGCGCCCGAGATCGAGGCGCAGGTATGGGCCCGGCTCCTCCGGCACGAGCTGTTCGCCGGCGCGCCGGCAAAGGTCATCGAGTGGCTCCCGTTCGCGCTCGCCGCCGCCGCACGCGCGGGCCACGACGGCGCCGAGATCGATGGCATCGCCGGCGAGGCGATGCGCGATGCGGGCAAGCTCGCCGAGGCCCGCGTGCACCTGGCGCGCGCGCTCGGCTCGAAGGATCCGCTGCGCGGCGAGCAGCGCGCACTGCTCGAGATGAACGCCGGCGCCGTCGAGCTCGCCGCCGGGTTACCCGGTGCCGCCGAGCCGGCGCTCGCCCGCGCGCTCGTGCTCGCCCGCGGCGCGCTCGGCGAAGATCACCCGACGCTCGCCATCTACCTCGACAAGCTCGCCGCCGTGGATCGGGCGCGCGGGCACCTCCGCGATGCGCTCGCGCTGCACGACCAGAGCCTCGCCCTGCGGACCACCGCGTTCGGCAAGACCGATCGCTCCGTCGCCACCGGCCTGCTCGGCCGCGCCCGCACGCTCCTGGAAGCGAACCGACTCGACGAAGCGACCCGCGACGCAGCCTCCGCGCTCGAGATCCGCGCCGCCGCGTACGGACCCGCCAGCCCCCGGCTCGGCGAGATCATCGCGCTCCAGGGCGACCTCGCGCTCGCCGCGAACGATCTCTCGGCCGCGCGCGACCTCTACGGCCGCGCCTCCACGATCGATCCACGCCTCGATCTGGTCGCGCGCCGCGCCGCCGCCGGCTCGGTCATCACGCTCGACGATCTGCCGACGAGCGTAGATCCCTTCACGATCGATCGCGCCGCCGCGCTCGCGGTCCGCGTCCCGCTCCTGCCTCCCGAGCAGGGCAAGACGCTCGCGTTCGCCCTCCGCACACGGATCGCGGGTGCGGGTCCCTATGACCCGGCCCTCGTGCTCCCCATCGCCGAAGCGCTGCTCGCGATCGGCGACCGCGCCGGCGCGAGCGAGCTCGCGACCCGCACCCTCGGTCAGCTCGGCGACGAGCCCTCGCGCTCGCGCGAACGCGCCCGGCGGTTGATCGCGCCCTAGCTGATCTCTTTACGGATGTTCGAGATGACCTCGGCGTAGCTGGTGCTCTCGACGACGAGCGCCATCTCCGCCGTGTACCGGGAGACCAGATCCTCGCGGTTGCGCGCGAGTGCATCGCGCCGAGCGTTGTGCAGGGTCAGGAACGCGCGCTCCGCGTTCACGAAGTACTGCACGACCTTGAGCACCGCGCGCGCGATCGAGATCGTGACCGACCGCGACTGATCGCTGAACGTGAACCGACGGCCCTCGCTGTTCATGATGTCGAGCGTGACCTGACCGACGGCATCCACGCCGGGCGCCGCCTTCTTCGTCTGCAGGTCGGCCCCGACGTAGAACGCGGTGAGCTGCAGGGTCTTGAGCGACTGGTACTCGCGCGCGTAGCGCTCGAGCATGCCCTGGAAGATCGCGTCCACCACGCCCACGCCCTTGCCCTCGACATCGATGGTTTGCTCGCCCTCGAGGACGGTCAGCTTGCAGGTGGTCGTGTAGTCGGCCTCGTCGACCGAGAGCCGTCCGAGCTTGAGCTCGAGGACGTTCGCGCCGAGAACCTTCGTGATGAGCTCCTGGTGCGGTGGCTCGTGAATCGTGAGGGTCACCCGCCTAGTCTAGCGTGCCCGCGCGCTTGCGCAGCGTGATCTGGATCGGTAGATCCCGCGCGGACTTGCGTGACTCCGGACCGTGCCAGCGTCACAGCTCTTTGCCATAGTGTCCGCCGTGTCCGCCCTCGTCCAGATCAAGCGTCACGTGACGCGCCTGAAGGGCTGCACCGACTGCAAGGACATGATCGGGCCGGTCGTCACCGGCACGCCCGTCGTGTCGCCGGTCATGCTGGTCGGTCAGGCGCCTGGAGATAAAGAGGGCCCCGCGGGAAGACCGTTCGCCTGGACCGCGGGCAAGACGATGTTCCAGTGGTTCGCCTCGATCGGCATGACCGAAGAGGCGTTCCGCGCGCGCGTGTACATGGCCGCGGTGTGCCGCTGCTTCCCGGGCAAGGCGGAGAAAGGCGGCGACCGCGTCCCCGCCCCCGACGAGATCGAGCGCTGCAGCCGCCACATGGCGAGCGAGGTGCGCATCCTCAAGCCGCAGCTCGTCATCCCCGTCGGCAAGCTCGCGATCGCGCAGCTCCTCGGGCCGGAGGCCGCGAAGGACATGCAGCTCAAGGACATCGTGGGCATCGTCCAGCGCGTCTCCATTGCCGGCCACGAGCTCGACATGATTCCGCTGCCGCATCCCTCGGGCGCGTCCACGTGGCACCGCACCGAGCCCGGTAAGTCGCTGCTGGTGCGCGGCCTCGCGCTGATCGCCCAGCACGATGCGTGGCAGTCCCTCCTCGATCCGCACCGTAGCTACGCCCCCTCAGCGAGCGCGCCGTGACCACGCAGGTCGCGAAGTTGCTCGCCGAGCTGATCGCGTTCCCCACGCAGCAGGCCGGCCCCGAACGCGGCGCTGGCAACGAGCTCGCGCTGTGCGAGCACCTCGCGCCGCTGCTCCGCGCGCGCAAGGCCGACGAGGTCATCATCGGCACCGCACCCCGCACCGATGGCAGCCCCGGCGCCTACGTGTTCGCACGCTGGGGCACGCCGAAGCGGATCATCAACGCCCACGTCGATACCGTGCCCGCCAACGCCGGCTGGTCGCGCGACCCGTGGACGGCGCACCTCGCCGACGGCCGCCTCTACGGCCTCGGCAGCGCCGACACCAAGGGCGCAATCGCCGCCACGCTGGTCGCGCTCGAGACCGCGCAGCCGAGGGACATCGGCGTGCTGTTCTCCGGCGACGAGGAGGCCGGCAGCGAGGTCATGCACGCGTTCCTCGCCTCGCCGCTCGCCGCCGCGATCAAGGAGGTCATCGTCTGCGAGCCCACCGCGCGCGTCGCCGGCGTCGCGCATCGCGGTGTCCTCGGCCAGAAGGCGACGCTGCTCGGCCCCGGCGGTCACTCGTCGAAGGCAGATCACCTGCCAAAGCCGATCGCGCAGCTCGCGCGCCTCGCGGTCGGCCTCGACGAGGCCGGCAAGAAGCGCGTCACCGACGGCCCCGCGAACATGACGGGCACGTGCCTCAACATCGCCGCGCTGCACGGAGGCGTCGCATTCAACGTGATCCCCGCCCGCGGCGAGCTCGAGTGGTCGCTCCGCCCGTACCCCGCGTTCGACCACCACGGATGGCAGGCCGAGGTGATGGCGCTCGCGAGCGCGATCGATCCGCAGATCTCGATCGCGACCACGATCGATCACGCGCCGTTCGCGTGCGAGTCGCGCCTCGTCGATCTCGTGCGCCCGTTCGTGACATCGATCGGCCCGCTCGACTTCTGGACCGAGGCCGCGATGTGGTCGCAGCACGGCGCCGATGCGATCGTGATCGGCCCCGGCGACATCGCGCAGGCGCACGCCGCCGACGAATGGGTCGCGCTCGAGGATCTCGACTGGGCCGTGGCGCTATTCAGCGCGCTGCTCGCGCCGAGCTAGATCCGGCCTACTCGTTGCCGTTCGAATCTTTCTGACCCGGCCGGATGACGTCGTCATCGGCGCGCGGTGCAGGCGCACCGACGTACTCCATGTTCGACTTCATGTACTTCTTGAGACCGCGCTCGGGACGTATCACGAGCTGATCATCGGCTTCCCAGTCGGGCAGCGTGTCGTCGTGCCAGCCGGAGCGCATCACGGCCTGCGTGAAACAGATCTCCAGCGCGGCATCCTTGATCGTGTTCGCGCTCGGATGCACGTCGCTGATCGTGACCTCGCCGTCCTTGATCTTGACGTGGAACTCGAGCGTCAGCTTCTGGTTGCGATTGAGGCGCTGCGTGTCGGGACGGCCCTCGTAGCAAGCCGCGGCCTTGCGCGACAGCACCGCGGGGACGACCTCCTGGAAGCGATAGAAGAACTCGTCGCTCTGGACGTCGACCTTCTCGGGCTTGCCGTCGGTGCTCGCGACCTTCACGGGCTCGACGACGCCCGCCTTCGCGTGCTCCTCGGCCGCGACCTTCTTCGCCTCGGCGAGCGCATCGCGCTTCTCGGCGGCTACGGGCGGTGGCTTGGTCGCCGGCGCGGCGGTCGCCTCACCCGAATCGAGCTGCCTCCACAGGAGGACCAGCACGACGGCGAGAGCAACTCCGCCCGCGGCGAGCCACTTGCCCATGGTTACTTCTGACTCATCGTGAAGTGCGCGTACTCGCCGAAGCCCGCGACCGTGCCGTTGTCGGCGAGCAGCGGCTTCATGTTCCAGTACTCCATCCCGTCAACGCTATACAGCTCGAGGCCGGCTTCGCAACCGCTTCCGGTCTCGGTGACGGCGAGCTTGAACAGGAGCGCCTGATCGCCGAGCCAGGTGTAGGACTCCACGTACCCGATGTCCTTCGTCGGATCGGGGTTCACGGCGCGATCGACCTTGAAGCTGTAGGTCGGCAGGACCGCCGGCGCCTGCGCGCACTCGTTGGTGTCCACCTTCGCGGTGAACGTCCACGTGCCCACCGGCCAGCAGCCCGTCGGAACCTCGGCGGGACGGACCGGCGCCGCGGCCGCCCACGTTCCCGTCGTGGTGAACGTCGCATTGCAGTCGATTCCGAGCTGCTCGTTGCGATCATCCGACACCGGATCGTCGCCAACGCCGCACGCCGCCAGAAGGAGACCGGTCGCGATTGCCCCGAGTAGAGTCCTCATGGACGCAGGTATAGGCAACAGTGGTGCCAGCGCGAACCCGTTGGATTCACGTGCGGAGACCGCACACCTCCCGTGTGGCGAGGCCCCATCCCGAGGACGAACTCCCCAACCAGCAGACCCCATCAAAGTCGAGGCGACTGCTTGTGCGGGGAATTTGTGGGGCGAACAATAGGTCGTGATCAGCATGCGTCACGTCGTCTCGTCATTGTTCATCGCCGCGACCGCTCTGGCCGCGTGCAAAGGATCGAAGGCCTCTGCACCTCCGCCGGAGAAGGGATCCGGCAGCACGAAGAAGGTCGTCGTCGAGATTCCGCGCGACGCCGGCGTGCCGATGGTCGAGACCACGCGCGAGAAGATGATCCAGGCGGCCGAGCAGCTCGAGGAAGACGGAAAGAAGCTCAACGCCGACGGAGCGGGATCAGGATCGGACAGCGAGTACGTGCCCGCCGAGTTCAAGGCGGGCATGGCGCGCTGGAAGGACACCGGCGTCTACGTCGACGGAAAGCCGGTCGGGTTTCTCACCTTCGGCGAGCTTCCGATCGGCTTGAAACCGACGTGGCTCAAGGACAAGGTGTCGGCCGAAAAGCGACCGGGCACCGATGATCCTGGTTGGCGCTGGGCACAGCAGCGCGTCTACAAGTTCACGGACTATCTGAAGGCCGTCGGCGTGGATCCGAAGAGCGTGAAGGAGATCCACGTCTACGGAGCGAAGATGTCCGAGACGATCGTCGCGACGGGCAAGGACCTCGCCTCGAAACAGGCCGACGAGTTCTGGTTTCACTTCGGCGCGAACACGTACGGCAAGGCGATCCCGCACACGTTGAACACGTTCGGCAACGGACTCTCGCCCGACAAGATCACGAGCGTGATGGTCTATCTGAAGAAGACGCCGCCGAAGCTCGTCCGCAATCAAGGTCTGTTCCTCGACGGCGTGAAGCAGGAAGGCGTTCCCTACTATGGAGAACCGATCCGCGGCGGCGTGCGCGTGTATCTCGACGACAAGCTCGCGACGGTGATCAAGCGCCAGGATCTCGACGTCAGCAAGGCGACGAAGTCGACGAGTGGCGAGCTGCACTGGAACCTCAAGCAGGTGCTCGAGGCGCAGGGCGTGGATGTCTCGAAGGTCGCCGAGACATGGCTCGTGCGCGAGGAGCTCCGCAAGGAGCACTTCCCCGGTTCGGACCTTCCGACCATGACGTTCACCGCGAGCTCGCAGGCCAAGGGCGGCATCACCATCAATGACGGCCCGCGCGCACAGGTCGTCGCTCTGCACACCCGCACCCTGACTCCGGCCGAGATCCCCGCGATCACGCCGGACGACGAGTGAGGCGTCCGCTCCTCTCCCGGGTGGGGACCGTTCCCCCACCCTGGTGGGTCCGGTCCCAGTGTTCGGCTCCCGAACATGTCCGCGCTGAATCCGGAGCGGAGGGGCTATACCCCGGGATCTCTAGGGGTTTGGGGGACTGAGGTCCCATGGTGGGGGGGGCCGGGACCATGTTTCACCCGTATCACATCCCCTGTTTTCAGTAGGTTACAGCGAAAAGTCAGCGGCACGGTGATTGCTCAATAGCTCGACAACACCAACCACTCACTGGGGCAAGAGCAAATGACCAACCTGAAGAAGCTGATGATGTTCGCCGCCACTGGGCTTCTCATGCCGGCACTCGCGAATGCCGACGTCAAGATCAGCAAGTTCGCGAACTCGCCGACGCTCGACAAGGCCCCCGTGTCCGGTAACCCGGCTCGCCTCCGCCGCACCGACGAGGAGCA
>JBBRED010000415.1:0-7110 GCA_038203335.1 Haliangiales bacterium | reverse complement strand
CGACAAGGTGATCGCGATGGCCGATATCGCCGACATCACGATCGATCCCGGCGAGCACCCGCTGGTCGTCAGCGCGCCGAACCACCTGCCCTACCAGACCACCGTGCGGATCGCCGAGGGCGAGCACCGCGACGTCAGCGTGCCTGCCCTGCGGAGCGGCACCAGCTCACGGAAGACGATCGGCAAGATCGTCACGATCTCGGGCGGCGTGTTCGTCGCCACCGGCATCGTCCTCGGGTTCGTCGCGAACAAGCGCTACGACGACCAGTTCTCCGGCGCGATGCCGAACTGCAACGACATGCGCCAGTGCACCGGCAGCGGCCAGACCGAGACCGAGCGCGCGCGCACCCTCGGCGTGGTCGGCTCCGTGGTCGGAGGTGTGGGTGTGGCGGCGGTGGCGGTGGGCCTCTATCTGTGGCTCCGCGCGCCGAAGGAGGCGCAAGACACGCGCGTCACCCTGCTACCCCTGGTCACCCCCGGCGAGGCTGGTGTGGTGGCGGTCGGTCGCTTCTGA
Organism: Haliangiales bacterium; assembly: GCA_038203335.1. Classification (GTDB taxonomy): domain Bacteria; phylum Myxococcota_A; class Polyangia; order Haliangiales; family Haliangiaceae; genus JABFXX01. The sequence continues at coordinate 6,596 of JBBRED010000415.1, read as the reverse complement.
TCGCGCCCGCCGCCGGGTTATCATCGACGTATGAGGATCCGGGGAGCCGTCCTGATCGCGTGCGCGCTGACCGCTGTGGCGAGCGCCGAGACGCCCCAGCAGCAGGCCGACAAGCTGTTCGCCGAAGGCCGCGATCTCCTGACCGTCAAGAAGGACGCGAAGGCCGCGTGCGAGAAGTTCGAGGCCGCGATCTCACTCGACGCGACCGCGACCGGCACGATGCTGAACCTCGGCCTCTGCTACGAGACGCTCGGCAAGTACGCCACCTCGATCGCCTGGTTCCGCAAGGCGCAGTCCGCTGCCTCCGAGGCGAAGCTCGACGAGTACGAGGCGGCCGCGAAGCTCCACACCGGCAACATCGCCGGCAAGGTCCCGTCGCTCCTCATCTCCGTCTCGATCCCCGAGGCCGAGGTCCGCATCGACGGCAAGAAGATCGCGCCGACCGAGTACGGCAAGGTCGAGGTCGATCCGGGCGCGCACGAGGTCGTCGGCACCACGGTCGGCAAGCGAAAGGTCGTGCAGTCGATCGATGTCCCCGAGAGCGCATCGAAGGCCGTGACCATCACGTTCACCGAGGACGCCGTGCCGGTCTACGTCGACCGCGGCAAGGGCCGCCGCCGCGGCGCGATCATCCTCGGCGGCGTCGGCATCGGGGCGATGGTGTTCAGCACGGTCTACAGCGCCATCGAGAAGAAGCACTGGGATGACATCGGCGACAAGTCCGCGGACGCTCGCGCCTCGCAGGACAAGGTCGCGACGAAGGTCCAGTACATCGGCACCGGCGCGTTCATCCTCGGATGCGGCGCGGTCGTCGCCGCCGGCGTTCTCTACTTCACGGCGCCCGACAAGGAGCAGATCTCCGACGGGACCGCGTTCGCGCCCGTGATCACGCACGACAGCTTCGGCCTCGCGGCGTCGGGCACGTTCTAGCGCGCAGGTTCATGCCGCGAGCGCGGCTTCGACCTGAGCCCGCATCGCGGTCGTGGCGCGGATGTCATCGCGCACGCGCGTCAGCCGCTCCGCCGCCTCGGCACGCTTGCCCTCGGCGACCAGCACGCGGCCGGCACCGAGGTTCGCCGCGAGATACGCGTCGGAGTGAACGACGTGCTGCGCATCCGGCCGCAGCTCGCGCTCGAGCACGGCGCGCGCCTCGGCGACTTGTCCTGCACCGATCAGCGCCGCGATCCGCGTGGTCGACGCGCGCAGCTGCCACATCGCGCGATGCTTCGGCGGCAGCGCATCCAGCCTCGCCTCGTCGAGCGCAGCGAGCGACTTCGGCCAGTCCTTGCGCAGCTCGTACGCGAAGCCGCGGGCGACGAGGTACGGCGCGCGCTGCGCAGGCCGGTGGTGGTTCTTCAGAAAGCGCGCCGAGACGTCGAGGATCCGCGCCGCATCACCGATCGAGATCGAGCGCGAGAGCGCCGCGTTCTGCGTCAGCATGCGGAATACGAACCAGATCACCCAGACAAACCCGAGGCCGATCGCCATCCAGGCCTTGCCGGTGTTGTCGGTCTCGGCCGACCACATCAGCACGAGGTACGCGCCGGTCATCCCGAACGGGACGCCCCAGACCTGGAGGATGCTCCAGGCCCGGTCGATGAACGTCGGAGGCGCGCCGTTGCTCACGCCGGCGATCCGCGCAGGTGGCGCGCGATGCGCATCGCCATCTCGAGCGCCTGCTCGTAGTTGAGGCGAGGATCGACGCGGCTCTTGTAGGCGCGCTCGAGATCGATCTCCGCGAGCCCGCGCGCGCCACCGATACACTCGGTGACGTTCTCGCCGGTGAGCTCGACGTGCACGCCCCCGAGGTGCGACCCGAGCTGCGTATGCAGCGCGAAGCTCTGCTCGAGCTCGTCGACGATCTTGTCGAACCGGCGGGTCTTGATGCCCTGCGGGGTGGTCTCCGTGTTGCCGTGCATCGGGTCGCAGATCCATAGCACCGTACGACCGGTGCGCTGCACCGCCTCGACGAGGGGCGGCAATTTGTCCCGTACCGCCGCCGCGCCCATCCGGTGAATCAGCGTGATCTTGCCCGGCAGGCGGTCCGGATCGAGCACGTCGAGCAAGCCGACCAGCCAGTCGGTGGTCATCGCCGGTCCGACCTTGATGCCGAGCGGGTTGTTGATGCCGCGGAAGAACTCGACGTGCGCGCCCTCGAGCTGCGCCGTGCGCATGCCGATCCAGGGAAAGTGCGTGGACAGATTGTAGTAGCCGTCGCGGCGCGGCACCCGGCGGGTCTGTGCCTGCTCGTACGGGAGCGCGAGCGCTTCGTGGCTGGTGTAGACGTCGACCCGGCGAAGCACCTCGGACTCGACCCCCGTGATCGCCGATACGAAGTCGAGCGACTCGCGGATGGTCGAGACGATCTGCTCGTACTGCTCGCGCGCTTCCCCCTGCGCGAACGTGACGTCCCAGTACTCCGGGTGGTGGAGGTCGGCGAACCCGCCATCGGTGAGCGCGCGGATGAAGTTGAGCGTCAGGCCGGCGCGCTCGTAGGCGCGCAGCATCAGCGTGGGATCGGGCGCGCGATCCTCGGCGGTGAAGCCGTCACGGTTGATGATGTCGCCGCGGTACGCGGGGAGCGTGACATCGCCGCGGGTCTCGTTATCGGCGGAGCGCGGCTTCGCGTACTGACCCGCGATGCGGCCGATGCGGACGATCGGCTTGCGCGTGCCATGCACGAGCACGAGGCTCATCTGCAGCAGGATCTTCAGCTTCGCGGCGATCGGCTCGGACCGGCAGTCGTCGAAGCTCTCGGCGCAGTCGCCGCCCTGCAGCACGAAGGCCTCGCCGCGCGCGGCCCGCGCGAGCTCGCCCCGGAGCTGCTCGATCTCCCACGACGTGACGAGCGGAGGCAGCCGCCCCATCTCGTCGACGACGCGCGCGAGCGCCTCCGGATCGCCGTAGGTGACCTGCTGCGTCGCGGCCTTGCTCGTCCAGCTCGTCGGGGACCACGTCATTCGGGCGGCTCCTGGTCGGTCGGTCCCGTCTTCGTCTTGGCGGCGCACTCCACGGGGCGCTTGCCCTCGTAGTCGAGCCGCTTCGTCGCGGGCGAGAACAGCTTCGCGGGATCGACGCTGCCCTTCTGCTTGCGGAGGATGTCCGCGATCGCATCGCGGATGATCACGTCCGTGATCTTGATCGCTCCATCGGGGAGCTTGAGCCGGCCCACCAGACCGTCGCCGCCGGAGGCGAGGAAGTCCGAGGTCACGAGCTTGTAAGCCTTGGTATCGACGAGCGGCTTGCCACCGACGGTGATCGTCGAGTCGAGCTTGCCCGCCTTGCAGCGCGCCACCACCTTGAGACCCGACCACGACAGGATGCCGCCGCTGCGCTGCAGGTTCGTCGAGGCCATGCTGCGCAGGTGAGAGCCCTTGAGGTCGACGACCGCGAACCGATTGTCGAACGGCATCGCCTCGAAGAGCTGGCCGTACGTCAGATCGCCGCCCGGCATGTCGGCGCGCAGACCGCCGCCGTTGGTCAGCGCGACCTGCGCCTCGGGGTGCGCCGCCAGCATCAGATCGGTGAACCAGTTGCCCTCGGCGGACTCGGAGCCGTACTCCTTCGTCACCTTCGCGGTCAGCGTGACGCCGAGCTTCTCCGTGCGCCGCACGTCGGCCTTCGCGAGCGCCTCGTCGACGATCGTCTTCACGGCCGGATCGGGCGCCACCGGCTTGCCCTCGTAGTCGCCACCCTTGCAGTCGGCGATGGCGATCGGCTTGTCCACGGTGTCGCCCACGCACACCGCGTGCGGCTGCTGGATCTTCACCGAGGTGACGCGGCCATCCGCGGAGATCCGGACGTCGATGCGGCCGAACGCGCGGCCCGACGAGAACGACTCGATCACCGCGATGTCATGGATCCGGTGCGCGATGCCCGCGTGCGTGTGGCCCGCCACGATGACGTCGACCGCGCCCTTCGGCAGGTCGGAGATCATCGTGAACAGCTCCTCGTGCTCGTCGCAGGTCTTGACGTCGTTCGGGTGCTCGAAGTCGGTGCACTTGCTGCCGATGTGCGCGGTGACGATCACGAGCTTCGCGCCCTGCGCGCGCAGCGCCGTGGCTTGCTCGGCGATCGCCTGCGCCGGCGGAGGCTTCATCACGAGGCCCACGAAGTTCGCCGGCATCGTGGTGAACGGCGTGGACTCCGTGCTCGCGCCGACGATACCGACCTTGATCCCGGCGACGTCGACGAGCGTGGACGGCGGCATGTTCGGCCACTTGATCAGCGCGCCGCTCTCCTTGTCGGAGATGTTGGAGACGAGCATCGGGAACTTCGCTTCGCGCGCGCGCGCCTTCAGCGCACCGCGCGCGTCGTCCTCGATCGACTGGGGTGTGGTCGCGGGACCCTCGGGGCCGAAATCGAACTCGTGGTTGCCGACCGCCGTGGCCGTGTAGCCCATCGCGTTGTACGCGCGGACCACCTCGGCCCCCTCGTTGATGTTTGACTCGAGCGTGCCCTGGAACATATCGCCCGCGTCGACCAGCAGCACGCCGCCCCCATCCGCGGCGCGGGCCGCACGGAGGTTCGCGACGAAGCCCGCGAGCATCGGCAGCCGCTCGATCGCGCCGTGCAGATCGTTCGTGCCGATGATCGAGAGCGTGACCGTGCCGGACTTCAGCTGCGGCGGTGGACGCGGCCCCTTGTCCTTCACCGCCGGCGACGAGCACGCAGCGACGAGGCTCACCAGGCTCACCACGACCGGCAGCGTCTTCATGGCGCGCACTCTACCTCGGTTCCCCGGCATCGGGCGGTGACGTCCCTTCGCGAGGATCCTCGCCATCGGCCTCGTCATCGGCCATGTGCGCGAGTGCGCGCGACGACTGCTCGAGCTCGCGTTCGCGCGCGGGCGTGATCAGCTCGGAGCGCGCGTTCGCCGCGGCCGCATCGAGCACCACCTCGACGGCCGTCGTGCCATCTGCATGGACATCGACGAACGCCTTGCCGCCGCGCGCGAGCCCGCATTCGACGCGCTCGTTCGCGGTGATCGCGCGGATCCGCGGCGCGCAGCGAACGACCTGTGGCGCGCCGAGATCCGCCACCTCGTCGCGCAGGTACGCTTCGAGCTCGTCCGTGGTGATCACGAGCCCGCGCACGCGCCAGTCCCACCCCCCCGCGCGCCACGCGAGATCGATCGGCAGCACCGTGCCATCGGGCAGCGTGGTCCTGCACGGTGGGATCATCCCGGTGCACGCCGTGACGACCGGCACACCGAAGCGCTGTGTCAGGCCGCGATCGATCGCGGCCTCGAGCGGTGTGGCCTCCTCCGGCGCAGCTCTCCCGCCGCATGCCGCGAGGCATAACGCCCCGCGCGCGAACCAGGCTGCAGCACCCACTCACCTAGTCCTAACATGGCGTCGCGCCGCGGGATCTTCGACGTCGGCCCAGGGCGTGGGGCTGAATAAACCGCGGTAGATTTCGTCGCAGGGATCGGGATTCCCAGGAGGATTGATGCGCGCAACTTGGTTTCGTTTGCTGCTGACCAGTGGCCTCGCGACGGCGACGCTGCTCGGGACAGTCCCCTCGGCCTCGGCCGATCCGGATCGTGATCGCCGCGAGGATCGTCGCGACGAGAAGCGAGAAGACAGGCGGGATGACCGGCGGGAGGACCGCCGCGACGAGAAGCGAGAAGAGAAGCGAGAAGATCGCCGCGAGGATCGGCGTGATGATCGTCGCGACGACCGTCGTGATGACCGCCGCGAGCGTGATCGTGATCGCCCGCGCGAGGCTCCGCCTGCCGCACGCAACGAGGCTGGCGAGCGCGGCGCTGCACGCTCCGGCCAGGTCTGGCTCGATGGCCGCTGGGACTGGCGCGGCGGCAAGTGGGAGTGGCAGGCCGGCCGCTGGGATCGCGAGCAGCGCGGCAAGCGCTGGCGTCCCGATCGCTGGGAGCAGAAGGACGGAGGGTGGGTCCTCGTGAATGGCGAGTGGATGGTCAGCACCGGCCCGTCGAGCGCACCGCCGCCTCCGCGCCGCGAGCGCGGTAGAAGTCGCCGTGGTCAGGTCTGGGTGAGCGGATACTGGGACTGGCAGAACGGCAACTGGAGCTGGGTCGCCGGTCGCTACGAGAACGAGCGTCGGGGCTCGCGCTGGCGCGAGGCCCGATGGGAGAACCAGGGCGGCGCGTGGGTGAAGATCGATGGCTCGTGGGACATCGATGGTCCGAGCGCCGCGCCTCCCGCGCTGCGCGACGAGCAGCGCGACATGGGCAGCCCGCGCAATGGCTTCGTGTTCGTGCGCGGCCGCTGGGACTGGAAGAACGGCAACTGGGACTGGGTCGCCGGTCACTGGGAGCGCGAGCGCGCGAACGCGCGATGGAACGATGGTCGCTGGGAGAACCAGGGTGGACGCTGGGTCTGGGTCGATGGCTCGTGGGGCGACGGTGCGCCGCAGCCGCCGCCGGTCGCGCAGTATCCGTCGGGTCCGCCGCCGGCACCGCGCAACGAGGACATGGGCGCGCCACGCTCGAACTTCTTCTACGTCCGCGGTCGCTGGGACTGGAAGAACGGCAACTGGGACTGGGTCGCCGGTCACTGGGAGCGCGAGCGCGCGAACGCGCGATGGAACGATGGTCGCTGGGAGAACCAGGGTGGACG
>JBBRED010000414.1:0-7165 GCA_038203335.1 Haliangiales bacterium | reverse complement strand
ATAGCGCACGAACGATCGCCGGTGGGACGCGCGGTTGCCGAGGCTCGAGCTCCCGCGCCGCCTGATCGGTCAGGGGCCTGCACCCAGTCGTCGATGTCGTGGATCGCGACATGAGGCGCCGCTTGCCAGGCCAACGCCTTGTGGGGTAGGCATTGCGCGTCATGGCACTTTCCGTCGGTATTGTCGGCCTGCCCAACGTGGGCAAGAGCACGGTGTTCAACGCCCTCACGGCCGGCAAGGCGGAGGCTGCGAATTACCCGTTCTGCACGATCGATCCGAACGTCGGTGTTGTTCCAGTGCCCGACGGGCGCCTCGCGCGGATCACGAAGTGGATCCCGCCGCAGAAGGTCATCCCGGCGATCGTCGAGATCGTGGACATCGCCGGCCTGGTCAAGGGTGCGTCCCAGGGTGAAGGCCTCGGCAACAAGTTTCTCGCGAACATCCGCGAGACGCAGGCGATCTTGATGATGGTCCGCTGCTTCGACGATCCGAACGTCATCCACGTCTCGGGCTTGGTCGATCCGATGCGCGACATCGACATCATCGATCTCGAGCTCGCGCTGTCGGATGTCGAGTCGTCGGAGCGCCGCCTCAAGAAGGCGAGCGGCCTCGCGAAGACCGGCAACAAGGAAGCGAAGATCGAGCTCGCGCTGGTCGAGAAGGTCAACGCGCACCTGTCGGCCGGCAAGGCCGTGCGCAACCTCGAGATGACCGACGACGAGCGCAAGACGGTCGCGACGTGGGGCCTGCTCACGGCAAAGCCGGTGCTGTACTGCTGCAACGTCGGCGAGGGTGACCTCCCCGATGGCAACGCGTGGAGCAACCTCGTCAAGGATCGCGCGAAGACGGAGAGCGCCGGCGTGGTCATCCTGTGCGGCAAGGTCGAGGCCGAGCTCGCGGAGCTGCCCGATGGCGACCGCGCGGAGCTACTGTCGTCGTATGGCCTCACGGAGCCGGCCCTCGCCTCGCTCGCGCGCGAGTGCTACCGGCTGCTCGGCCTGCAGTCGTACTTCACCGCCGGCGAGAAGGAAGTTCGCGCGTGGACGGTCAAGAAGGGTGCGACCGGTCCGCAAGCGGCCGGCGTGATCCATACGGACTTCGAGAAGGGCTACATCCGCGCGCAGGTCTACTCGCTCGCGGACCTCGAGGCGCACCACTCCGAGGCCGGCATCAAGGCCGCGGGGAAGATGCGCGTCGAAGGTAAGGATTACGTCGTCCAGGACGGCGACATCATGCACTTCCTGTTCAACGTCTGACCGTCGCGCACCAGGTCACTACGCTGCACGGCACGCGCTCGTCGGGCGCGTAGCTCGTGCGCAGCTCCTCGCGGAGGACCAGCGCCACCTCGGGTGCGAGCTCGTAGCTCGCGCCGAGGAACGTCCACACTTCGTCGAACGTGCCGCCGAGATCGAGCTCCCAGCGCTCGAACGTGGGTGCACTCCAGCCGGCGAACAGCTCGCGCCATCCGGCCTCCGACTTCGCGCGCGGATCGCCGATCCGCCGGGGCGTCGTGACGTATGGGCGCAGCGCCGCGAGGAAGCGATGGAACGCATCCTCGCCGGTGGCCGTGGGGCCGCCGCCGAGCAGCGCCACGAACGTCCCGCCGGGGACGAGCACGCGATGGAGCTCGCGCACGACGGCCGGGACATCGTCGAACAGCATGAACACGAGGTGACAGGTCACGGTGTCGAACGCACCGGCGGCGAACGGCAGCTGTTGCGCCCTACCCTGCACCACGCGCGGTGTGGCGCCGAGCTCCTCTCGCGAGACATCGATCCCGATCGCGCCGGGAGGTAGTCGTCGCAACAGCGCACCGTCGCCGCACGCGAGGTCGAGCACGCTACCGGTCGCGCGAGCGGCGAGCCGATCGTAGCTGCCACCCCGCTCCATCGCGTGCGCGGTGATCCCCGGACGCGCCGCGTGGAACGCACGCAGGAACCGCTCGTGCTCGCTCACGCGCGATACGATACCCGCGCGCATGCTCGCCGGTCTGGTGATGGTGTCGATCGCCGCGGCCTCGTGGGGGACGTGGAGCCTGTTCCTGCGCCCGGCCGGCCTGCCCTCGACCGTCAGCACGCCGATCATCTTCCTGGTGATGGGGCTCGCCGCGTTGCCGTTCACGCTGCGCGGACCGCGCATGGTGTGGGACCGCCGCACCGTGGCGCTGCTGGTGCTCAACGCCGCGTTCGATGCGCTGAACATCCTCACGTTCTTCGGCGCCATCTCGATCACCACCGTCGCGATCGCGGTGCTCACGCACTACGCCGCGCCGATCCTGATCGCCCTCGCCGCGCCGCGGATCGAGGGCATCCGCACCCCTGGGGCACCGGCGGCCGCCGTGGTCGCGCTCGCCGGCCTGGTCATCGTGCTCGAACCCTGGGAGGCCCCCGCCGCCGGAGCGGTGCTCGGTGGGCTCCTGGGGCTGGCCTCGGCGGTCTGCTACATGGGCAATACGTTCACGGTGCGCAGGCTCGCCGAGCGAATCGGCGCACCCCGAGCGATGGCGTACCACTCGCTGATCGCCGCCGCGGCGACCGCGCCCCTCGCGATCTCCTACGGTGCGATCGATCCTCACGCCCTCGGCCTCCTCGCCGCGGGCGCGGCCACGCTCGGGGCCGGCGCGGGCATCGTCTATGTCATCGGGTTGACGCGGGTCGGGAGCGCTCGTGCGGCCGTCCTCACCTATATGGAGCCGCTGGTGGCCGTCCTGGTCGGCGCCCTGGTGTGGGAGGAGGCCCTCCACGCGACCGCGGTGATCGGCGGGGTGCTGGTCCTTGGCGCGGGCATCTACGTTGCACGGAAGGCGCGCTACCATCATGACCATGCAGACGCGCGTGACCATCGCGATGCCCGCGTTCAATGAACAGCACTACATCGAGGCGTGCATCGCGAGCGTCCAGGCCCAGGACTACCCGGCCGACCTGATCGAGATCCTCGTCGCCGATGGGCGCTCGACCGACACCACCCGCGAGATCCTGGCGCGGCTCTCCGAGGCCGATCCGCGGATCAAGATGATCGACAACCCGGCCAAGCTCCAGGCCGCCGGGCTCGGGCTCATGGTCAAGGCGGCGACCGGCGACATCATCGTGCGCATGGACGTCCACTGCGAGTACGCGCCCGACTACGTGCGCCGCTGCGTGGAGGCACTCGCGAAGACCGGCGCCGATAACGTGGGCGGTGCGCAGCGCGCGAAGGCGAAGACGCCGTTCCAGCGCGCGCTGTGTGCGGCCCTCGACAGCCCGGTCGGCGTCGGTGGCGCGAAGTACCGCTCCGCGGATGCCGAGGGCTTCGTCGATACCGTGTTCCTCGGCGCGTTCCGCCGCGCGGTGTTCGAGACCGTCGGCCTGTGGGATCCGGCGGCGATCACGAACGAGGACTCCGAGCTCAACCAGCGCATCCTCGAGTCCGGCGGGCAGATCTATCTGTCCAAGGACATCGTGGTCAGCTACTTCCCGCGCGACTCGTTCAAGGCGCTCGCCACGCAGTACTACCGCTACGGTCGCGGCCGCGCGCGCACGCTGCTCAAGCTCGGCAAGACGCCGAAGCTCCGGCCGTTCATCCCGTTCCTCGCGGTCACCGGCATGGCGGCGACGCTCGCGCTCCCGGTCCTGTGGCCGCTCGCTCCGGCCGTGTTCGCGACCTACGCGCTCGCGACGGGCGCCGAGGCGGTGCGGGTCGGCGGCAAGCTCGGCGCCAGCGGCATCGCCACCGTGTGGCGGATCTTCCCGACGCTGCACGTGTCGCATGCGGCCGGCGTGGCCGCGGGTCTGTGGCAGTACCTCCGCAAGCCTGACTGGCCGGCCGAGCCCGAGCGCGTCGCGCCGCGCAAGACCCAGCTCCGCGCCGTCTAGTCAGACGGAAGCTGCGCCTTGTTATCGGCGATCCGGATCAGCTCGCGCGCCGCGGCGAGGCGGACCGCGAGCGTGACGCGCGCGATAACCTGCTCGGTGATCCGCGCGAACCCCAGGAGGCGCGCGGCATCGCGAACGAGGTCGTTCGGCGCGATGCCGTTCGCGCGCTCGACGACAATCCGCGCCGCCGAGGCGAGCTCGGAGAGCGGCACCTCGAGGATCTCGCGGCGCGCGCTGAGGCCCTGCCCCGCGACGCGCACCGGCGGCACGCCATCGGGATCTTGATCGAGACGCCACACGATATCGGCCTCGTCACCGGAGCGACCGCGACCTGACAGCGCGACCTTGACCTGATCGGTCACGCGCTGGGTGACGCGGCCGATGCCGAAGTAGCCGCCGACGCGGCGCGCAAGGAGGTCCACGTGCATCGGCGCCTCGGCGGCGAGCACCTGCTCGACGACCTTGCCGAGCTCGGCGAGGTGCCGCGGCGCGAACAGATCATCGGGCGTGCGGCGACCGTTCGGGATCGCGGCGGCGGTGTATGGGCCGATCGCGATCGCGCCCTTCTTGATCCGCGTCGGCGTGGTGGTGCCCTCGTACGCGGCGAGCGGCGTGGCCTCGGTGGGTCCCGAGCCGGTGGCGATCACCGGCTCGCTGCGCGGTGGGATCTTGACGACGGGCGCCGAGCCCGACGCGGCGACGAGCTGGCCCGACGCGCGCGCCGTGCGCGGCGGCCGGGTCGCGGCGATCGGTGCGCGGCGCTGCCGGTTCGCGGCGATCGCCGTGACGATGGCACCGTGAGCGCGCTGGATCTCGCGCTCGGGGTCGGCCCACCAGTCGAGGCCCCAGATCCGGTGCAGGCGCCAGCCGAGCTGCGTCAGCACCTGTGCGCGCAGGCGGTCGCGATCGCGCGCGACCGCCGCCGTGGCGTACGCTGGGCCATCGTGCTCGATCGCGAGCACGTAGCGCTCCGGGTCGCTCGGGTCCACGACGGCGAGGTCGAGCTTGTACGCGCCGCAACCCACCGGGTGACGCACTGCCCAGCCGCGCTCGCCGAGCGCGCGTGCGATCGCCGCCGTGATCGGGCTCGCGGGCAGCGTGGTCTCCGTGGGGCGACCGGCGCCACCGCCGGCGCGTGCGAACCCGAGGAACGCGGCGAGGTCGCGGACCGCGGGCTCGGCGTCATCGTGCAGGTCCTCGGGCGCGAAGCTCGAGAACACCACGATCTGCTCGCGCGCGCGGGTCAGCGCGGAGGCGAGCGCGCGCGTACCCGAGGGCTCGGAGAGCGCGCCGAGGTTCATCGTCATCACGCCGTCGGGCGCGGGGCCGTAGCCGACCGAGATCAGGATCACGTCACGATCGTCCACCCCGAGCGCGGTGAGGTCCTTGATCACGAGCGGCTCGCCCGCCGATGCGATCGAGGGCTCGCCGAGCAGTGCGGCATCGATCAGGTCCTCGATCAGCTCGGCCTGCGCCGCGGAGCCCGCGATGATGCCGAGCGACCGCATGCGCTGGATCGGATCGCGCAGCCGCGCGAGCGCCTCGGCGACCACCGCCTCGGCCTCGACGCGGTTGTGGCCCGCGCCATCGCGATCGAACGTGCCGTCGATGCGGCGCCACGCCACGCCGAGGTCCGGCGAGGCCTGCGGTGCGGGCAGCAGCTGGAGCTGGTCGCCGTAGTACCGCTGGTTCGCGAACGCGAACACATCCTCGTGCTTGCTGCGGTATTGCCATGCGAGCGAGAGCTCGGGGAGCCGCGCCGCCACGCAGTCCGCGAACAGCCCCGCGGAGCCATCGGCCGGGCCGAGCTGCTGCGCATCCCCGACGACGATCGCCGACGTCGCCCGACCGAGCGCGCCGATCGCGGATGCCGTGGGGAGGCGCGAGCCCTCGTCGAACACCACCACATCGAACAGCGGCAGCGCGGGATCGAGGTACTGCGCCACCGTCGACGGGGTCATCAGCATGCACGGCGCGAGGCGCGGCAGGATCGTGGGCAGCTCGGCGAACAGCGCGCGCAGCGGCTTGTGGGCGCGCGGCTTCTTCATCTCGGCCATCAACACGCTCAGCTCGAGCGTGGTGGGATCCTTCGACGCCGCATCGAGCTTGCCGGAGATCCGCGGCACGCGATCCGCGAGCCGGACTAGCGCGCGGGCTCGCGACAGTGCAAGCGCACCGCGATCGAGATCCGCGAACGCCGAGACCTGCGCGTGATGCGAGGCCCCGTGGAACTGCGCGAGCGCTGGCGTCTCCGTGAGCTCGGCATCGCCCCAGGCGAGCAGCGTGGCGCGCTCCCAGGCCGGCGCCAGCTCCTCGGCTCCGAGGTCACCGCGCTCGATCGCCGCGACCGCCGGGCCGATGCCCGCGGAGATGGCCGCATGCCGTGCGGCGTGGAAGGCGACCCAAGCGGGCAGCGACTCGATCGCGAGCTCGAGCGCCTCGACGCGCTCCACGAGCGCCGCGAGGTGATCGTCGCCCGCGCCGAGCGTCAACGCATCGATGCCGATGGTGGCCGCGAGGTTCGCGAGCGCGGGCAACCAGCGCGCCACCGCCGACGCTAGCCGGGCGAACGGCGCGAGCTCTGCCGTCGAGGCCGTCGGCGACGCTGCCATCTGCGCGACCAGCGCACGCCACACCGTGGCGCGCAGCGCGGAGTTTCCGCCGCCGGTCAGCTCGCACGCGTCGAACGCCTTGCGCAGCTCCGCCGACCAGCTGACCGCCGCTTCGAGCTTGCCGAGGTCGAGCGCGAGTGGATCGCCGCCGAGCTCGCCGAACCAGCGCTTCGCCGGCTCCGCCGCACCGAGCAGCGCCGCACGGCACGCGCGCTCCGCCATCACCGCCTCGAGCGCCGAGATCATCGCGCTATCGGTGGCGAGCTGCGCCGGAATCGTCGCCGCCTTGATCTCCGCACGGGCGTTGCGCAACGCCACGTAGCGCAGCGGCGCCATGCTCGAGGTCCACTTGCGGAGCTGCGTCCACAACCCGTTCGCATCGAGACTCTCGACCGCATCCGTGAAGCTATCCTCGACTTCGGTCGCCAGCAGGCGATGGCGGTGCGCGAGCTGGAGGAACGCGAGCGGATCGCGCGGCACCTCGACGCTGCCCACACCACGCGCGCGGATGAGCGCGATCGCCTCGCCGAGATCCGTGCCCCTCCCCGCCTTGATGTGCGTGAGCATCTCGGCGCCCGGGCGCGGCGTGGCGGCCGCGAGCGCGGCCAGTGCGCCGAGTGCGACCAGCTGTTCGCGCGAGCTGGACAGCAAGTTCGGCACCATCGCGCCGACCTCGGCCACCGCGCCGGCGAGGCCGGTCGC
>JBBRED010000413.1:0-7185 GCA_038203335.1 Haliangiales bacterium | reverse complement strand
TGCGCGCGCGCGTGCACGGCGACTACCACCTGGGGCAGGTGCTGTGGACCGGCGACGACTTCAAGATCATCGACTTCGAAGGCGAGCCCGGGCGGCCGCTGTCACAGCGGCGGTTCAAGCGGAGTCCGCTGCGCGACGTGGCGGGCCTGCTTCGCTCACTGCGCTACGCGAGCGTGGCGGCGCTGCGCTCGGGCCGGCATCGCCCCGAGGACGTGGCGCGGCTCGAGCCGTGGGCGCGCGCGTGGTCAGGCTGGACCTCGGCCGCGTTCCTCGGCGGGTACCTCGAGGCTGCGCAGGGCACACGGCTCGTGCCGAAGATCGACGCCGACCTCGAGTCCCTGCTCGAGTTCTTCCTGCTCGAGAAGTGCGTGTACGAGGTCGGCTACGAGCTGAATAACCGGCCCGACTGGCTCGAGATCCCGATGCGCAATTTGATCGAGATGCTCGGAGCGTCCGCGTGAGCACCAAGCGGATGCGCCGCGCGGCGCCGGCAGTCGATGGTCACGCATTCGGCGAGCTCGACGCGCACCTCCTGCGCGAGGGCACCCACCCACGCCTGTACGACAAGCTCGGTGCGCATCCGATCGCTGGCGGGACGCGGTTCTCCACCTGGGCACCGCACGCCGACATGGTCAGCGTGGTCGGCGACTTCAACGACTGGACTCCGGGCGCGACGCCGCTGGATCTCCTCCCCGCGACCGGGGGAGTCTGGACCGCCGACGTGGCGGACGTGGGGCAGGGCGCGCTCTACAAGTTCCATCTGCGGCGCGGTGGCGCGGCGATGTTCAAGGCGGATCCGTTCGCACGGCGGAGCGAGCGCGAGCCGCAGACCGCGTCGATCGTGTGGACCGCCGACCACGCGTGGTCCGATGGCGAGTGGATGGCGTCGCGCGCGGCGCGATCGCGGCCCGACGCGCCGGTCTCGATCTACGAGGTTCACCTCGGCTCGTGGCGGCGGATCCCGGAGGAGGGCAACCGCTCCCTGACCTACCGCGAGATCGCGCCGCTGCTCGTCGAGCACGTCACCCGGCTCGGGTTCACGCACGTCGAGTTGATGCCGCTCACCGAGCATCCGTTCTTCGGCTCCTGGGGCTACGAGACCACGGGCTACTTCGCGGCCACCGCGCGCTACGGGACGCCCGAGGATCTGATGGCGCTCGTCGACGAGCTGCACCGCGCGAACCTCGCGGTGATCCTCGACTGGGTGCCCGCGCACTTCCCCACCGATGCCCACGGCCTCGCGCACTTCGATGGCGAGGCGCTGTTCGAGCATCCGGATCGCCGACTCGGCTTTCACCCGCAGTGGAACACGGCCGTGTTCGACTTCGGCCGACCCGAGGTCCGCAGCTTCCTCCTCTCCAGCGCGCTGTTCTGGCTCGAGCAGTTCCACATCGATGGCCTCCGCGTCGATGGCGTGGCCTCGATGCTGTATCGCGACTACGGCCGGGCGGAGGGCGACTGGATCCCGAACGCGCGCGGCGGCAAGGAGTACCTCGAGGCGGTCGAGCTGCTGCAGCGGCTGAACGAGGCGATCCGACGCGAACAGCCCCAGGCCGTGACGATCGCCGAGGAGTCCACTGCGTGGCCTCACGTCACCGGGGCCGAACAGGGCGGGCTCGGGTTCTCGTACAAGTGGGACATGGGCTGGATGCACGACACGCTCGCGTATCTCGCGCACGATCCGGTCCATCGCCGCCATCACCACCACGAGCTCACGATGCGCGGGCTGTACGCGTTCGACGAACGGTTCGTGATGCCGCTCTCGCACGACGAGGTCGTGCACGGGAAGGGTTCGCTGCTCGGCAAGATGCCGGGCGATCGCTGGCAGCAGCTCGCCACGCTGCGCCTGCTCTACGCGTACATGTACAGCCAGCCCGGCAAGAAGCTGCTGTTCATGGGGAGCGAGCTCGCCTCGCTCCGCGAGTGGAACCACGACGGCAGCCTCGACTGGCACCTCGCCGACGTCCCGGAGCACGCGCAGATCGCGCTGCTGATCGGCGAGCTCAACCGTCTGTACCGCGATCACGCCGCGCTCCACGAGCTCGATTGCGACCCGGCCGGCTTTCACTGGCTCGCCGCGGACGACGCCGAGCGCTCGGTGCTGGTCTACGAGCGGATCGCGCGCGACCGCCGGGCGATCACGATCGCGCTCAACTTCACGCCGGTGCCGCGCTCGAACTACCGGATCGGCGTCACCGAGCCGGGCACGTACCACGAGCTGCTCAATACCGATGCGGTCACCTTCGGGGGGAGCGGGCAGGGCAACCTCGGCGGCGTCACCGCGCATCCCGTGCGCGCGCACCACCGTGATCTCTCGATCAACGTGATGCTACCGCCGCTCGGTGCCGTGTTCCTGCGCCGCGAGCGCTAGCTCGACCGCGAGCCCGAGATCGAGGGCGGCGCCGCGCGCGAGCCGTTCGGCGTGGACGGCCGCGAAGTCCGGCGGGAGCCGCAACGTCCAGTTCGCGTCGTCGACGAGGCCGGGCACGTTGAACCGCTCTTCGTAGCCGAACAGGTCGGCGAAGAAGATCGAGATGTTCTCGGCCCGCGAGACGAACAACTCGGCGAGCATCGCGGTGGCGAGGAACCCGGCCTCGGCGAGGCGAGCGGGCTCGCGCAGGTGCAGGCGCTGGGCGAGGTGGCGCGCCCACGCGTCGCGCTGTGACGCCGGCCAGCCACGGACGAGCCCGAAGATCGGCGCCGTGTCGTGGTTGCCGAGCATGACCCAGTCGCGCGGCATCGCGTTCTCGGTGCGATAGACGTCGGTCGGATCGTCGAGCTTCGCCTTCTGCGTGATCCGCCAGCGGCCGAGGCCGTAGCGCGCGAGCACGTCCTCGAGCGGGCGCGGCATGGTGCTCAGCACCTCGCACGAGAGATCCTCGGGCCGGCGGCCGTGCCGGCGCGCCGATGTGACGAGCGCCTCGAACAGGATCGCGTAGCGATCGATCTGCTCCGCGTCGAGCGCCGTGACCCAGCGATCCGCGAAGCGCGGCTGCGCACGGTCGATCTGATCGGTGCGGGCGATCGCGAACCGCGCGAGCGCGGGATGATCCGGCAGGTCCGGGGACTCGAACAGCCGCGCGCCCGCGCGCACCGCAGCGCTCGGGTCGGCGGTGTCGGAGGCGTAGACCCACGGGCAGATCAGACCGTGCGGATGGTCGATGCGCAGGCTGTCGTACTCGGCGAACGCCTTCTCGGCGCGCGTGGTGACGAGGGCACGCGCGGCATCACCGCGATGGACGAGATCGAGGACCGGATAGCCCCACGGCTGACCGTCGGGGTTGGTGCGGCTCGGCGGCGCACCCATGCGATAGCCGTCGAGGAACACCGCCGAATACGCCCACGCGTCGCGATCCGAGTAGCCGACCTGGAGGTCGCCGTAGACCGCGAGTCCGATCCGCGCGAGGTCGCCGCGGATCCGCTCGTGCTCCTCGTGGACGAGCAGCTGGCCGAGCGCGTACCGCTCGATCGCCTGCTGATGCGCGGCCATCAACGCATCGCGCTCGTCGGCGCTGCCGCTCACCCACAGCGCGCCATCGGCGGCGGGCCAGTGCCGGTATCCGGCGCCTCCGTACGCGACCGAGAGTGCTTCGTAGAGCCCGTCGCTGTCGAGCCACCGATCGTGCCAGCGGCGGAAGGCGCCGAGCCGCGCGCGGACGTGCGGCCGATCCGGGAGGCCGGCGTGCGCGGCATCGAGCAGCCGATGGACGGCGTCGTAGGCATGCGCGTGCCGCGCCGGCCCGCCGGGTTCGGGGAGCAGTGCGCGCTCGAGATCGGTCGGACCGACGAGCTCGGCGTAGGCGGCGAGCGACGCGTTGCCGAGGTGCCGCGAGAAGATGGTCCCGTCGTAGGGCGAGGGGTTGCGGCGCGAGGTCATCCCCTGCGGGCCGAGCTGGATGCCGGTGAACCCGAGCTGCTTCGCGTACGCGAAGAGTCGCCCCGCGGCGCGGGTGGCGGGCGTCCCACGACCGATGTCCTCGTCGGGATCGCTCGGGAAGCTGGTGTCGTGGATCGCGAGCAACAGCCGCCGCACCCCCAGGCGCTCGAGACCTTCTGCGATCGCGCTCACCTCGATTCGGTATCACATCGGCGCCAGCGCCGGAGGTTCGCGCTGGAACACGTTCGCGAGCGCGTTCGCCGCCGCGAGCCCGTTGGGCGCCGGCGCCGACGACGACGACCACGTCGGATGAGGAATTCACCGAGGAGAGTGTTGCATGGCCCCCGTCTCCTCCATCGCCACCCGCAGCCGCGCGCGGGCCCGATGAGCGATCACCTTGACGTTGGTGACCGAGAGCCCGAGGCACGCCGCCGTCTCGGTCTCGGTGTGATCGGCGCGTAGCGTGACGACATCGCGGTATTTCGGCGGCAGCGCCTCGATCAGCCCGCGCACGCGCCGCGCCTGCCGTCGACGGCACAGCTCCGTATCCGCCGGGACGGCGCGGTCCGCGACCTCGTCGCAGGCCCGGCTTTCGAACGCGACACGCGCATCGCGCCGGCGTTCTCTTCGCAGATGCCCGAGGGCCGTGTTCGTCGCCACGCGGTACAGCCACGTTCGCGGATGGGCGTCGCCGCGGAACGAGCTACGATTGCGATACGCGCACAGCAGCGCATCCTGCGTGACATCCTCGGCGAGTGATGCGCTGCGCACGATGCGTCGCACCACCGCGAACACGTAGTCCCGGGTGGCGCGGTCGAACGGCAAGTCTCCCATCTCCTTCCATTCGTCGGGCAGCGAGATCTGGATGCAGCGGTCGTCCTGTCCGTTCGGGTGGCTCCCGTCAGGAGCGAAGGACGATCTTCATGACCTCGTCCTGCTTGTGCATGAACATGTCGTACCCCTTCGGCGTGTCGTCGAGGTTCATGTGGTGCGAAACGACGAAGCTCGGATCGATGTCGCCGCGCTCGATGCGCTCGAGTAGCGGCTTCATGTAGCGGTGGACGTGACACTGACCGGTCTTGATCGTCAGGCCGCGGTTCATCAGGGCGCCGAGCGGGAACTTGTCGACGAAGCCCGCGTAGACGCCCATGATCGAAACCGTTCCGCCGCTGCGGCAGGCCATGATCGCCTCGCGCACGGCCATCGGGCGATCCATCTGGATCTTCGCCTTCTGCTTGATCTTGTCGTGCGCGAACTGGAGGCCGTGACCGTGCGCCTCGAGGCCCACGGCATCGATGCAGGCGTCGGGGCCGCGCCCCGCCGTGAGATCGCGGAGCACCTCCTGGACGTTCTGCTCCTCGTAGTTGATGACGTCCGTCGCGCCGGCCTTCTCCGCCGCCACCTTGAGGCGATACGGGAAGCGATCGATCGCGATGATGCGCTCCGCGCCGAGCATCTTCGCGCTCGCGATCGCGAACTGTCCGACAGGCCCCGCGCCCCACACCGCGACCACCTTCCGCGGGGTGATGTCGCACATCTCCGCGCCCATGTAGCCGGTCGGGAAGATGTCGGAGAGGAACAGCACCTGTTCGTCGCTGAGGTGGGACGGGACCTTGATCGGCCCGAAGTCCGCGTACGGCACGCGCACGTACTCCGCCTGGCCGCCGGCGAACCCGCCGGTCAGGTGGGAGTACCCGAACGCGCCGCAGGTCGCGTGCCCCATCAGCTTCTCGGGCATCCAGCCGGTCGGGTTCGAGTTCTCGCAGCACGAGAAGAAGCCGAGCTCGCACGATTCGCAGTTGCCGCACGCGATGCAGAACGGCACGACCACGCGATCGCCGACCTTCAGGTTCGTGACGCCCTTGCCGAGCTCGACGACCTCGCCCATGAACTCGTGGCCGAGGATGTCGCCCTTCTGCATCGTCGGCATGAAGCCGTTGTAGAGGTGCAGGTCCGATCCGCAGATCGTGGTCGCGGTGATCTTGATGATCGCATCGCGCGCGTTGAGGATCTGCGGGTCCGGCACGGTGCGGACCTCGAGGTGCTTCTTGCCCTGGAACGTATTCGCCCTCATCGGGTGACTCCCTTCTCGGCGGTCGGTGGATTCG
This sequence comes from Haliangiales bacterium, assembly GCA_038203335.1. Classification (GTDB taxonomy): domain Bacteria; phylum Myxococcota_A; class Polyangia; order Haliangiales; family Haliangiaceae; genus JABFXX01. Next base: position 1,200 of record JBBRED010000413.1, on the reverse strand, counting down.
GGATGAACAGCTTCGATTCGCGGTCCGGCGACTCCGACGGCTGGGCGGGGTGGGGCAACTTCATCTGGCTCGCGTCGCTCATCAGCACCTCGCCGGTCTCGATGACCTGCTTGAGGCGCCGGAGGTCGCCCTTGATCTGCGGCTTCGCGAAGAACTTCGCCACCCGCGTCGACGGCGCCATGCCGGTGAAGCCCAGCTTCATCTCGACGCGGACCTCGGTCATGTTGCGGCCAGGGGTCTGAGCGAACGTGACGCGGCCCTCGGTGGAGATCCGCGAGTCGATGGACTCCCACGCGATCGCCTCGCCGGGCGTGTCCTCGGTGATCACCGCATCCCACGCCACGGTGCCGACCGGGAGCTTCGCGACCCAGTGCGAGCGCGTGTCGGTGGTCTCGGTCACGGACTCGAGCCAGTCCATGAACATCGGGAGCCGCTCGAGCTTGCGATAGAAGTCGTAGACCTCGCGCGGAGGCTTGTTGATCGTGACGGAGAAGATGATCGGCTGGTTCGCCGCGTCGTACACCTTCTGGGCGCGCTTCGCCGCGAACACGTCGAGCGCCATGACTCCGGCGACGGCGGCAACGGCCCCCGCGAGGCGGACTCCACTCGTGCGCTTCGTCCCGGCCGCGAGGCCGAGCAGGCCGAGGTCGACGAGATCTCCGACCACGCGGGACCACAGTGGGGCGGGCCGCTGCGGGTTCATGATCAGACCGATGCCCGCGGCGAGCTCCCGCGCACCGACGAGACGCACGAGCGTGGGCGTCGCTCCGTCCGGATCGATGCCGATCAGCTCCGCGAGCGTGCGCGGCATCGCGAGCTCGACCGCGCCGAGCGCGAGGCTGAACAGACCGAGGCCGCGCGACAACGTCGTCGGTGCGACCTCGCCCGTTCCTTCGCTGTGAAATTCCGAAATCGACTTCATCGCTACGCTCCTGGTGGTGATGCGCGAGTCGCAGCAATGTGTGTTCCAGCATCACGTCGAGTGGCTCGCCGAGGCTCGGCCAGATCCGCACGCGCGCCGGCGCGCGTGCGTGCTCCGACGCACGCTCCCGCCATCATCGTCGTCTCGGGGCATTGCCGATCAGACGGCACGTGATTCGCACCGCTGACGCGCCAATGACGGCCCTTCGTGTGTCCACAGTCGAACCGGTCGAGAACGAGTCGGCCGAGCTCGATTGGACCATCGCGCTCGCGGGTGGC
>JBBRED010000412.1:0-7192 GCA_038203335.1 Haliangiales bacterium | reverse complement strand
TACCTCGCGCGAGGTCCTGGTCGGCGCCAGCATCGGATCGACGGTCGGCCTGCTCGCCGGTGCAGGCCTCGCGACGCGCGACAACTACACCGAGGGCGACATCGCGCTCGTCGACACGCTGGCCGGCATCGGCGTGTTCGGCGGCTTCACGATCGGCATGCTGATGCAGCCCGCCGAGAGCGAGGCGTACTCGGTCAACGCGATCCTCGGCGCGGCGGGCGGCCTCGTCGTGGGTCTGATCGCGGCGCCGAACACCAACACCACCCCGCGGCGCATGCTGCGCGTCGCCGGGCTCGCGGCCGCGGGTGGCGCGGTGCCGTTCCTGCTCTACGCGGGTATTCACGATCCGAGCAGCACCGCCGACGAGCGCGTCGTCGGCCTGCTGTCGAGCATCGGCGTGCTCGCCGGTGCGTACGTCGGGTTTCGGCTGACCCGCGATCTCGACGTCGATCTCGACGTCAAGCCGGGGGCGAAGGACACGGCGGTCGACGACGCGCCGCCCGCCGTGCTCGGTCGCAGCTCCGATGGCCGCTGGGGCCTCGGGATGATCGGCATCGCGCCGCTGTCGCGCGAGCTCGCGCCGCAGCCCGGGCTCGCGATGCCGATCGTCGGCGCGGCCTGGTAGCTCAGGGCCGGCGAACGCGGAACACGAGCGCGCCGCCGAGGCGAACGTCCTCGTAATCCGAGAAGCCGATCCGCTGCAGCCACGCGCGCAGCTCGTTCGGCTCGAACCGGCGGATACCCGCGGCACGTGCCGTCAATCGCCCGAGCAGCGACGGCGCTTCGGCGAACGTCGAGCCCATGTACAGACCACCGGGCTTCAGCACGCGCCGGATCTCGCGGAACACGAGCTCCGGATCGTCGTATGCGTGGAGCGCGCCGGCGTTGTTGACGCCGTTGAACGCGCCGTCGACGAACGGCAGCGAGTGCGCATCGGCCCGCACGAGCACGACGTTCGTGTAGCCGCCCGTGCGCTGCGCCGCGACCTCGAGCATCGCGCGCGAGATATCGAGACCGACCACGAGCGCGCCCGGCGCCGCGGCGGCGAGCGCAGGGGCGAACGCTCCGGGGCCGCACGAGAGATCGAGCCATGGGCCCGGGCGATCGTCGAGCGAGAGGCCGTGCTTGTGAATGAACAGCTCGCCCGCGAGCCCGCCGACCGCGGCGCCCGCGCCCTTGCCGGCGAACAGGCGCACGAACGTGGGACGCCAGTACTTGTCGTAGATCCGTGCGACGAGGTCGCTCTCCATCAACCGCTGCTCGGTGTTCGCCGCGATCGTCTCGCCGACGGCGGTGTCGATCATGTCGATCACGCCATTCGGGGCCCAGCCCGGCTCCATGCCGCAGCTCGAACAGCGGGCGGCGCGGGTATCGCGGAACGGTGCGGCGGCGCGGCAGCGTGGACACGACAGGATCGGGAGGACAGCGGGATCCACGCGTCACTTCTACCGAATGCGGAACACCAATTGTTGAATGTCGACCGGGTTTTGGGTACGACGGCCCGAAGAGGGGACCATGACCAGAGGCATTTGGCGCCATGGCGCGAGGATGTTCGCGCTGCTGACCGCGCTGTCGGCTCCCGCGCTCGCAAAGGGACCGAAGCCCAAGGCGGTCGAGGTCTCGGCGACCGACGTCGCCGCGCTGAACGGCAACGACCCCGAGGCCGCGGCAAAGGCCGCCGAGACGCTCGGCGCGAACGCATCGCCCGGCGCCCACGAGGCGCTGCTCGATGGGCTCGCGCTCGGTCTGCCGGCCGCGGTCGCCGTGCCCGCGATGGCCGCGCTCGGACTCCATCCCGCACCGTCGGATGTGGTCGCGCTCAAGCGCTACGCCGGGCACCACACGCCGGGTGTGCGGATCGCCGCGCTGTCCACGCTCGCGATGTATCCCGATCCCGTCGCGCAGGCAGCGATCATCGCTGGCCTCCACGATCCGGTCGGCATGGTGCGCACCGCCGCTGCGGGCGCGGCCGGTCGCGGCCGTATCAAGGGCGCGGTCGAGTCGCTGCTCGCGCTGCTCGCGAAGGGCGAGGACTCGTCGGCCCGCGCGCTCGCGCAGCTCGCCGATCCGGATCTCGCACGCAAGCTCGCCGACCAGCTCGGCAAGGTTCCGGATCCGTCGCTGGCGATCGCCCTCGGCGCGATCCTGAAGCGCGCGGACTTTGGTCCCGACGAAGCGCGCGTCGAGGTCGTGCGCGCGATCGCGAAGATCCAGGACCCGTCCGCGGTCACCGTGCTCACCGAGTACCTCGATGGCTCGCCGAAGACGCCGCCGCGACCGTCGCGCGGTGAAGCGCAGATGGTGGTCGACGCGCGCCTGGGAGGGAAGTGATGTCGAGGCTCGCCGCCATCGCGATCGCCGCGACGCTCGCCGCGTGTGGTCACGCCTCCGTGTTTCGCCTGTCGTCGGACGAGAACAATGCGTTCGCGCTGAACGGCGCGCTGCAGGCGCGCACGCTCCCCGCCCAGCCCACGCCGACCAACAAGAGCGGTCAGCCGCGCGTGTTCGCGCTCGCGGCCGGCGCACCGAAGACGATCATCGCGTACGACCTCGCCGCGGGGAACGTGCTGTGGAAGACCGACGCGGACGTCCAGTCGCGGATCTACGTCGGCGGTGACTTCATCGTCGCGCTCGAGGGCAAGCAGCTCGTCGCGCGCGATCAGGCCCGTGGCGCACCGCGCTGGAAGGTCGACATCAGCGGTGAGTTCGTCGGCGCGGCCGCCGATCGCGACCGCGCGTACCTCGTGACGAAGAGCGGCAGCACGTGGTGGCTCGCCGCGTACGATGGCGGCAGCGGCGGCACGCTGTGGAAGGAAGACGCCTCCGGTCAGCTCGGCGCGCCCCAGGCCCACGGTGGCGTGGTCTACGTGCCGTTCCTCAGCCAGTGGCTGTCGATCCTCGACGGCCGCACCGGCAAGCAGCTCACACGCCTCCGCGGCCTCGACGAGCAGATCTCGACGCTCCGCGTGACCAGCGACGTCGCGTACTACGGCTCGCGCCAGGGCATGTTCCGGCTCGACGAGCGCAGCGTCACCGGCAAGCGCGACCAGTCGACCTACGCGCGGGTCAAGGTGCCCTCGCAGCTCGAGCGCACGAGCTACGCCCCCGACGCCTACGATCGCATCCAGCAGGGCTACACCGCCGCGGACCGAGCACGCGTGCTGTGGTCGAGCGTCGATACCAGGACGGGTCCGATGAAGCTCGTCGGTGACGGCTACGCGGTGCACTACTTCCGGTTCTTGTTCGGGTTCGGTCTCGATGGCGAGATGCGCTGGGCGTACAGCCAGCCGCGCGTCGAGCTCGTCGCATCCGAGCACACCGGCAACGTGATCGTCGGCATCTCCACGAACGGCGACATCGTCGCGCTCGATCCACAGACCGGCGGCGTGCGCGCGAAGAAGTCGCTCGGCATCGCCCAGCAGGTGATCGGGGCCACGTTCGATGCCGATGGCTGGGCACCGTCGAGCGAGCAGGGCGCCGCGGAGACCGTGGCCGCGCTGGTCTCGATCGCGCGCGATCACGACGCACGGTTCGATCGCGTGAAGGAGCTCGCGGTGATCGCGCTCGCGAAGCAGCCGGGTGCTCAGGTCACGGCCGAGCTGCTCGCCGTGCTCTCCGATGACCGCGCGCCGCAGCGCCTGAAGGACACCGTCGTGGATCTGCTCACCGCTCGCCACGATCCCGCGAGCCTGCCGGTGCTGACGGAGCAGCTCGCCACGCACATGGACTACATCGCGGGCACCGAGCCCGATGCGCTGGCGCCGGTCGCGAAGGCGATCGCGGGTCTCGGCGCTCCCGAGATCGTGCTCGATCCGAAGCACGTGAGCGCGGCGCTCGCAGCGCTGCAGTTCCACCTCGATGCGGCGACCACGTCGAGCCCGGAGCTGACCTGGGTGATCGGTGCGATGGCTGCGATCGGCCACGGCGCGGAGCGCCCGGCGCTGATCTCGCACCTGCTCCTCTATCATGCGGATGACGACCTCGGCGGCGACGCCGGATGGCAGAAGGCCATCGTGGTCGCGTTGTCGGGGACCGCGATGCCGGCCGATCGGGCCGTCCTCGCCTATGTCGCCGCAGATCCTCGAACCAAGCCGGCCCTCGTCACCCTGATCCGCGACGCCCTCGGCGCGGATTGACACCGGCGCGTGACCCGGTCAGGCTCCGGAGACGTGGCAGATCGCCGGTTCAGGATCGTGATCTGCCGTGGGCCGGAGTGCGGGGACCGACGTGGCTCTGCCGTGCTCCACGAGGCGTTCCGCTCGGCGCTCGAGGCGAATGGGGCTCGCGACCGAACCGAGCTCGTATGGCAGAGCTGCTTTGGCAGGTGCACCCAGGGCCCCAATGTCCTCGTGAGGGAGATCCTCACGGTAGAGCCGGGCGCCCTCCCGACCAGCGGGTTTGCCACCCTCCCAGGCCCGCGCGGAGTGACGGCTCTGTATAATCGGATGGATCCCGCGCGCGCTCGGCGAGTCGTTGTCGAGCACGTGAACGGCGGGCAGATCGTCCGCGACCTGATCGAGCGACCTGGCATCCACCCCCACGACCCCATAGCATCAAGAACGAAAGACAGCTGAAGATGCGTAACCCTCTGATCAAGCTCGTGGTGCTCGCGACGGCGGTGGCCTCTGGATGCAAGGGCGAGACAAAGACGGTCGACAATCCGCAAACCGTCGACGATCTCAAGAAGTGCCAGGAGGCGAAGGCCGAGAAGGACAAGCTGATCGCCCAGCTCACCGATGAGAAGGCGCAGTGGATGCGCGACAAGGGCACGCCCACCGGCAACGAGATCACGGTGACCATCGAGGGCAACGCGCTCACGGTCAAGCCGGGTCCCGTCGGTACCAACCCGCCGGTCGACACCAAGCTGGCCGGGGAGGCGTCGAAGCAGTTCCTCGACGTCGTGGCGAAGTCCCGCGGCGCGATCCAGAAGTGCTACGAGGCGGCGCTCAAGAAGGACACCAGCCTTCAGGCGCGGACCATCACGCTCACCGTCTCGGCGAGCTTCTCGCAGGCCGGCGCGTTCCGGGACGCGAACTTCTCGCCGTCGCTCGGCAGCACGTTCGATGCGTGCATCAAGACCGTGGCCGGCAAGTGGGCGCTGCCGCAGAACTCTCCTGCGATGACGTTCAAGGCGCAGGTCTCGCTCACTCCGTCGTGAGCAAGCTCAAGGAGCTCGAGAAGCGCCTCCGGGACGAGCCGGAGAACCTCGGGCTACGAATCTCGCTCGCGACTGCGTATCGCGAGGTCGCGCGCATGAGCGACGCGATCGATCTCTACCGCTCCGTCGCGATCGCGTATCGCGACCAGGGCCGCGTGCAGCAGGCGATCGCGGTGTGCAAGAGCCTGATCGAGATCGCGCCGAACGACTCGGCCAGCCGTGCGCTGCTCGCGACGCTGATCCCGCGGCCGCCATCGTCGCCGAGCCAGCCGCCACCGCCCGTCCGCGATCGCGAGGTCGATGTCGATCTCGACGTGGGAACGCTCGTGGTGGCGCCGAACATCCCCGAGCGTCCCGCGCAGCCGATCCCGCAGTTCCTCGGTCGCGACTCCTCCGGCCTGCGGTCCCGGCGGTCGTCGATGGACGAGACACCCCTGCCACGCGCGGTCCCGTATCACGTCCACGATCCGACGACGTCGATGCTCAGCAAGCTGTCGGAGACCGATCTCGTCACCGGCGTGGAACGGCCGAGCGTGCCCACCGAAGCGGATCCGATCGACGCGGCCGACACGCGCCCGGGAGACGACGCGACCCGGCCCTCGAGCGGGCTCGCGAACGCGGCGCGCAGGATCTCGGAGACCCTGACGGGCAAGATCCTGCAGCGCAACCTCGATGTCGCCGCGGAGCTCGAGACCCGGCAGCGCCCGCGCATCGCATCCGCCGAGGTCGAGCGGCTGTCGCGCCCACCGCCCACGGTGCCGTTCCGGCGCACGGATCTCGACGATCCTGACGACGATGTCGAGACGCCGGCGCCGGGCGTGGAGCATCGCGAGGAGGATCAGACCCAGCCGCGCGAGATGCCCGGCATCCGCCAGCGCGCGCCGACCAGCTCGGTGCTGACCACGCAGTTCTTCGCGCCGCTGCCCGTCGATCGCCGCGCGCAGATCCTCCAGCGGTTCCAGCGCCGCGCGGTCCCGCACGGGACCACGATCATCCGGCAGGGCGAGACCGCGCATCCGCTGGTGCTGGTCTCGAAGGGGCGGCTCGACGTTCGCGTCGAGCGCGCGGATGGCACGATGGTCCAGGTCGGCACCGTGGCGCTCGGCGAGTACGTCGGTGAGGTCGCGCTGCTCCATCGCGTACCGGCGATGGCGAACGTCCTCGCGGCGGGCGACGTGGAGATCCTCGCGCTCCCTCCGCGCGACTTCTACGAGCTGGCCGGCGCGTTCCCCGCGCTGTGGGCGGAGCTCAAGGACGTCGCCGAGCGGCGCCAGCGCGAGTACGACTACCGGCTCCGCGCGGCGCGATAGCGCGGCCCGATCAGCTTCGCTTGGACTTGAGCACGCGCTCGAGGGCCATGCCGGCGGCGCGCGACGCGAAGGCGAGCTGGTCGTCGAACGCGTGGCGCGAGCGGTTCTCCGCGAACAGCACGCCGACGACACGCTCGCGCACCGTGACCGGGACGAGCAGGATCTCCGGCGGGCACACGGTCAGCACGGTCGCGAGGAACTGCCGGCTCGGAGCATCGGGGATCGGGCCGCGATACGGCAGCCGCGTGCCGACCACGTCGGCCAACGTCGACGGGCGATCGAGCCGCAGCGTGGCGAACGGCATCGTGTGCGGCCGCGGCTTGATCGAGAACACCGTCAGCTCGTCGCGCTTGACCACGAAGAACCCAGCGCGCCGATGCGTCTCGGCGAGATGATCGACCATCACGCTGACCACCTCATCGCGCTCGTGCGTCTGCTCGAGCGCGCGGATCAGCTCGATCATTCGCGACGTCGCTTCTTCGAGTGCGCGCGCCGGCGTCTGCACGCCGCCGGAGGCGTCACGCGATGACTGCGGCGGGATCGCGGGTCCCACGATCAGCGGCGCCGCATCCGGGTTCGAGACCGGGATGCGCCCGGTGGTCTCGTCGTTGTCGCCGTCGGCATCGTCGTCGGTGCCGGGCACCGCGCCGAGGAGCGGCGGCGGGATCGTGGTCCCCGGCGGGCCCCAGCCATCGTCGACCTCGTCGTGCTCGATCGGCTTGGC
>JBBRED010000411.1:0-7246 GCA_038203335.1 Haliangiales bacterium | reverse complement strand
GCGAAGCAGCTCATCGTCAAGGAGCTCGCCGTCGCGAAGAAGTGGGCCGAGGACAAGGTCGAGGCCGAGCTCGAGAAGGCGTGCGCCTAGAGAAACTCCCGTTGCGTCGCGTCGGACCGCGGTGTTATGGGTCCGCGCGATGCAAGTTCACGTAGCGAAGGCTGATATCTGGACGCTCCCGGTCGACGCCGTCGTCAACCCGGCGAACTCCCTCGGTATCATGGGCGGCGGGATCGGAGGCGCGCTGCGCCGCCAGGGTGGTGACGTGATCCAGCAGGCCGCGATGGCCGCTGCGCCGATCGCTGTTGGCGCTGCGCTCGTGACCACCGCCGGGCAGCTCCCTGCGAAGAACGTCATCCACGTTCCGACCATGGAGGAGCCGGGCATGAAGATCGGCGCCGAGAACGTGCGCCGCGCCGCTCGCGCCGCGCTGATCGCCAGCGACCGCAACAACTTCAAGGTCATCGCGATCCCCGGCATCGGCACCGACCTCGGCGACGTGCCATTCGACGAGGCCGCCCGCGCGATCGTCGAGGAGATCCGGGCCCATCGGCGTCCGTGCCTCGAGACCATCTACCTCGTCGATACCAACGAGGAGATGATCGCCGCGCTCGAAGAAGCCCTGCGCAATGCGCAGGCGAACCTCTAGCCCGACTTCGAGCATCGAACCGAGGCGCTTTGTCGCAGGCCGACTTTCCTAAGGGCGCGATCGGCCTCTGAAAATCCCGGCTCGCGCGCGTTGACCGCCATGGTGCCCGCCATATACTGCGCGGGCTTTGCAGCTACAGGCATACATGCCAGCGGGGCTGGCGATCGCATTTGCCCTCGGCTTTTGCGGCCTCTTCACGGTGCTTGCCGTGATGATCGGTCCACGAGCCACGAGTCCCGACAAGCTCAAGCCGTTCGAGTGCGGCAGCGAGCCGATCGGAACGCCGCGCGGGCGCTACTCCGTGAAGTTCTACCAGGTCGCCATTCTGTTCCTGGTGTTCGATATCGAGGCCGCGTTCATGTACCCGTGGGCGGTCCTCTATAACCAGCTGTCGCACACGATGGGCCCCGCCGGGACGCCGATCGTCAGTGTGTTCGGCTTCGCCGAGATGCTGGTGTTCGTCGCGATCCTCGTCGTGGCGCTCGCCTACGTCTGGAGAAAGAAGGCGATCGGATGGGAGTAGAGATCACGACCACGCGGCTCGAAGACGCCGCGAAGTGGGCGAAGCAGTCGACGCTCGACAAGGTCACCAACTGGGGCCGTAAGTTCTCGCTGTTCAGCTATCCGTTCGTCACCGCGTGCTGCGGCATGGAGTTCATGTCGGTCGCCGGTCCGAAGTACGACCTCGCACGCTTCGGCGCGGAGTTCCCGCGGTTCTCGCCGCGGCAGAGCGACCTGCTGATGGTCGTCGGCACGGTGACCGAGAAGCAGGGCCCGGCGCTCAAGCGCGTGTTCGACCAGATGGCGGAGCCCAAGTGGGTGATCGCGTTTGGCGTGTGTGCGTCGACCGGCGGCTTCTACCAGAATTATCACACGATGCCGGGATGCGATCAGGTCATCCCCGTCGACGTCTACATCCCCGGCTGCCCGCCGCGTCCCGAGCAGGTGCTCGACGCGCTGATCATGCTGATGGATCGGATCCAGGCGGGCCGCGGCCACAGCCAGCTCCGCGACAAGCGCGAGCAGGTGATCGCCGCGAAGACGCAAGACGAAGGTTAGCCATGTCGCAGAAAGTCCTCGACGCGCTCAAGGCCGCCCACGGTTCCGCGGTCGAACGCACCGCCACCGCGCACACGGATGACATCGCGTGGATCAAGCGCGATCAGCTGCTCGCCGTGGCGACGTGGCTGAAGAACGATCCGGCGATGGCGTTCGATGCGCCGGTGTTCGCCACCGCCACCGACTGGCTCGACTGGAAGCCGCTCGGCCAGCCGCCGAGCGCGGCGTGGACCGAGGACAAGCCGCGATTCACCGCCGTGTGGCAGCTCCGTTCGAGCAAGCATCGCCACCGGATCCGCATCGAGGTCGAGCTGACGGAGGCCGATCCGCGCGTCCCCTCGCTCTCCGGCCTGTGGCCCGCGTTCAACTGGCAGGAGCGCGAGACGTTCGACATGTACGGCATCCGCTTCGACGGTCACCCGGACCTGCGCCGGATCTATCTCTACGAGGAGTTCGTCGGCCATCCGCTGCGCAAGGACTATCCGAAGGATAAGCGCCAGCCGCTGGTCCGCCGCGATGACTTACCGATGAATCCGATCAAGGTCGAGACGGAGTTCAAGTAATGGCGACCGACGCACACTCGCTGAAGCAGCTCGTCCTCGGCCGCAAGGACGCACAGGACCTCTCGGATACCGAGACCGAGCTCCCGCCGGATCTGATGACCGTGAACATGGGCCCGTCGCATCCCGCGATGCACGGCACCGTGCGCATCGTCCTCACGGTCGATGGCGAGAAGGTCGTGAAGTCCGACGTGCAACCTGGCTACCTGCACCGCTGCTTCGAGAAGGAGAGCGAGTACGCGACGTACACGCAGATCTTCCCGTACACGGACCGGCTCAACTACGTCTCGCCGATGATCAACAACTGCGGCTGGGCGATGGCCGTCGAGAAGTTGATGGATCTGACGACGCTGATCCCGAAGCGCGCGGAGTACATCCGCGTGATCGTCAGCGAGATGTCGCGCATGACCGACCACCTGACGTGCGTCGGCGCGTCGGCGATGGAGCTCGGAGCGTTCGGCCCGTTCCTGTTCTTCCTGAAGGCGCGCGAGTGGCTCTACGAGTTGCTCGAGACCATCTCGGGCGCGCGGCTCACGCACACGTACATCCGCGTCGGCGGCGTCAACAAGGACCTGCCCGAGGAGCTGCCCGCGAAGCTCAGCCACACGCTCGATCAGATCGAGAAGGTGATGGTCGAGGTCGAGGGCCTGCTCAATAACAACAAGATCTTCCGCGACCGCATGGCCGGCATCGGCGCGATGACGAAGGACGACGCGATCGCCACCGGCTGCGTCGGTCCGATCGCGCGCGCGTGCGGCGTCGACTACGACGTCCGCAAGGACTACCCGTACTCGATCTATCCCGAGGTCGAGTTCGACGTGCCCGTCGGCACCACGGGCGACTGCCTCGATCGCTACCTCGTGCGCATCGAGGAGCTGGTGCAGTGCATCCGCATCCTGCGCCAGTGCCTCAAGCAGATCCCCGACGGTCCGGTCGTCGTCGCCGATCCGCGCGTCACGCTGCCGCCGAAGACCGACACGTACAACACGATCGAATCGATGATCCGGCACTTCAAGCACATCGTCGACGGCATCAAGGTTCCGGCCGGCGAGGCGTACACGTTCGTCGAGGGCGGGAACGGCGAGCTCGGGTTCTACATCGTCGCGGACGGCACCGGCCGCCCGTACAAAGCCTACTGTCGGTCACCGTCGTTCGTGCATCTCTCGACGGCCGGCAAGCTGATCCACGGACACCTGATCGCGGACATCGTTCCGATCTTCGGCATGATCAACATGATCGGCGGGGAGTGCGACAAGTGAGTACGACGACACCGCCACCAACTGTGCAGATTCCGCCGATCGCGGTCGGCGCGCCGCCGCCGACCGACGTCATCACGCTGACGATCGACGGCCAGCCGGTCTCCGTTCCGAAGGGAACGAACGTGCTCGAGGCCGCGAAGCTCCTCGGCATCGACATCTCCGCGTTCTGCTATCACCCCGGGCTCCCGATCGTCGCGCAGTGCCGGCAATGCCTGGTCTCGGTCGAGAAGAATCCGAAGCTGCAGCCGAGCTGCCAGCAGGTGGTCGGCGAAGGCATGGTGGTCCACACCGTGGACAAGCAGTCCACGCTCGCGCGCCAGCAGCAGCTCGAGTTCACGCTGCTCAATCACCCGATCGATTGCCCGATCTGCGACAAGGCCGGCGAGTGCACGCTGCAGAAGCTGTACTTCGAGCACGACAACCACGACTCGCGCGTCGACGTGCCGAAGGTCCACAAGGCCAAGGTCGTCGACCTCGGACCGACGATCGTCCTCGATCAGGAGCGCTGCATCCTGTGCTCTCGCTGCATTCGCGCGTGCGATCACACCTCGGGACAGCACCAGCTCGAGTTCGCGCAGCGCGGTGACCACGAGGTCCTGACCACGGCGCCCGGCGAGCAGCTCGACAACCCGTACACGCTGAACACCGTGGACGTCTGCCCGGTCGGTGCGCTGACCGCGAAGGACTTCCGGTTCACGATGCGCGCCTGGGAGCTCGATGCCACGCCGAGCGTGTGCAACGGCTGCGCGACCGGCTGCAACATCGAGATCCACCACAAGAACGGTCGCGCCTGGCGCCTCGTGCCTCGGCACAACGCGAAGGTCAACGACTACTGGATGTGCGACGAGGGTCGGTTCACGTACCACGACCTCCGCGAAGAGCGGCTCGCCGCTGCGATCGTCGACGGGCTCCCGGCCGGCTGGGATCGCGCGATCAAGGCCGCAGCGGATCGGCTCGCGGTCGGCCGCACGGCCGGTCAGTTCGCGATCGCGCTCTCGGCGCTGCACTGCAACGAGGACAACTTCGCTCTCGCGAGCCTCGCGAAGGCGTGGGGCGTCACGCAGGTCTACCTCGCGGCCAAGCCGCAGGTGCCCGCGCGCGCCGATGGCCGGCTCCGCGTGGCCGACATCAATCCGAACCTCAACGGGGTCAAGGCGATCGCCGAGGCGCTCGGCCTGACCACGAAGCCGGTCTACGAGCTGGAGGGCAACATCCGCGGCCTGCTCGCCCTCGGCGACGTGCTACCGGGTCTCGATCCGGGCAAGCTCAAGGACCTCGAGTACGTCGCCCTCGCGGCGCACGAGCGCGGTCCGGTGCCGTACGCGAAGGTCGCGCTGCCCGTCTCCGACTGGGCCGAGGTCTCCGGCACGGTCACGAACAAGGACGGCTTCGTGCAGCGCATGCACGCCGCGTTCGGTCCTCCGGGCCAGGCGCTCCCCGCGTGGGAAGCGATCGTGCGGCTCGCGGGGGCGACCGGCGCGAAGCTCGCGTGGACGCATCCGCGCGAGGTGTTCAAGGAGATGATCGCCGCCGTTCCGGCGTGGAGCTCGCTGACCTGGGCGCGTGACGCGCGTCCGCTGTCGTTGCGGTTCGCGGGGAGCCGAGGCTAGTCATGACCTGGAAGACGCTCTACGACATCCTCGACTGGCCCGGCACGAAGTGGATCTTCCTGATCCTCGTGCTGGTCATGCCGCTCGCCTCGCTGCTGACCTGGGCCGAGCGCCGCCAGAGCGCGATGATGCAGGACCGGCTCGGTCCGAACCGCGCGAACATCGGCCCGATCAAGCTCAAGGGCATCCTCCACTTCGTCGCCGACGCGGTGAAGATGATCTTCAAGGAGGACTTCATCCCGGCGAACGTCCACAAGGGACTGTTCACGCTGGCGCCGATCCTCGCGCTCGCCCCGGTGTTGATCGCGTTCGCGATCATCCCGTTCGGCCCCACGATCTATCCGCACTCGCTGACGCAGACGTTCGATCCGTACCTGTTCGCGACCCAGCCCGGTAACGAGCTGTTCGCCGACTCGATCCGGATGCAGATGTTCGCGCCGGACTTCGGCCTCATCTTCTACTTCGCGGTGCTCACGCTCGCGAACTACGGCGGCACGATCGCCGGCTGGGCCTCGTACAACAAGTGGGCGCTCCTCGGCGGTCTGCGCAGCTCGTCGCAGATGATGTCGTACGAGGTCGCGATGGGCCTGTCGCTGATGGGCGCGTTCCTCGTCGTCGGCACGCTCGAGCCGGGCGCGATCGCCGCGTTCGGTGCGACCGACTCGATGTCGGGCTCCAATCCGCTCAACTGGCTGTGGCTGTGGCAGCCGATCGGCCTCGTGCTGTTCTTCACCGCCGCGATCGCCGAGACCAAGCGCGCACCGTTCGATATCCCGGAGGGCGAGCCCGAGATCATCGGTTACTTCGTGGAGTACTCCGGCATGCGCTGGGGCATCTTCTTCCTCGCCGAGTTCATCGAGATCGTGTTCATCAGCGCCGTGGTCGCCACCGTGTTCTTCGGCGGCTACCAGGTGCCGTTCCTCGATGCCGACGGCTTCCGGTTCGGCGGCTACATGGATCCGAACCACGTCTCGACCAGCGGCATGGTCCTGCACCTGCCCCACTGGGCGGTGACGAGCATGCAGTTCGCGATGTTCGGCATCAAGACGATCCTCCTGTGCTGGTTCCAGCTGCTCGTCCGCTGGACGCTGCCGCGGTTCCGCGCGGATCAGCTGATGAACCTCGGCTGGAAGCTGCTGCTGCCGCTCTCGCTCGCGAACATCCTGGTGACCGCGTTGATCAAGCTGCTGTTCATGGGAGGTTCGTGATGTCCGCCGGCCATGAGGAAGTTGTCGACGCGCCCGAGGGTCCGCAGGTCATCTCGGTGGCCGATCGTCACCCGCGCTCGCGCACGATCGCCGTCGTGCGGCCGATGCCGGAGGACGTGACGTTCCTGGCGGCGACCGCGAAGGGCCTGGGCATCACGCTCAAGCACTTCGCGCGCAATCTGTTCCTGCCGCTCAAGAAGCTCGCCGACCGCAACAAGCCGGGTGCGCCCGAAGATCAGACGTGGCGCAACGAGATCGAGACCGTGCAGTACCCCGAGGAGAAGGTGGAGTACCCGGAGCGGTTCCGCGGTCTTCACCGGCTGACCTTGCGCGACGACGGCGCCGTTCGCTGCGTGGCGTGCATGTGCTGCCCCACGGTGTGCCCCGCGCACTGCATCACGATCATCCCCGCGGAGACCGACGACAAGGGCGTGGAGAAGCGCCCCGCGGTGTTCGAGATCGACGAGCTGCGCTGCGTGGTCTGCGGCCTGTGCGTCGAAGCGTGCCCGTGCGACGCGATTCGCATGGACACCGGCGAGCACGCACGGCCGGTCGAGGATCGCGCGAAGGCGATCGAGACCAAAGAGACGATGATGGCGCGCGGTGTTCGCTCGATCGCGAAGCAGGGCGGCATGGGTCCGAACTGGCGCGCACTGCCGACGCTTGACGAGAAATAGTCTCAAGCGAAAACGGCGGTGCTCCGGAGCGATCGCGAAAATTTTCGATCGCGATCGTCGACGTTTTTTCGGTTGACGATCCAGATCGCGATCGCTAGCCTAGTTCTTGAGCACTGACGGTCTGATGCGAGACCCGAGGTTAAACTGTCTCCTACATCTGCTATCCAGGGATCTGCCTCTGATCTAGGTGTGCACGCCCGCTCGTCGGGAAGCCCGAAGGATTA
>JBBRED010000410.1:0-7259 GCA_038203335.1 Haliangiales bacterium | reverse complement strand
AGGTGGCGACCCTCGGCGACGCGGTACGTTTTCTTGCAAGTGCGCTCGCACGCGCGGCCGAGGCATGGAGCGACGACGCGCTGCTGCTGTCGATGTTTCGTGACCTCGGCTGGCAGCTCGATTCCGTGCCGCCGCAGATCGCCGCCGCCGGTGGCGCCCTGTCAGCGCTCGAATCGCTCTGGCGGGAGGTCGAGCACGACGAGCTATCGCTGCCGCAGGCAGAACAGATCGCAACGTCTGTGAGGCAGCTGTGGACTGAGTTGCAAGCGCTCGACACGATGCCGTCGCCAGCGGGTCTCGCCGACTTCACGCGTGACCTCGCCGCGACGATCGTCGACTACTGGCTAATCGAAGCGCTCCGACGCGACGGATGGATCGCGCTGCCGCTGCTCGAGTTGCTCGGCGTCGTTGAGATCCGGTACGTCGCCGAGGCCGCGCAGCGCAAGCGCTACATCGTGCGGCGTATTCACTGGGATTTATTGCCGACGCTGTTCTCGGATCCAGGTGCAGGGTTTCGCGACCGGTTCGGCTGGGGAACGGATGAGTTTGAAGCGGGCGCCGTGCTCGCGCGGTTGCGCGACCTGCTGACGGAGCTTCGTTGGGTAACGAAGCTGTCGGAGTCGCGCGACGGCGAGCTCGCGGCGGCGGGTCACACCGACCCCGACCGGCCGCTGTGCCTCGACCTTCAGCTGCTGAGCGGCGAGCGCGCCGGCGCCGCCGTCGAGGCGGGCGTGCGATTCCTGCCGGTACGCGTCGGAGCCACTCCACCCGGACTTGCGTTCGTGCCGTACGTCGGCACCGGTCTCGGCAAGACGTTCCCGCTCGACGACCACGTCTCGGTGAAGATTGATGCTTCATTCGACGTGCAGGGCGGGGTCGTCGCGAGCTGGCTACCGGAGCGCGGTGTCGCGGTTCAGCTCGGAGGCCCAACGGGCGCCGCCGCGGCGAGCGGACACGCCACGCTCGAGCTCGACATCAGCGATCCCGACAAGCCCGAGAAGGTGTTGATCGACGCGCTCGGATTCCGGCTCGTCGGTCGAACCGCGGTCGGGCTCGCGCGACTTGGCGTCGGGACAACGACGTCGTTCGCGATCGAGGCCGGCCTCAAGGACGGCGTCCTGCGCTGGGACTCGAGCGAGGCACCCGGCGTCATCGCGTCCGTGATCGGCGATCGAAGCTTCGAGGTGCCGGCCACGATCGGGATCGGTTGGAGCTCCGCGCACGGCATCTACCTTCGGGGCGGCAACGCGCTCGGCGTCGTCATCCCGGCGACACTCCGCCTCGGGCCGGTCATGCTGACAGGGTTCCGTATCGGGATCGAGTCGATCGAGCATGGCGCTGCACTTCGCCTTGGCACCGACGGCAAGGTGACCATCGGACCCGTCACGATCGGCTGGCAAGGCCTCGGTGTGCGTATCGCGGTCGCGAGGCAGACCGGCGGCGGCGCCCTGCCGGTCGCGTTCGAAATCGATGGGGCCGCTCCGACTGCGATCGAGATCGTGATCGAGAGCTCGCTGATCTCGGGCGGTGGCACGATCCAGCGCACGAGCGATGACAGCTTCGCGGGCGCGCTCACGCTCGACGCGCACGCCTTCCACATCTCGGGTGCGATCGCGGTCGAGAAGGTCGACGGCCACTACTCGATCGCCGTGATGGCAAGTGCCACGTGGCCGGGCATTCCACTCGGCATGGGCTTCACGCTCGACGGTCTTACCGCGATCGTCGGGATCCGCCGACGCGTCGACGACGAGGCGGGCCGCACACTCGTGCGAAGCGGCGGTATCGGAGCCCTGTTCTCGGGCACCGATCCGATGCGCATGCTGGCCTCGCTCGGCGCGCTGTTGCCGAGTGCACCAGATCGCTACGTCGTCGGGCTCGGACCGACGATCGGCTGGGGCTCGCCGCCCATGATCGAGGCCAACCTGGCGATCCTCGCGGAGATCCCGGCACCGATCCGGATCGTGCTGCTCGCGTCGGCGCAGGTTGGCTTACCGAACCTCGCGAACCGCCTCGTCGACCTTCGCATCGATGCGATCGGCGTCCTCGACCTCGGCCGGGGCACGCTCTCGCTCGACGCGTCGCTGCACGACTCGCAGCTCGCGGGATATCCCCTCTCCGGCGATCTCGCGTTGCGGCTCGGTTGGGGCGACTCACCATCCTTTCTCTTCGCAATGGGCGGCTACCACCCGAACTTCCATGCCCCTCCGGGCTTCCCGACCCTACGCCGCCTGCAACTGACCGCCGGCGACAACCCTCAGCTTCGCCTCGATGCCTACCTCGCGCTGACCTCGAATAGCGCGCAACTCGGCGCGCATGCAGACCTCAACTTCCGAGGTGGAGGCTTTGTCATCGTCGCGCACGCTGGCTTCGATGTGCTGTTGGTGTTCGAGCCATTCCATTTCGAGGCGGAGATCCTCGCTTCGGCCTCGATCACTTGGCACGGTCACAGCCTCGCGGCCGTCAAGCTCCACTTCACGCTGATTGGCCCAGGCCCGTGGCATGCAGTGGGGCTGGCCAGTCTCGAGTTCCTCTGGTGGAGCGTTTCGGTTGGCTTTGACGTCATGTGGGGCGACGGCGCGACGGTCCCGCTGCCTCCACCGCCCGACATCGCTGCGCTGCTCCGCTCCGCGCTCGTCGACCCGACCGCCTGGTCGGGCTCGCTGCCGGCGGGCGAGCGGCCGTGCCTCGTCATAAAATCCGGGGCGAGCGCCAAACTTCATCCGATCGCGAGCGTCGTGGTGCGTCAGCGCGTCGTTCCGCTCGACATCGACATCACCCAGTTCGGCAACGTCTCGCTTCCGGGCCCGCTTCACTTTTCGATCGATCACGTCGCCGTCGGCACGAGCACTCCAGACAAGGTTGACGTCGAGGATCTGTTCGCGCCCGGCCAGTTTGCTCAGCTATCTTCCTCCGATCGTCTCGCCGCGCCGTCGTTCGAATCGTTTCCGTCTGGCATCGCGTTCGGCCACGCGTCAATCACCTCCGGCGCCACGGCACGTGCGAGCGGCGAGGTCGAGACGGCCCTCGTCGACCCCCTCGCCCCAGCGCCCCGTCCCCCACGTATGCCCATGTCTGCGGTCTTCGCAACCGCGCTCGACGCTGTACGCTCTGCTCCGACCACAACGCCGCCACCCCGCGTGCGGCTGCGCGACGTCGCGTTCGTCGTTACGAGCGCCGTCGACCTCGCGCGCCACGGCGAACCGACCACGTTCGCAGCTGCGAAGCTCGCGCGGACGCGCGATACGCAGGTCATGCCTGCCGCGCTCGTCGATTGAATGGCCGAAACCGAACGGGCGCCGAAGCTCGAGGAGCTCCGCCAGCCCCGCTCGTCGCGTCGACCGAACCACGACCACGGCGGGCGTGTCGGCGATGACGACTGGAGCCGCCACACGAACGGATTGGGCTCCTCGTCGTCGCCGACTACGGGGAGCCGTTGCGGCGATGCGATGTCGCCAAGACGGCAACGGAGACGCGCGATCCCGCGAGTGCGCGAAGAAACAAAGCTCGCGATCTCGAAACGGGTTGTGCTGGAGCGTCTGCGCGCGGTCGTCGACGGTCCGGGAAATCCCCGAAAGAAACCTCGCACCGAAAGTTCGCGCGCAAGAACGGGCAAGTTTCGGGGGCCGCGCGAGACTTTTCTCGGACCTCGCGGGCGAATCAAATCGCGGAGTCGCTCGTGCGGTCGCGTAGTTGATCGAGATGTCGCGGGGTTGATCGAGCTAACGCGCGGTTAGGGCGGCGCGCGGAGAAAGGTGGCCGGATACCGAGTGACGACGCGGGGAAAGAAAGCGATCGAATCTCGCGCGCAACGAGATCGGACGACGGTAGCAGTTCGAGATGGTCACCCCCTCGATCTCGTCGGCTCTACTTAGTAGGGGCGGCATCGACGGCGCGGAGCCGTCTCCACTGGGTCGGTCCTCATCGAGGTCACGGATGCGCGATTCCACCACTGAATTTCCTCCGAGCGATGGGATCACGAGTCGCCAAAAACGAACGGCCGAGAAATCGCAACCTGTTGATCTCTATTCGTTTCTATTCGGTTCGAAATCGCTGCAGCAAATCGTTCGCCCGATTTGGCGCCCGCGGTGGCCGCGTCGCGAGAATGTCGAGGAGCGGCGCATGGTTCGCTCGCGAAGGCGGACTTGCAATTTTGCCACTGGAGCCGGCACGCAAGGATCGACAGATCCCGATTGTGCGGTGGGGACTGTGATGCCGATCGCGCGCCGCTCAAGAAATCGACATCGTCTTTCGTCCCTACCGCCTCGAGCCTCGCATTACCTAACCGTTAGTAGAGGCCCTCAATTCGAACGACGCCTGTCGATTCTTTCGCGCCGAGGACGTTCTCGTGCGCATACCCAAGTAGAGGCCTCGATCGAACGACGCGAAACGCGGCGGACGGTCAGGCCACAGACGCGGGTGCGCGACGCGCACTCGCGAGGAGCCCACTCATGTCGTCACTCGCATTCGACAAGCAAGGCAAGCCGTTCGCGTTCGACCGCCGCACGCGCCAGCTCCTCGCGCGCATGTTCCGTAACCCGGCCGCACGTGGCACCTGCTGCCAGGTGCTCGACGACGATGGCGAGCCGCTCCGTGTCGACGTCGAGACCGATTGTCTCGAGTTTCGCAAGCTCGTCCACCACGTGCCGGGTTTGTACCGCCTCGACCAGTGCGACGAAGACGGCCTCGAGATCGAGGGCGCGCCCGCGGCGTACGTGTCGATCCATACCGCCCGCAACGCACAGAGCGGCGACGGTGGCACCGGCGACGTGAGCCCGCTCGTCATCATCCAGCAGATGGCGGCGACGCAGGCCGAGGTGATGAAGGCGATGGCGGCGCAGAGCGCGGCCCTGATGGCAGCAGCCGCCGAGATCATGCGCGCGCCGTATCGACCCGCCCCGGTCGCGATGCCCGCGCCCGAGCTGCGCAACTCCGATGCGCACACCGCGGGCGACGACGACGACCCCGGCGACGATGACGAGAGTGAGTTGGCAGCACCGGACTCTCCTGCCACGGCGGCGCTCCGTATGATCGAGCCACACCTTCCGGTGCTTGGCGGGTTCCTTTACGAGAAGTTCGCCGAGTTCTTGCGTCACATCTACAGCAAGAACGCGGCGACTACCGCCGCGTCGCCACCCGGTCCAATGCCGGGGTCCGTTCCGGCGATCGCTCCGCCGACGCCGCAACCGAACGGAGGGTCGGTGGGTGTCGTCATGGGGTGGAGCACGCCGGCCGCAGCGCCCTCACCGCAGCCGCCGACGGCCACCGTGCCTGCGGCCGACACGACCGCTCGTAAGCACGCCGAGCACGCCGAGCACGCCGAGCACGCCGAGCACGCCGAGCACGCCGAGCACGCCGACGATGGTGAGCAATTCGAGCACGACGCGCCGACGTCGACCGCGCTCGATGCCGCTGCGCACGTGACGATCGCAGCTCCGGCTGTCCCGCCGCGGAGCCCGACACGCGAGCGGTTCGCGCACCTCTCCGCGATCCGCGCGAGACTGTCGCCCGCAGAGCAAGCGATTGCTCAGAACACGATTTCGCGCATGCAACCGCAGATGTTCGCGGACTGGCTCGCGGCACTTTCGGCGATGTCCGTCGACGAAGCCACGACTCTGATCCGCCGCATGGTCGCGGACATCCAGCGGCCCCGCGGATCGAAGCCGCGGTCACCAATGCCATGAACAACGTACCGCCGAGCACCTCACGTGCGCGAGAAAGCGGGTTGGCGCGCCGGTCGCCCTCGGAGTGCGCACCTATGACTGACTCCGCCGCTGATGATGACGTGCTCGATGTGCCGGCCGTGATGGCGATGCTCAAGCTCGGGCGCAACGCGGTGTACGACGCGTGTGGCAGGCACGAGATCCCGCATCGGCGTATCGGCAAGCTCCTGCGATTCTCGCGACGCGCGATCCTCGAATGGCTCGCCGATCCTGCTCTCCGGAACGGTCACGACGTGCGAGGATCGTCCACGTGTGGTCGTTCGCAGAGCGCGCCGAAGGGACAGCAATGTCAGTGAAGCGCGATTCTAGAACTGGGCGGTGGTTCTTCCGAACCACCGTCCGATTTTCCGACGGAACGAAAGAGCGGATCTTTGGAACGCCCGGAGTGCCTGGTGCGTTTCATGATCTCGCCCAATCGCGCGTCGGTGGTCTTGAGGCGGAACGTCGCGCGATCAGCGAAGCCATGACAGGCAAGCCGGTCGTTGACGTGAAGCGCGTGAAGGAGGTTGCGACGGTGCCGACCGTTGCCGAATTTGCCGAGCGGTTTCTCGACGAGTACTTGCCGCGGCAGAAGCCATCGTCGCGGTATGCGAAGGAACGGATCCTCAAGGGCAGGGGCGGGCTGATCGAATTCTTCGGGCCGATGCGGCTCGACGAGATCGATCAGTCGCACGTGAACGTGTACGTGCGGAAGCTCGGCAAGCTCGCGGTCAAGACGATCAACGAAAAGCTGACCGTGCTGTCGACGCTGCTCTCCTACGCTGGGCCGAAGGGCTGCAAGCTGATCCCGGCGTCTGTGCTGTCGCTGCATGTCGACGGGATGAGCCCCGAGATCGTGGCGGTACCTGCGGCGGATGTCGCGAAGCTGATCGCCGCGTGCAGGGATGACCGCTATCGGGTCGCCGTGCTGCTCGCATCCGAGACCGGACTCCGCATCGGCGAGATCCGCGGCGCGCAGTGGACGGACATCAAGGATGGTCGGATCACGATCCGTCGCGCGATCGATCAGCGAAACAACGTCACCCCGCCAAAGCACGACAAGGCACGCACGGTGCGGCTCTCTCCTGCGCTCGTGAGCGCGCTCGAGAAGCTGCCTCGCCGCGGCCTGTGGATCGTGTCCCGGCTCGATGATGGTGGCTCGCTGGGCTATTACGCGATGTGGGAAGCGATCCGAGCGCTGTACGTTCGCGCCGGGGTTCCGATCCCGACGAGCGAGTCGGGCGAGTCGATGCCGTGGCACTCGTTGCGGCACACATTCGGAACCGAGATGGCCAAGCAGATCCCGCTGCCCGTGCTGCGCGAGTTGATGGGCCACTCGGACATCGACACGACCCTTCGTTACGTCTCGGTCAACCGAGACCAGATGGACGAGGCGATCGATATGGTGTTCGGCGGCGGTGGCAGCCCGGTGCCAGCGGTGTCGAAAAAGCGTTCTAACTGTTCGTAAAAGCTGGTGACCCCATCGAGACTTGAACTCGAGTTTTCTGCGTGAGAGGCAGACGTCCTAACCGCTAGACTATGGGGCCGGTAGGAAGGAGG
>JBBRED010000409.1:0-7274 GCA_038203335.1 Haliangiales bacterium | reverse complement strand
AGGTCTGGTACGACGAAGGCGATGACGCCGCGGGCGCATCGCGCAGCCGTGCACCGAGCATGGCCGACTCGATGTACGACGAGGACGCGCCGCCCCAGGGCCGTCGCTGGGGCTTGATCATCGGCATCGGCGCGCTGCTGCTCGTCGGCGGTACCGTTGCATTCGCGCTCTCGCGCGGTGGCTCGAAGCCCGCCGCCACGGAGGGCAGCGGCAGCGACGTCGCGATGATGGGGGCGCCGGTGGATGCCGCCCCGAGCACGATCCTCGCGGAGGCCGACGCGGCCACGCCTGACAGCAAGATGGTCGCCGCGAAGCCGACGACCGGGAAGCCCACCACGAACAGCGGTGCGCGCACGCCGAACCCGCCGCGCGAGACCGGTGGTCCGCGTCGCCCGGCTGGTCCGGACTTCGGCTTCGCGCCGCCCGGCACGCCCGACAACACCGGCTTCATGCCGCCGGGGACGCCGCCGGGGACGAACCCGATCACGAAGCAGCCGCCGCCGGTGACCAACGTCAACATCACGCCGGTGACGCCGCCGGTGGTGAAGACGCCCGGCATCACCGACAACCCCGAGGATCCGTACGGCACGCCGACGCCGCCGGCTCCAACGGTCACCGACACCTCGCCGCCACCGACCGCGGACTCCGGCGAAGGCAAGGCCGGCTTCTTCGCGCAGCTCGGCAACTCGCAGCTCGCGAACGGCGACACCACGGGCGCGGCCGCGAACTTCAAGAAGGCGCTCGAGCTCGATCCCAACAACGCGTCGGCGATGATCGGCATGGGCGACATCGCGCTCCGCCAGGGCCTGTTCGGCGATGCGATCGCGCACCTCCGCAAGGCGGCGAAGTTCGCACCGCGCAACGCGAAGGTGTTCGTGCTCCTCGGCGAGGCCTATCTCAACAGCGGCAACAACGGCGAGGCCGCGAAGCAGTTCAAGAAGGCGCTGCAGCTCGATCCGGACAACGCGCGCGCACGCGACGGGTACAACGAAGCGTCGTCGCGCGTGCCTCCGCCCGAGGAGTGACCGAGGGTGTGAGTCGATGTGCGCCCGTCAGCGGCGCTTCTTCTGCACTTTCGCGGTGCGCTCGACGGCCACGTCCTTCACGGGGGCGGTCCAGCGCGATGGAGCCCCGTGGTGGGATACTCCCAGGCGGATCCGGCGGGTCATGAACGAGAGCTTCGGGACTGCCTTGCCGAGCTGCATATAGAACCCTAGGGGCGGCAGATCGCGCGGGGCAAGTTTGAGACAACCGCGGAGAGATCTCCCCTCGCGTTCAGATGTGGGAAGATGAAGACAGGGATGGCTCTGTTTCACGTCTATGTCGAGGCGCCAGATCGCGCGCCCGAGACGATCAAGCGCCTCGCCGAGACCATCGGCAAGAAGTACGGCGTGCCGGTCGCGGACCTCGAGAAGCGACTGACCGCGGGGCGATTCCGGGTCAAGGCGAACGTCGATCGCGAGACCGCGGACGTCTACGCGAAGGCGCTCGGCGATAGCGGCGCGATCGTGAAGATCGAGGACGCGATCGCGACGCCCGCGGTGGGCACGCCGGTGGTGGTCGCGGCCGACCCGTCGGGCCCGTCGGCGCGCGCACCGGCGCAGCTGATCCGAACGGGGACGACCACGCCGCCGACGAACGCGCCCCCGCGCCCGAGCACCTCGTCGCTGCCGCCGCGCACTGCAGGCGCATCGCTGCCGCCGGCGAACGCCGCGCGCTCGGGAGCCTCGTCGCTGCCACCCGTGAACTCCGCGCGGCCGTCCGGATCCTCGCTACCGCCGCCGAACCAGAACAAGTCCGCGCCGGTCGTCACGAGCGGTCTGTCGGCCGCGTACACCACGTCCACGGCGAGCACGGATCTCGGCGCGCTGAGCGCGGACTCGCTCTCGCTATCGTCGGTCGACGGTAGCTCGGTCGGCGACGACGCGTTTGCACCGCCGATCGACATGTCGCCGGTGATCGACAAGCCGAGCGCGAAGCCTGCGGCGCCGGCCAAGAAGCCGAAGCCGAAGGACGAGCCGATGGATCTGTTCGCGCCACCGGATGCCGCCGAGGACGCGGCGTTCAAGGTGGAGCTCGCGAGCGACGAGATCGAGCACCGCGCGAGGAAGATGAGCACGCCGCCAGCGGGGGTGCCGGTGCCGATTCCGTCGTCTCCGAGCACGGCGACGCCGCAGCTCGGTCAGCTCAAGAAGCGCGCGACGCCCGCGGCCGGCGCGCCGATCACGGTGGCGCCGGATGCGCAGGAGGAACCGCGCTGGCGGTTCGCGGCCGGTGTGGTCCTGTCGATCATCCTCGGGTTCATTCCCGCTCACCTGATCGCGTCGTCGCGCGAGCACTCGGCGTTCACGAAGATCGATCAGGAAGTGATGGAGCAGCAGGCCGCTGCCGACTCGCCGGAGCTCTACGATGCGCTGGATTCGTTCCGCAGCGCGAAGCAGGCGCAGAAGCTCGGCGAGAAGAAGAGCATCGCGATGATGTCGATGCTGATCTGGGGCGTCGCCGGCGCGGGGCTCGCGTACGTGTGGTTCCGCCGCGTGCCGTGGGACAGGTTCAACCGCTCGTCGTAGTCAGCGGCTACTCGTCGTCATCGTCGTCTTCTTCTTCTTCTTCTTCCTCTTCCTCGGGCTGGCCCTTCGCGCGGCGCTCGGCGCGCTCCTTCGCATCGGCCGCGGCCTCGCGGGCGGCGAGTTCCTTCGCACCCTTCTCGCGCTTGATCGTCACGCGCCACGCGAGGAGGATCGAGACGTTGTAGAGCGCGATCATCGGCAGGGCCATCAGCAGCTGCGACACCACGTCGGGGCCGGGCGTGAGGATCGCGCCGATCACGAACGCGACCACCACGAAGTACCGGCTGAACTTCCACAGGCCGCGGTGGGTGACGAGGCCGACCATCGCGAGGAAGTAGATCAAGAGAGGCATCTCGAAGATCGCGCCAAACGCGAGCATCGAGTCGCGCGTGATGTCCAGGTAGTCCTGGATGTTCGGCAGCGCCTTGAGGTTCGGAGAGTTGTAGCCGAGGAAGAACCCGTACAGCTTCGGGAGCGCGAAGTAGAAACAGAACAGCGCGCCGCTCACGAAGAAGATCGCCGAGAACACGGCGAACGCGACGGTGATCTTGCGCTCCTTCTTGTAGAGGCCCGGCGCGATGAACTTCCACAGCTGATAGAAGATGAACGGCGACGACAGGAAGATGCCGGCCCACAGGCCGACGGACATATCGACCCAGAACGGCTGGGTCAGGCCCGTGTAGATCATGACCGGAGGACCCCAGTCCTCGGCGGCCGGGATCCCGGGGCCCGTGTGCTGCATCCAGATCTTGAACAGCGGCTCGCGGAGCCACGTGAAGATGTCCTCCGAGAAGTACCAGCACACGCCGAACGCGGCCATGAAGACCAGCGCGGCGTTGCGGACGCGGTCGCGCAGCTCTCGCAGATGCGAGAGGAACGGCATGCGGCTCTCTTCGAGCTCGGTGGCCTTGCCCGAGTCGTCGTCGTCGTCGTCGGAGGCGGCGCGCTTAGCCATGCGTCGGCTCGGAGCCCTTCGCGACCGTGCCCGTGGCGGGCTTGATCAGCGACGCGAGCGCCTCGTCATCGTCCTCGCTCGGCGGCGGGGAATCCACATCGCGCTCGCCGGCCTCCGGCGGGAGCCGAACCAGCGGAGCTTCGGGGGCGTCGGCCTCGACGGCCGAAGCCTCGGGGAGCTCGGCGGCGGCCGTGACCGGCTCGAGCTCGGGCGCGGGCTCGCCGGCGGTGAGCTCCGGTGGATCGATCGAATTCTCCTCGCCGGCCGGGAGGACCTTCGGCTTCTTCGGCTTGAGCTTCTTGGGTTTGACCGGAGCGTCCTCGCCGCGGAGCGCGCTCTTGATGTCGCGGAGGGCCCCGCCGATCTGCTCGTCGCCCTCGATCTGCTGCTGCAGCGCGCGCGACTGCCTCTTGATGTCCCGGATCCCCTTGCTGATCTGCTTCGCCGCTTGCGGCAGCTTGTCGGGGCCGAGGAACAGGAGGGCCACGATCAAGATCACGAGGATCTCTGTGCCGCCCATGCCGAACATCGGGGGCAGCATACCACCCGAACCCCGATGTGACCCGCGTGGCCGTCGCTGCAGGTTGCAGCCGAGTGGGCCTCAGAACTCTCGCGAGCTCTGCCCGAAGTCCGTGGGCGATGTCCCTGGCTGGCCCGAGACCTCGGTCGGCGCGGTGCCGGTGCGGACCCAGACGGCGAGACCGCCGGATCCGGGAGCAGCGAGGAGGCCGGTCTCGCGGTCGATCGAGACGTGATCGAGGCCGGGTGGTGGCGTGCCGGGGACCGAGACCGGTGGCCGCATGCCCTCGGCCGCACGGATCGCGCGCGACCACAGCGGGAGCGCCGCGTGGGCGCCATCGCCATCGCGACCGAGCTTGTGCGCAGGATCGTCAAAGCCGATCCACACGGCGGCGAGCGAGCGCCCCGTGAAGCCGACGAACCACGCATCGGTGTTGTCGTTCGTGGTGCCGGTCTTGCCCGCCGCCGGGCGCCCGACCGCCGCGGCCGATGCGGTGCCGCGCGAGATCACGGCCGCCATCATGTCCTGGAGCTGGAACGCGGTGCGCGCATCGAGCAGCTGGCCGCCTTCGGCGCTGACCCGGGCATCGGGATCGTCGCCGGCGATCGCGGCGAGGCGATCGAGGCGGCGCGCCGGATCGAGCCACGGATCCTCCGGCGCGGCCGCGTCGAAGATCACGTCATCGCCGCGGCGGATCCGCACGGCGAACCGCGGGGCGATCGCCCAGCCGCGCCGCGCGATCACCGCGTACACGCGCGCGAGCTCGATCGGCTTCACGCACGAGGCGCCGAGCGCCATCGGCCGGACCTCGGCGAGGGCGGTGGTCACACCGAGCGTGCGGGCGAGCCGGATCACGGCCGGCGCGCCGACGCGATCGAAGACGTCGATCGCCGGCGCGTTGAGCGATGCGGCGAGCGCGTCCTGCGCGAGCACGATCCCGCGAAACCGATTCCCTGATTTCGGCTTCCAGTGGACACCGGTGGCTTCGTCGTACTCGGAGATCGGCGCATCGCGCAGCGCGGTGCCCGGCGTGATCGCACCGGTATCGAGCGCCGCGCCGTAGACCAGCGGCTTCCACGCCGAGCCGGGTTGGCGGCAGCTCTGCAGCATTCGATCGAAGCGATCGGGGCCCCAGTCACGGCCGCCGACGAGCGCCTCGATGTACCCGGTGCGGTGATCCCAGATCAGCGCCGCCGCCTGCGCCTTGCCCCAGCGATCTCCCTGCGCGACGGCCTCGGCCTGCAGCTGCGTGCCGAGCGCCGGCAGCGCCGCGGTCTCGATCACCAGGCCGCCGCGCGCGAGATCCTTCGGAAGCGCGCTCGCGATGAACGTGCGGACCTGCTCCGTGTACCAGGGCACGCGCGTGCCGTAGCTCGGGTGCGGGCGATGCAGCTCGATCGGCGCGGCGGTCGCCGTGGCGAGCGCGGCCTGATCGATCAGCTTCGCGCGCGCCATGCGCGAGAGCACCTCGTCGCGCCGCTTCTTCGCCGCATCGGGGTTGCGGAACGGATCGAGGCGACCGGGCGCCTGGATCAGCCCGGCGAGCAGCGCCGACTGCGGCAGATCGAGATCGCCGACATCGCGATCGAAGTACGCGCGCGCGGCGGCGATCATCCCGTACGCGCCCTGACCGAGGAACACGAAGTCGAGATACGTGGTCAGGATCTCGCGCTTCGTCCACCGGCGCTCGATCGCACGGGCGAGCAGCGCCTCGCGGACCTTGCGCTTCACGCTGCGCTCGGTCCCGATGTCCTGCGGCAGGAGATTTCGCGCGACCTGCTGGGTGATCGTCGACGCGCCCTCGACGACGCGCCCGACCTGATAGTTGATCCACGCCGCGCGAATCACGGCCTGATAGTCCACGCCCTTGTGCGAGAAGAACCGCACGTCCTCGGCGGCGAGCACGGCCTCGATCAGATGCACCGGCATCAGCTCGAGCGAGCTCAGCGTGCGGTGGCCGACCACCGTGCCGTCCCTGAACGGCTGCTCGGCGAGGTGCGTTCCATCGGCCGCGAGGATCAGCGACGACTGGGCGGCCTGCTGGCGCCACGCGGCGAGATCGGGGACCTCGGGTAGATCGCGCGCCCAGCGGCGCAACGTGATCGCCACCGCGCCACCGGCGACGATCGGCACGGCGATCGCGAGCCAGAGCACCGCGAGGAGTGGAAGTCGCCACCACCAGCCGCCATCCCGGCGGTTCGCGATGGTGACGCGCATCATGGCGCGAACAACGCCATCTGCCGCGGCGGGCCGACGACGCGCACCCGCCCGCCGAGCGCGCCGGCGATCGCATCCGCGCACGGACCGGTGACGAAGATGTCGCGTGCGTTCGCGGACTCGATCCACGCGAGGAGCTGCTTGCGATCCGCGGCGCTCGCCCACACGAAGCCGGTGTCGTAGCCGGTCGCGCCGTCGATCGCGCGGCCCGAGGTCAGCGCCGTGGAGAACCGCTTTCCGGCGAGCGCCTTGACGAGGCCACCGTGATCTCCGTCGAGCCAGAGCACCACGCGTGGCTCCTTGCCGGGCGTGCTGATCGGCGGCAAGGACGTGCGATCGTTCACGCGCAGCGCCGCCTCCCGGATCGGGCGCGCGGCGGCGATCGGGAGATCGTGCGCGGCGAGGGTGACGGCGAGCTCGAGGCCATCGAGCGCGGTGTCGCAGAACATCACCGGCCGGCGCTCGGCGGCGAGCTCCGCCTTCGCCCAGGCGACCGTCTGCGCGATCACGTCGGTCAGCCGCGGGAACACGTGGTGCGGCTCGCCGAACGGCGCGTGCACGACCAGCGCCTCGCACGAGCGAACCTCGGCCGCATCACCGGCGCCACCGAGCACGGTGCGCACGCCGCCCGCGTACAGCGTGGTGCGGCCGCCGAGATCTACGAACAGCGCGGCGGCACCGAGGCCGCGGCCCGAGGGGATCAGCTCGAGGCGCAGCGTGCCGAGCGTGAACCGCTGGCGCATCGGCACCGCGAGATCACCCTGGCCCTTCGCGCCGAGCAGCGAGAGCGTCAGCGGGGTTCCGATCAGCTGGCCGTGGGCGGCACGCGCGAGCCGATCGGCCGACGACACGAAGCAGATGTCACGCCGTCGCCGCGCGTCGCACCAGATCGGCGTGCCCGTGAGGTGCACGCCATCGCGCCACGTCACCGACGCGACGGCAGCGGCTCGAGCAGGGCGGCGACCCACAGCTCAACGTGCCATCGTGCGCACGATCAGGCAATTATCCTCGA
>JBBRED010000408.1:0-7282 GCA_038203335.1 Haliangiales bacterium | reverse complement strand
GTACTGAACTTTACAGCAAAGGAATTGATTTCGACTACATTGATTTTGAATCGCTGGCACGGGCTGAAGTAAAAAACAAGGAATTACTCATTTCAGGGGAACGATTTAAAGTTTTGGTCATCCCTTCCATGAAGGTGCTGCGCCAGACTTCGCTGCTGAAAATCGAAGAATTTAAAAAAGTACGAGGGCCACCACGGCCACAGTCACCATCGCGAGGGTTCGGGTCATGGTTCCTCGACGCAGAAGCGACGAGTATACGCTTGCCAAGCCAGGGAAGCCATGGCCAGCTGGCGACCCATGGACCCCGTCGACCGTCGCAACCTGAGCATCACCGGCCGCCACAAAGCGGTCACCGGTCGCCATCTCGCGGTCGAGAACGACGTCACCGTGATCCTGACGCAGGCGTTCGGCCCGCGCGGCGACTCTCTCGTCGGGATCTCCGACGTGACCTTCGATGGTCACCCCGCGGTCACCGTCGGAATTCGCGCTGGCGGCAACGAGGGTCTCGTACATCTCTCGCCGATCCACGGCGATAGCCGCAAGGTGAAGCCGTTCGAGATCGAGAAAGGCACGCGCTGCGAGCTGTTCTGCCCCGTCTCGAAGCAGCCCCTCGACCTCGTGGGCGCGGTCGAGGACGGCTCCGGCGCGCGCTACTACGCGATCTATCTCACACCGCAGCTCTCGCGCGGCTCGATGGTGATGGTCAGCGACCTGTGGGGCCACCACCACTCGCGCATCATCGACGACTTCGAGCTGATCTCCGCCTGGGCCGCGTGCCAGGGCGACTGATCACTTCGTATCGTCGTACAGGTAGAAATAGGCGCGCAGGTTCGCGTTCGCGAGCGGCTTCTTGATCCGCGGCGCACCGACGATCCGGTAGAGGACCTCCTCGAACAGCGGTGTCCCCACGATGAAGCCCGCGCGCCAGCCGCGGAACTTCAGCATGGTCTCTCCGATCACGGAGTAGAGCTGACGAAGGTCCGCGACGTCGAGGCGCTCGCCGTACGGCGGATTCGAGAGCAGCAGGCCCGGCGCCGGCTCGCCTCCGCGCTCGCGCACGATCTCGGCGATCGCCTCGGGGGTGAGGCTCCCGATGTCGCCGCGTTGCCAGGTGACATCCGCCGTGACGCCGGCCGCCTTCGCGTTGTCGCGCGCCGCCGCGAGCACGGTGAGATCGTGATCGCAGCCGATCGCGATCGGCCTGGCATCGGCGAACAGCGGCTCCGAGGGACGGTCGAGACCGAGCGCGGCGAGCGCGGTGCCCCGGCGCGGCGTGGCGCGGGCCGCGTGCACGGCCTCGATCGGAATCGTGCCCGCGCCGCACATGGGATCGACGAGCACGTCGCTGCGCGAATCGTAGCGCGCGAGCATGAGCAGCACCGCCGCCAGGTGCTCGCGCAGCGGTGCATCACCGGCCTCGCGCCGCCAGCCACGCTGCGAGAGCGAGCCGCCGCCGAGATCGATCGAGACCACCACGTCGCCCTTGTCGTCGAGCCGCACCGTCCAGCGCACCGCGGCGCGATCCGGATCCACGTGCAGCCGCGCACCGCGCCGCCGCGCCGCCTCGATGATCGCGTTCTTCACCGTGCCCACGACCTGGCGCTCGCCGGCGGCGAACTCGTCGACGCGGCGTGCCTCGACGGAGATGCCATCGCCATCGCGCCACAGCACGCGGCGATCCTCGAGCAGGTCGTTCACGACGTCGTCGTACAGCGGCTCGAGTCGCTTCGCATCGGAGCGGCAGACGTCCCACAGCACGCGCGTCGGCGTGCGCATGTACGTGGTCGCGGCCCACGCGACGTCCTTGTCGAACGGCAGCACGAGCTGGCCGAGCCCCTCCTTGCGCGGAGGCTTCGGGAGCCTGGTCTTGAGCGCGCGGGTGAGCACGCGAGACAGCTCGGCGATCATGACCACGTTGGTCTGCGTGGATCCGATGATGCGTAGCTCGTCGATGTTCACGTGGTCGCTCCGTTGAGCGCCGCGAGCAGGCCCGCGTCGGCAAAGAATCGCTTCGAGAGATACATACCCCGACCCTGCGTTCCGCGCGGCCCCTTCGGCCGCTCGTGCAGGTAGCGCCGCGCGAGGCGCGCGACCTCGGGATCCCAGTCGAGTAGGTACCAGGACACGATCGTCGCATCGGCCACGTCGCCGTCGATCGTGGCGCGCGCGAGCCACAGCGTGCGCTGGAGCTTCGCGAGGCCATGATCGCCGACCATCGCGATCGCGGGATCCTCGACCACGCCCCAGTGGCCGCTCGGCTCGGCGGCGACGGGCACGGTCTTGACCTCCACGTCGCCGCGCCAGTCGGGCTCACCGTGGCCCTGCTCGACGAGGCCGAGCAGCTCGGCGGCGCGCAGGCCCCACGCACCCTTGTCCCGACCGCGTGGTCCGAGCCGAACTCCGACCAGCCGGTCCGCCGCCTCGAGCAGATGGTCGAGGGAGTCGGGATCCTCGGCCGGTGGCGAGGGTGCGCGCGCGGCGGGCAGCGGGCGCGGCCAGGTCTGAGACGGTGGTGACATGCCGCGCGCCGGCGCCTGGATCACGAGATGACCGCCCAGGAGGATCGGCCGCGGCTGGAGCCCCGGCGTGACCGGCATGCCGCGGGTCTCGAGCTCCGCGCCCCGCGTCCACACCGCGAGGCGTAGCTCCGGCGAGCGCCCGCTCGCGGTGATCCGCAGCCGGGTCGCGAGCGACGTCAGCTCGCCGCGCGTCATCGCGTTGAGCAGGCCGCACAGGTCATCGCACCAGCGATCCACGACCCGCTCGGTCGCCTGCGCGATGTCGAGCGCCCCGGTGATCGCGGGCGTGGCGCGCGCATCGAACCGGTTCGCGCGCAGCACGGCGAGCCGGCGCACGCACTCCGGTGCGAGCAGCGAGGCCATGTGCGCGACGGCGTTCACGTTCGCGCAGCATGCTACGTTCGCGACGTGGGTACCAGGCGCGGGATCGTCGTCGCCATCGTGATCGCCACGCTCGGCGCCTGCGCGCCGACGGTGGACGGGCCGGTCGAGCGACAGCGCGCGATCGATCGCGACGACGCCGACCACCTCGCCGCGCAGCTCGCCGCCCTGCCCGGTGCGGTGTCGGCATCGGTCACGCTCCATCGCGCCGTGCGAGATCCACTCTCCGGCACCACGAGCCCCGCCGCCGGCGTGGTGCTGATCGTCGTCGACGACGCCGCGGACCAGGCCGAGCTCGCACGCACCGCCGCCGCGCTGTTCGCCGCCTCCGCCCCCGCGCAGCCGCGCGCCACCGTGCAGATCGTCGTCGGCGCGCATCGCCCGGAGCTCGCGAGCGTGGGCCCGTTCCAGGTCGACGAGCGGTCCGCCGGCCCCCTCAAGACCGCGCTCGCCCTCGCCCTCGCCGTGATCGCCGGGCTCGCGGCCTGGATCGCGGTCAGCGCGCGTCGAGCAGCGTGAACCAGTGGTCCTTGTTCGGTAGCTCGCCGGTCAGCGCGCGCCGGGAGATGCGCGCGCGTGGATCGAGGACGCCCGCCGAGCGCTGCGCGATGAGCGGCCCGAGCTCGTGCTCGGTGGTCGTGAACGTGCGCGCCTGATCCACACCCTGCGCGTACAGCACGTGGTCGAACTCGGCCGTCGCATGCACGGCGCCGTCGTGGACGTGCAGCGTGGGGAAGAACAGCCGTGTCGGTTCGCGCGACGCGAACTCGAACGCCATCGGGTGCGGCTCCGACGCACCCTTGGTGGCGTGGAGCTGGAACACCGCGAACCCCCAGTCCGCGATCTCGGGAATCCGGTCGAGCGTACCGGCCGGCATGCGGAACCGCGCGTCGAGGCGGGAGAAGTCCGCGAGCGAAGGGACGAACGATGCGATGAAGTCACCGACCTCGTGCACGGCGAGACCGAACGCCGCCGACTGCGGCACGACACCACCGCGCGAACGCGGATGGAACACACCGTGGAGGTCGTGGAACATCCGCGGATATCCCTCGAGGGAGATGAACCGCACGGCGTCCTCGGCGCAGCCGACCGGCGTGGGTAGTGGGAGCACCATCGCCACCGGCGATCCGCTCTCGAACTGCATCTGGTACGCGAGCACCTGCCGCCCCATCGCCCCCATGCGCGCGTAGATCCGGGTCTGCGCGACCTCGACGGGCTGGCTGAAACAGCACATGCGTTATCGCCTCGGAAACAGAGCCCAGTAGTCGAGCTCGAGCACGATCCTCGGCTCCTTCGTACCGGAGAGCAGCGGTGGCACGTTCGCGAGCTCCGCGTTCGTCACGTTCTTCACGGCCGACAGGCGCAGCCGCAGTGCGCCGACATCGCGGCGGTGCGGGATCTCGGCGCGCTCCACGACCTGCGTGAACGCACGCAGCGTGTCGCCCGCGAACGTGGGCGCGACGTGGGCGCCGCCGTTCCACGCGGCGATCTTGAGCTGGGTGTTGAGGCCGTTGGTCGCGAGCGCGGTGGCGACGCTGATCACGTGGCCGCCGTAGACGAGGCGCTTGCCGGCCTTGGTCTCCGCCATGCCGCGCGCGTCGAAGTGCACCTGCGCGGTGTTGTGATACAGGCGCGTGGCCTGCGAGTGATCGGCTTCTTCGATCGTCATCGCATCGGGATGATCGAGCCGCTCGCCGACGTCGTAGTCATCCCAGCGCGCCGTCGAGCCGAACGCCCACGCGAGGTCGGGGAACCGCTGGAGGTTCATCGCCTCGGGGACCGGCAGGCGGTCCGCGGTCACCACCGCGGGCAGCGTGGGGACGTTGTTCACGCCCTTCGCCGCGCTCGCATCGCGCTTGGGCACCATCACCCAGCGCACGAACGAGAGCACTTCCTGGCCCTTCTGGTTCGATCCGCGCGTGCGCACGTAGACCACGCCGGCCTCGCCGCTCGAGACCTCGCGCAGCCCGATGATCTCGCTCTCGGCGACCAGCGTGTCGCCCGGATAGACCGGGCGCAGGAACCGCACATCGGCGTAGCCGAGGTTCGCGGTCGCGTTGTGCGAGATGTACGGCACGCTCTTGCCGAACACGATGTGGAACACGAGCAGGTCCGGCATGATCTCGCGCTGGAACCCGAGGGACCGCGCGAGCTCGGTCGAGGACGACAGCGCGTCCTTGGCCCCGGTGAGGGCCATGTACGCCGAGATGTCGCCGCCGTGAAGCGTGCGCGGGAGGGCGTGCACCAGGTGTTGCCCGATGCCGAAATCCTCGAAGAACCTGCCGGTTGAGACCTTCCTCATGACGCGAGGACGGACCCTATAACGAACCCGCCGTCAGGGCTACTCGAGAGCGCTACTCGGAGAGCAGGTAGCTGTAGCCGAAGCTCTGCGGACCGCCGTCCCACGGCGGGAACGACGTCGCCTTCACGGCCGACTCGACGCACGCGGCGACCGGGGTACCGGCGAACACGCCCGAGACCTTCACCTTCGAGACCTGACCCGACGGCGCGACGGTGAGCTTCACCGTCGCCGTGCCCTGCGTGCCCTGATAGCAACCCGCCGCCTTGCCGGCGACGGCGCTCATGCCGGTCTTGATGTCGCCGCCCGAGAGCGACTTCTTGTCGAGCTTGGGCTTGTCCTTCTTCGCCTCGCCAACGCCAGCTTCCTTGAGGAGCGCGTCGAACGAAGGCTCACCATCGCTGCCCTCGGACTTCTGCTTCTTTTCTTCCTTGGGAGGAGTCTTCTCCTTCTCCTTGGTGGCGTTGTCGGTCATCGAGGTGTCGCGAACCTCGACCTTGTGGGGCGCCTTGCTCGGCTTCTCGGCGCCCTTCGTGGCGACGGCCTTCGTCGTCTCGGGCGGAAGCTCCGGCGCGGCGATCTGGGCGACCTGCTCGGTGCTCGCCGATCCTGCCGCCGCCATATCGGCCGCCGGAGCAGCGGCCGGAGGCGGCAGCATCTTCGTGGTGCTCTTGTACTCGGCCGCGGGCGCCCCCGTGGCGACAACGGCCTGCTCGGACTTCGCGGTGTCCTTCTTGTTGTTCATCGCGACAAAGATCGTGACGCCGGCGGCGGCCGCCAGGCCCATGCCGACGAGCGCGATCGTGCGGCCCTTGTTGTTGCTCGGCGCCTTCTTCGCGGCGATTCGCGATCCGATCGTGGGAATCGCGGAGACCGAAGCGGCCGGCGCAACGGCCTCGGTGGCGACCGCGGCGGTGACCGGAATCGACGGCAGCGATCCAGACGAGCCAGACCTCAGCTCGGCCTTGATGTCGGCGGCCTTCGCCTTCTTGGCCGCCTTGTCCTTGTCCTTGATGTCCTTCGCGCTCGGCAGCTCGGCGAGCTCCGGCAGCGAGATCATCTTCGCCGGCTCGGGGAGCGCGACGGCCTTCCATCCCGCCGACGACGACGCGAGGATATCGTCCTCGGACATCACGGGATTCTGCGTGGAGCGGCGCGACGACAGACGCGCCTTGGTGGAGGACGCGAGGCTGCGAATGTCGTGCAGGCCGCTGTCCTCGTCGCGAGCTTCCTTCGTCATCGGTGGCACACCCGTCGAAGCATCACGATTGCTTTCCGTAGTCCCCGTAGACTGCATACTGGAATCCTCCGAACGCGCGAGCGTCGATTGAATCTGTGACGGAAGGGCATCGAAATACCCTTCTGGGACCTGGTCGTCCAGGGTTTTCATCGCACGGCGCAAAAGGTCGTCGATGTCGTCCATAGAATTCACTTGACCGTCGCAGGCGCCGGGGCGGCTGCTTTGGGTTCTTCGCCGGCGAGCTTTGCCCTGAGCAGGCGCCGGGCCTCGTTGACTCGCCACGCCACGGTTCCCTCGGGAATCTCCAGGATCTCGGCGATCTGCTTGTGCGGCAGCTCCTCGATCGTGGCGAGTACCAGGGTGACGCGAAGGGTTGCCGACAGGCCGGAAACGGCCTGGAGTACCCGCGCCACCTCACCCGTGATCTGCGCTTGCTGCGCAGGGCTTCGCTCGATCTGTCCCAGTGCCTCGGGCCGCCCGCCCACGTGCGCCGCCTCGGCGTTACCGCGCTGGTGGAGCGCGGCGCCTCGTTTGTCGGAGCGAAGAGCATTGAGAGCGGTGTTCACGGTGATCCGGTAGAGCCAGGTAAAGAAGTCCGCCCGACCGTCAAACGTCGAGAGGCCGCGATACGCGCGTACGAACGCCTCTTGCGTGGCGTCGTCGGCATCACTGTGATTGCCGAGGATATGGAGCGCGGCGGCGTACACACGTCGTTGGTGGCGTTTGACGAGACGACCAAAGGCATCGCGGTCACCTTGCCGCGCCCGGTCGAGGTCTGGATCCTCGTCAGCCATTCCGGGAACTATAAGGTGACCAACGCTTGGACAACAGATATCCAGCGAG
>JBBRED010000407.1:0-7341 GCA_038203335.1 Haliangiales bacterium | reverse complement strand
GACGCGGAGCTTGCCCTGGAAGTAGAGCTGCATGCCGGCGTTCGGGTCGGAGAGCATGGTCTTGAAGTCGTCGTGCGCGACCTCGACCGTGCACTGCGCCTTGCCGCTGTCGCCCTTGACGCAGCTCGGCGGGTTCGACGTGGTGTCGACGGTCCACTCGCCGCCGCCGTCGCCCGTGATCTTGAAGCAGTAGATCGCGTTCAGCTCGCGAGCCTTGTCCGGGTACTGCTTGAGCCCTTCCGGAACGAGGTTGTCGAACAGGTCAGCGGCGTCCTTCGGCATGTTGGCCATGTGCCGAGGCTTAACACGCTTTCAGTGCAGCGGGGGAAGGTCCGCGGTGCCGAACGCGCAGTTCGCGACCGCACCCTCGGTCGGAGCGAAGTTCACCGAGTCCGTGTAATAGGTGCGACGGAACTGGCCGTCCCAGCACTCCGAGGCGATCGCGCCTTCGTTGAGGTCGCCGCCCACCATCCGCGCGTCGGCGCGGCCCATGCCGTTCGATTCCCAGCGCGAGCGCAGCGTGATGTGCTCGACCGCGGCCGTGCCACCGGCGTTGCCGTCGACGTTGAACACCATGTCGCCGCCGCCCGCGAGCGTCTCGTTGTAGGCGTAGTCGGCCATGACCGGCTCGCCCTGGTCGTTGGTCGACATGATGCCGAGGTCCATGTGGCGCGCCGAGAGGTCGTAGTGCACGTCGACCTGGCCCTTCGCGTCGCCGGCGTCGATCGGGTTGACGCGGCGGCCGGCCTCGAAGTCGATGAGGAAGTTGCCGTTGCCCTTCAGCTCGCCGAGGCGGGGGTCCGCGGTGCCGTCGATGATGACCTCGAACGTCGACGCGAGCTGCGTCTTCGAGCGGCCCGAGAGCTGGTAGTCGTACGTGCCGTCACCGATCGCGCGGACGTCGAGCTTGTACTCGGCCGGATCGAGCGCGTCGCTCCACGGGCCCCAGGTGTACGTGTCGCCGCTGACGCTGGTCACCGGATACTGAACGATGGTGTGCACGAGCACGAGCACCCAGCCGGCGCCGCCGTTGAACGTGCGGGTCACGTTGCGCGTGGCGACGTACCAGTCCGCGAGCGCACCCACGGATCGCGCCGAGCTCATCGGCAGCTTGATCTTCACCTGATCGGCGGTCGGGATGGCGGTCCGCAGCTCGCTCGGAGCTTCGTCCTGCTTGATGCAGGCGACGAGGGACATGGCGGCGGTCGCGGCGAGGAGGCTGGTCTTGAAGTTCATGCAGACCGCTAAAGCAGCCGGCATACCAAGGCCGGTTTGTATGATCGCGCGGACTTACGGTGTGGCGTTTTCCGACGGTCCGCGGACCGCGCCGGGAGCCGTAGGAGGCGACGACAGCTCGGGCAGGATCGTGACCGTGTCGCCGTCGTGGAACACCACGACCGCTTCCGGCGCGCGCTCCGCATCGAGCGCGATCGCGACGCCGACGGGATCGACGCGTGCGGTCTCCGGTAGCGGGTACACCCACAACAGCAGCGCGTTCGCTGCGAAGCCGGCGACGTAGTCGTGCTTCAGCGTCTTGTCGAGCCGCACCGCGAGCGCGACGTCGCCGACCGGGGAGATCGCATGTGCGAGGACCGCGATGCCGGGCACGAACGACCACGATGCCTGGCCGTTCATCGATCCGGTCGCATCGATATCGAGCAGGCGGATCTCCGGATCGCCGAAGCGTGCGCTGATCGAGGCGACCCGGACCATGGGGTTCTGCTTCGGCAGGTACACCGCGCCGAGCAGACGGCCGTAGGCGTGCTCGGTCTCCCACGGCTT
This sequence comes from Haliangiales bacterium, assembly GCA_038203335.1. Classification (GTDB taxonomy): domain Bacteria; phylum Myxococcota_A; class Polyangia; order Haliangiales; family Haliangiaceae; genus JABFXX01. The sequence continues at coordinate 5,559 of JBBRED010000407.1, read as the reverse complement.
GTCCTTGCCGTGCGCGATCACCTTGCCGTCGACCTCCTCGATGTCCCAGTGGTGGCCGTTGTAGGTGACGCCGAGGAGCGGGGGGGCGATCGGCGCCGGCGTGGCGATGCCCGACATCACATCGATCGCGATCGCGAGGTCGCCGCGGCGCCAGCGCACGTGATCGCCGGCGACCCAGGTCTGTTGTTCGCCGGCCGAGTGCGAGAACTCCTCGACGAGCGCGGCCTTGCCGTGGATCGCGATGTACGCCTGGTCCGCCCCGAGCGGCGTGACGGTGCGTAGGCAGCCGAGCAGCTGCTCCGCGTCGGGGATCGCCGGTGCGCCGAGGCAGTCGCCGATCAGCAGCACGTCGTCGCCATGGATCACGGGTGGTGCGATCCGGCTGCCGGTGGGCTTGGTCCACGCCACCGCGCCGCGCCGCCAATCGACGCCGGCGAACCCGAGCTGCGACGAGCCGACGACCGCGAGATCGCCGACGATCACCGGGCCGACCACGTCGAACCGCGGTTGATCCGTCCGCGACGGCAGCACCACCTCGCGGACGGGATGCACCAGCGGGAGCTCGGCGAGCCCGGCCCAGCCACTCGTCGGAGCATCGGGGACGCCACCATCGCGCGCCACGGGGGCGGGCTCCACGGGCCGAGTCTCGGTGTCGACATCGCGCTTGCCCTTGCAGGCGGCGAGCACGGCGAGCGCGATCAGCGCGCGGCGCATCGCGACGCCTATTGTTCCTCGGGCTTCTTTCCCTGGCGCTTCTTCTCCTGCGCCTCCCGGAACCGATCCGCCCAGCCTTCGACGTTGACCTGCTTCACGCGCGTGATCGCGAGCGAGCCGCGAGGCACGTCCTTCGTCACGGTGGTGCCCGCGCCGACGTAGGCGTCGCGACCCACGGTGACTGGCGCGACGAGCTGCGAGTCCGAGCCGATGAACGCGCCCGCCTCGATCGTGGTCTTGAACTTGCCGACGCCGTCGTAGTTGCAGGTGATCACCCCGGCGCCGATGTTCGACTTCTGGCCGACCGATGCGTCGCCGAGGTACGCGAGGTGGTTCGCCTTCGAGCCCGCCATCATGTGAGTCTTCTTGGTCTCGACGAAGTTACCGAGGTGAACATCCTCGTCGATCCGCGAGCCCGGGCGGCAGTGCGTGAACGGACCCATCTGCACGCGCGCGCCGACGGTGGTCTCGGTCACCACGGAGTACGGCTTGATGTTCGTCTCGGAGGCGACCGAGACGTCGGTGATCACGCAGCCGTGATCGATCCGCACGCCATCGCCGATCGAGGTCTTGCCGCGCAGCGCGACGTTCGCCGCGATCCACACGTCCTTGCCGATCGGCCCGACGTCGGCATCGATGAACGTGCTGGCCGGGTCGATCATGGTCACGCCCGAACGCATCCACGCCTCGTTGATCCGGCGGCGGGCTTCGACCTCGACGGCGGAGAGATCCACCCGGTCGTTGATGCCGGCGACCTCTGTGAACGGCGCGTCGATCGCGGTGGCACCACCGCGCGTCGCGGCGTGCGCGACGAGATCGGTCAGGTACAGCTCGCCCTTCGCGTTCTCGGCGGTCAGCGTGGCCAGGTCCTTGCGGAGGTGGCCGAGCTGGATCGCGTAGAACCCGGCGTTGGTATCGGCGATCGTGCGCTGCTCGTCGGTGGCATCGGAGTGCTCGACGATCTTCTCGAGCACGCCGGCCGCGTCGCGCACGAGCCGGCCGTATGGCATCGGCCGCGGCGGCACGGTGGACAGGAGCGCCATGCCGGCCGGCGATTCCACGCAGGCCTTCGTGAGCTCCGCGATCCGCTCGCTCGCGATCAGCGGCGCATCGCCGGTGAGGATGATGACGATGCGGTCATCGGGCTCGTTCGCGATCGCGGGGAGCGCGCACTGCACGGCGTGACCCGTGCCGCGCTGCTCGGTCTGGAGCGCGACCTCCACGGATCCGGCACCGAAGCTGGCATCGAGCGCGGCCTTCACCTGCTCGTGCTTGTGACCGAGGATCGCGACCACGCGGCCGGCGCCGGCAGTGCGCGCCGATGTCACGACCCAGTGGAGCAGGGGACGGCCCGCAACTCGATGTAACACCTTGGGGATGTCACTCTTCATCCGCGTACCCATACCCGCCGCCATGATGAGGACGAGAGGCTGCTGACGACTCATGTCGGCGCAACCTAGCACGTGCCCTCCGCGAAGATCTCAGGCACCATGGTGAGGTGCGAGTGTGCGAAACTAACGCGCGATTCGTCGTCGCAATCGTGGTCGCCGCTGGATGCGGCGCCGAGCTGAACGAGGGCGACAAGCAGGCCGCTCTGCCCGATGCACACACATCGATCGACGCCGCGGTGAACGCGCCGATCGACGCGAAGCCGTGCATGGGTGGCACCGGTGCGATGCAGGAGCCGGGCGGTCAGTGCTTCGTGCTGTTTCCGGGCCCGAAGACGCGCGCGGACGCGGAGATCGACTGCGTGACGATCGGCGGACACCTCGCGACCGTGAAGACCGCCGCGACGAACGCGATCGTCGCATCCCTGATCTCCGCCACGCCCTCCGCGTTCCTCGGCGGCACCGACACGGCCACCGAGGGCGCGTTCGTGTGGCCCGATGGCACCGCGGTCACCTACACGAACTGGCGCACCGGCGAGCCGAACAACGGCAACGGTGGCGGGTACGAGGAAGACTGCATCGTCGCGCAGGGCTTGCTCGCGGGCGTGTGGGACGATCGGCCGTGCGCACCCCCGCCGCTCGGCGCGGGAGCCTATGCGTACGTGTGCTCGTACTGAGCGCGATGACGACGCTCTGGATCCGGGGCAAGCGTGTTCGCTAGCCTCGTCGTCCTGCATCAGAGCTCGATCAAGTATCTCGACCTCGTCGTCGACGGCGACGCGATCGCCGCGAAGCTCACCGTGGCGCCGAGCGATCTCACCGAGCCACTCGGCCTCGCGCCCGAGGCACGGCCGACGGCCATCGCCGCGGCCACCCCTGCCGCAGCACGCTACACCCGCGACTGGGTGATCGTCGGCGGCTGTACGCCCGGCGCCGAGCGCGCCACACCTGACCTCGACGGGCGGTTCGTGGCGGTCACCTGGACCCTGGCGTGCGGGGAGATCGGCGACGATCTGGACCTCGATCTCTCGCCGTTCTTCGCCGTGGATCCGCGGCACGAAGCGATCGTCCGGCTCGACGGTGAGGCCCCCGTGGTGATCCGGGCCACCCAGCCGCGCTGGTCCCTGCCGATCGCCCATCCGACGATCTCGTGGCTGTGGTGGCTGCTCATTCCTGTGGGCATGGTCGGGTGCGTCGTGATGGTGCGGAAATTCGACATGTAGGCAGGTCTGCCCCGCGTAGCCGCCCTCGCGATCCTCTTCACAGCGCCCATCCATGGGTCGATACTGGGTCCACATTGGCTGTTTCCGATCTGGAACAGCCGGTCTCGGAGGAGGCCGGCAAACCGATCGTCATCTGTGTTGATGACGATCGCACCAACTTGAATGCGCTCGGCCGCGTGCTACGCGCGCGGTGCACGGTGCTGCTCGCGTCGAGCGGGCTCGAAGCGCTCGAGCTCGTGCAGGCGAACCCCGATGTCGCGTGCGTGCTCGCCGATCTCCGCATGCCGGGCCTCGCCGGTCCCGAGCTGCTCGCGCGCATCGCGCAGATTCGCCCGCACTGTCGCCGCGCGGTGGTCACCGGCTTCCCGGAGTCCGACGATCTGATCACGGCGATCAACGCCGGGCACCTGCACTACGTGATCACGAAGCCGTGGAAGCTGCAGGACCTGCTGCAGGTCGTGGATCAACTCCTCCACACGTATCGGCTCGAGCGCGACAACAATCGCCTGATCAACGAGCTCCGCCTCGCGAACCAGAGCCTGCGCGAGCACGAGACGCAGCTCGAAGCGCAGCTCGAGTCGCGCGGCAACGAGATCAACGCGGCCACCGAGCAGCTCGCGCAGATGTCGAACCAGCTCGACGCGCTGACCTTGCGCGACCCGCTCACCGGTCTGTACTCGCACCGCGCTTTTCAGGAGCGCCTGCGCGAGGAGGTCGCGCGCGCGCTGCGCTACGGCCAGCCGATGTCGTTGCTGGTGGCCGACATCGATGGCTTCGCGAGCGTCAACTACGACCTCGGTTATCAGGTCGGCGACGAGATCCTGCGCAAGCTCGCGATCGTGCTCCAGGAGGACGACTCTCCGGATCGCGTGCGCACGTCCGATGTGGTCGCGCGCTACTCCGGCGAGGAGTTCGTGCTGCTGCTGCCCGAGACCGCGAAGGCCGGCGCGCTGACCAAGGCCGGTCGTCTGCGCGATGCGGTGGCGGCGGCGGAGATGCCGGGCGGTCGCAAGCTGTCGATGTCGATCGGCGTCGCCTCGCTGCCCGACGACGCGGCGGATCCGGAAGGCCTGCTGACCGCCGCCGAGGCCGCCCTGCGCGGCGCGAAGCGCGGTGGCCCCGGCAGCGTGCAGTTCTTCTCCGGCGAGACCCCGAACCTGTCGCGCACGTCGACGGCGTCGTTCAAGCCGGTCGAGGTGGATCGCTTCCGCTCCTACCAGGAGCGCATGCACGAGGTCACCGCGATCCTCCTCCGCGAGCGCGCGCTGTCGTGCCTGATGGTGGATCTCTCGCGCCTGCACAAGGTCGAGCTCGATCTCGGCGTGCAGCATCACGGCGAGATCTACGATCACGCCGCCGCCGTGCTCGACCGCCTGCGCGGCGCCGTGCTCGATCCGAGCGATCTGGTCTGCCGCTCCGGCGACGGCGATGGCTACATGGTCATCCTCGGACCGCGCAACGGTGCGAAGGTCGACCTCGAGGCGCTCGCGACCAGTGTGGAGCGCGCCGTCGAGGAGGCCCTCGCGCCGATGGTCAGGGACGTGCTGCGCGAGCAGCCGCGGATCACCGTGGGCTCCGCGCGCGTGCTCGGGAACTCGCTGCTGCGCCCGGAGCGCCTGACCGCGCGCCTGATCGCGGAGGCCACCGACAACACGCGCAACCTGCGCGAGCGCAAGGCGCACCGCGATCGCTCGACCCTGCAGGACATCATCCTCGGCGAGGGGCTCTCGACGGTGTACCAGCCGATCGTCGACCTCGGCACCGGCGACATCTTCGCCTACGAAGCGCTGACCCGCGGTCCGCGCGGCTCGGCGCTCGAGTCGCCCGCGACGCTGTTCGCGATCGCCGACGAGGTGGATCTCACCGTCGAGCTCGACCGCGCGTGCTTCCGCGGCGCGCTGCGCAACGCGAAGACCCTCGAGCCGGTGCACCGGCTGTTCGTGAACCTCCTGCCGATGTCGTTCTACGACGCGGCGTTCATCGAGGTCGAGGTTGGAAATCTCCTCAGCGCCGCCGGCCTGACGCCCGCGAACATCGTGTTCGAGATCACCGAGCGGCTCGCGATCGAGAACTTCGCGTCGTTCAAGCGCGCGCTCGCCGCCTACACGGCGATGGGCTTCGGCGTGGCGATCGACGACGTCGGCACGCGGCACTCGAACCTCGAGACCGTGATGTCGCTGCGCCCTCACTTCATCAAGATCTCCGACGTGCTGGTCCGCGGCATCGCGCGCTCC
>JBBRED010000406.1:0-7367 GCA_038203335.1 Haliangiales bacterium | reverse complement strand
CGCTTGTCGAGCACGCGCAGCAGCGACGGCTGCAGGTCGAGCGCCATCTCGCCGATCTCGTCGAGGAAGATCGTGCCGCCGTGCGCCTCGGCGAACGCGCCACGCCGGTCGGTGATCGCGCCGGTGAAGCTGCCCTTCACGTGGCCGAACAGCATCGATTCGATCAGCTCGCGCGGCACCGAGCCACAGTCGAACACCACGAACGGCCCATCGCGGCGCGGCGAGTGGTTGTGCAGCTCCTCGGCGATCAGCTCCTTGCCGGTGCCGGTCTCGCCCTCGATCAGCACTGTCGCGGTGGTCGCTCCGACCTCCTCGAGCAGCGTGAACATCTGGCGCATCTTGGTGTCGCCACCGACGATCGTGCCGAACGCGGTCTGCGCGCTCGGCTCCGGATCGACGATCTCCTCGTCGGGCAGGAACTTGATGACGGTGCGCCCGAGCTTGATCTCGGCGCCAAAGCCGATCGAGATGCGCTCGAACCGCGAGCCCTGGATGAACGTGCCGTTGGTCGACCCGCAGTCGATCATCATCACTTCATCGCCGATCAGCTGCGCCTCGACGTGCTTGCGCGAGACCGTCTTGTCGGTGAGCACGAGGCTGCATTGCGGCCCGGAGCCGAACGAAACCGGTTCACGGGGATTCGTCAGGCGGACCGCTTCGCCGCGATCCGGGCCCTTGATGACGATGAAAATGCCGCCCTGCGTCTGCCGTGAGTAGGACGGCGCGTCGTCGAGCAACGCCGTGACGTTGGAGCGATCCTTCGACATCTTCTCCCGGCCACGCCATCGTAATCCCTCGTTACGGCCCGTGTAAATACGCGCCCGGCTTACTTCTTCTGAGGATTCTCCGGCTTATCTGACTTGTCTGACTGCTTCATGCCCACATCGGGCCCTGACATCGCCACCACCGCCGCCGCGATTCCGGCCGCGAGCAGGACCAGGATGACGATCACCCACGGCATCTTCGACTTGGCGCCACGGCGGCCCCGGGTCGACTGGCGGGACGAGCCGCCCGGCGTCGCGGCGATCCGCATCCCGACCGGCGGCTGCTGAGACAGCTGCGGTGCACGCCGCGGCGCGGTGGAGATGCTCTCCATCGGGTCGTGCGGCGCGTCGCCACCGGGCGGGGTTGGCAGGCCGGAATCGAACCCGCGCGGCCCCGAATCCAGCCGCGGGCCCACGTTGAGATCGACGAGCGGCTTCGCGCCCTCCGAGCTCTCGAGATCCATCATGTTGATGATCGAGGTCAGCTCGACACCGGCGAACTTGCCGACCTCGGTCTTCGGCCGCGACTGCCGGTCGACGCTCTTGGTCCGCGCGAGCGCGATCGAGTGGATCGAGACCGGGCCCATCCCGAGATCCTCCTCGTCCGCCTCCTCGTCCTCGTCGTCGCTCGCGTCGTAGACCTCGGTGCCGGCACGCTTGCCTTCGGCGTACCCGAGGTCGTCGTCGCCGTCGTCGTCGCGCCACTGATCGATCGGCCCGCACGTATCGAGTAGCTCGCGCGCGAGCTCGGGGGCCGCGATCAACAGCCCATGACGATGCGCGAGCCGGGACAGCGCCTCGTTGAACTCGCCGGCGGTCTGGAACCGCTCGTCGGCGGAGATCGACAGCGCCTTCTTCATGATCGCGTCGAGATCCGGTGGGATCCCCGGGACCTTCTTCGAGATCACCGGCACCGGCTGCGAGTAGATCTCCTCGGCGCTCGTGGTCAGGCCCGCGTGGACGAACAGCCGCTCGCCCGTGAGCACCTCGAACATGCACACGGCGAGCGAGTACAGATCGCTGCGGTGATCGAGCGGCTCGCTCCTCGCCTGCTCGGGCGACATGTAGCCGATCTTTCCCTTCACCTTGTAGAACAGCGAGTTGTGCGTCGACGCCTTCGCGATACCGAAGTCGGTCAGCTTCACCTCGCCGGTGTACGAAACGAGGATGTTCGACGGCGACACATCGCGATGGATGAGCTTCAACGGTTGACCGTCGAAGTCGCGCTTGACGTGCGCGTACGCGAGCGCCGAGAGCGTCTCGCGGCAGATCCGGATCGCCGCCGCTGCAGAGAACCGCTTGCCGCGTCGCTTCGCCCGCTTGATCAGCGTGCGTAGATCGCCGCCGGGCAGGTACTCCATCACGATGAAGTACTCGCCACCCGCGGTCACGAGATCGATCGTGTGGACGATGTTCGCGTGGTCGAGGGTCGCCGACAGCTTCGCCTCGCGGAGGAACAGGTCGATGAACTCCTCCTGCTGGGTGAACTCGGGGAGGAGCTGCTTCAGCACCACCTCCATCTCGAACCCACCGGCGCCGAGCTTCTTGCCGACGTAGATCGCACCCATCCCGCCCTCGGAGAGGTGCTCCAGGACGACGTAGCGATCGATCGGTGCGCCCCCGGCGTCGACCATGACGGGCGCAGTGTAACATTGCGGGACCGTGGGCGAAGCGGACGGCTACCGGCTGAAGCCCGTGCGAGATGCACGTACGCGCGACGAGCGCACCCGGAAGGGCGAGCTCGCCGGCGCCGTCGGTGACGCGAGCGCCACCGCCACCGCGCTCGCGGTTGCCAGCGACCGCGTCCAGCGCGCTCGTACCGCCCTCGCCGCCGCGATCACCGCGCGCGCGGCACGGGGCATTGCCGCGGCGATCGTGCGTGCCGACCAGTTTGTCGCCCGGCTCCGCAAGGACCTCGACCAGGCGCTCGACGCGCAGCTCCGCGCCACTGCCGTTCACCGCGGTCAGCTCGCCGAGGTCGAGACCGCCCGCGGCAAGCTCGTCCACGCGCGCGGCCAGCGCGAGGTCATCGAACGACACTTCGCGCAGTGGCGCACCGAGCGCCGCAAGCTCGCGGAACGCCGGGAGGATTGACCCGGCGCTGCAACCGGTGCCACCGCCCCGTGTCTCGATGGCATGCGCACCCTGCTCGCCGCCACGCTTCTCCTCGGTCTCTCTGCCACCGCGTTCGCCCAGCCTGCCAAGGCCACCGACGTCCAGACCATGGCGACGGATGACTGTGCGATGGCGCGCAAGGCCGGCAAGACCTGCGTGCTCTCGATCGAGGACGAGGACATCACCGGCAAGGTGCCGACCTACAGCGACGCGAACAACCCGTTCCTCGTGTTCGGCAACCACGAGAGCCTGATCAAGCTCCGGTACGACTTCATCCCCGAGATCCTGCGGACCGCGGAAGACATCGACTAACGAGGTCGCTAGTATCGGCGCACGTGCGCCTCGTCCTCCTCCTCACGATCGCGGCGGTCGGTTGTACCGAGCCGCGCAGCGCCGTCTGCAAGGAGGTCTGCAAGCGCGAGGCGGAGTGCGTGGACACCACCGCCAGCAAGATGCCGTTCGACGAGAAAGAATGCGTCGCCGCATGCGCCGCACTCGAGAACGATGTCGCGGATAATGGCGCCAAGGTGAAGCGCCACATCGACTGCGTCCACAAGCAACAGGCGTGCACCGCCGTGCTGGAGTGCAAGTAATGCTCTCCGCCACCAGCACGCGCCCGTTCGGTCAGAGCACGCTGAAGACCACGATCTTCCTCGAGCGCCGGTTCCGCGCGCACCTCGTGGTCCGCGATCGCCTGCTCTACGACTCCACCTACGCACCGCCCGCGAAGAAGGCGAGCGCGTTCGTTCACCTGTTCGCGCAGCTCACCGGCTCGTTCTCGGTCGATCGCGGTCCGGTGACCACCGGCGCGCAGGCCTACGTCCTCGCCGAGACCGAGTTCGATCGCATGATGCCGGGCTCGACCACGTTCCGTTCCGCGGGAGCTCCGGCGACGATCGTCGAGCTCCGGGTGCCCGCATCGTCGCTGCGGCTGCCCGTGGGGCTTCGCCACGGCCAGATCCAGCTCCCCACCGGGGTGTGGGAGTCGTACGCCGCGCTGCAGGAAGCACCGAGCGATCACGCGTTGCACCAGCTGATCGTGCGGCTCGGCGAGGCGAACGTCCTCTCGAGCGATCTCACCTCGAGCGTGGTCGCCGAGGAGCCCGAGCGGTTCGTGCGCCTCTGGCAGGTGCTGCGCCCGCTGTACGAGGACCTCGCCACGAGCGCCTCGCTCAAGCAGATCGCGATCGTCGCGAAGCTCTCGCTGCGCCAGCTCGGTCGTGACCTCGGCGATCTGACGCGCACGTTCGGTCTGTTCGGCGCCGGCTTCCGCGACGCGATGCGCGTGCTCCGCCTGCGCGCCGCGGTGCTGCTGCTCTCCGCACCGGGCGGAACCCCGAGCGACGTGGCGAAGGCCGTGGGCTACGGCAGCCTCGATGCGATGGGCCGCGCGTTTCGCGATGCGCAGCTTCCTGCGCCCAGCGTGGTGCAAGAGGCCGTGCGGTTCGTCGAGTAGCTAGAACACGATCGGCTTGATCACGTAGATCCCGAGGCCGAACAGGGTGGCCCCGAGAGCGATCACCGCGATCACGCCGCGGCGCGGGAGCGGCGCTCCTTCGGGAAGTGGCATCTCGCGCGCGGTCTGTCTCGGGTCCAGCGCGAGCAACCAGCCGGTCACCAGCACCTGCACCACCGCCGCCGCGACGTAGCACGACGCGAAATCGAGATGCTCGCCGAGCTTCCCGGCGAGCCGGGCGCCGACGGTGGTGGAGAAGTTCGCGAACGCCATGTACGCGGCGAACTGCGACGCGCCGATCTTCGGCCACGACACGTCCATGCACAGCGCGAACAGCGACACGGTCATCATCGACGTGCACAGCACCTCGTAGATCGCGAGCGGGTAGATGAACGCGTCGGAGTGCCAGTAGCTGGTCATCTTGCCGAACACGAGCCAGCCGGCGGCCATCCCGATCGAGGACATCGCCGCGAGCCGCTTGCGCCCGACGATGTCTGCGAGCAGCCCTGCGATCACCGAGCCCCCCATGCCCGCGACGAGGCCGAGGGCTCCAACGAGACCCGCGTACTTCTCCGGGCTCCAGCCGAGCTGCTGCGTGTACAGCACGAAGCTGTTCGTGGTCAGCACGCCGAGGCAGATGTTGATCGTCAGCATCAGCAGCGCCATCACCAGCGCCGAGCGCACCGAGAACACTTCGATCAAGCCGCGCACGACCTCGCGCACCCGCGGCCGCGCCTCGAGGGGGCGGTCCGTCTCGCGCACGAGCAGCGGCACGAGCATGATCGCGAGCAGCACCACGGTCTGGAAGATCAGCGCTGTCTGCAGATTCGCGCGCGCGATCAACCACGACATCCCGCCTCCGCCGATCACGCCGCCGAAGTACTTCGACGCGTACATGAAGCCATTCGCGCGACCGCGCTCGCTGTCGTCGAGCAGATCCACGGCGAGCGCGTCGACCGCCACGTCCTGCAGCGCGTTGAACACGGTGTGGATCAGGATCATCCACGCGAGGATCTTCACCTCGATCGTGAGGTCCGGGATCAGGACCATCGCCAGGATGGTCAGCGCCATCAGCGCCTGCGCGACGATGATCCACGGCCGCCGGCGACCGAACCGCGGGATGGTGAACGCATCGATGATCGGCCCCCACACCCACTTGAACGCGTACGGAAGCGTCGTCATCGCGAGCGCCGCACCGACCGCGCCCGCATCCATGCCCTTGTTGGCGAGGTACGTGGGGATCGTGATCGCCGTGAACCCCCACGGAATACCCTGCGCAACGTACAACGCGCACAGCGTGAACAACCGCAGCCACCGTCGCTCCGCGAGGCTCACCGACCGCAGCGTAGCAGTTACTCGGCGGCGCCGAACCCGATCGTGAGCGAGACGCCGCCCGTGATGTAGACCTCGCCGCGGTCCTGGACGCCGTTCTTGATCCGCGGCATCCAGCCGGTCGAGAACATGCCGGCGAGCCGCGCGACGTGGAACGCGCCCTTCACCCGCCGCCCGAGATCGAGCCCGAGCGTCACGGTCCCCGCCGGGAACACACCGGAGAGCTTGCCGTCGACCATGGGGACCGGCGTGTCCTGGCTACAATCGCGCGCGTTGCCGGTCGCCTCGTCGACGCAGTAGCTGCCGCTCGACTTGATGTACGTCGCCTGTACGGCGCCCTGCAGGTGCAGCGACGACCAGCTCGCGAGATCCAGGAGCTTCGCGTCGAGCGCGCCCTCGATCCCGACGCGGGTGACCTTGTAGCTCGCGCCGTTCTCGTCATCGCTCATCTTCGTGCCGTAGCCGACGCCGAGGATCGATAACCGGTCGTCGAGCTGATGGCGGTAGCCGAGCTGTGGCTCGAGGCCGTTGTCACCGTGCTCGCCCCACAGGCGCCCGGCGACGAACAGGCCCGGCACGCCGAGCAGGTGGTCGGGATCGAACAGCGCCCCGAGCTGCGGGTTCGCGTTGCCGTCGGCGTCGTTGCCGCTCGCTCCGTCGCTGAGCCGGAAGATCGGCATGATGCTGGCGGCGATCTCGCCACCCGGGCGGCCCGCAGGGATCGCCGAGATGCCGGTGGTCGTTGGCATCGGACCGAGCGTCGTACAACCCGCGAGCACTGCGATCAGCGGAGCAGCTCTCATCAGCTAGACTGTACCCGTGGCGTTCCAGGACCGCTTGTTTTCACGCGTGCGCGCGTTCCTCGGGGCACCGTGAGACTGGTCGAACAGGGCTCGCTCGAGGCTCCGCTATGCGGTTGGCCGTTCGAGCACCGACTTGTCGAGGTGGGTACCCATCGCGATCGGATCGCGGTTGCCGGCGTCGGCCGACGAGAAGCAGATCCGCACGGCGCTGGCGAGCACGGCGTTCGCGACGAGATCGAGCAGTGGTTTCGGTGCGTGGGCTCGCGAGCGCTGCCGCTCTTGATCGGGAGCGATCCGCCATGATGAGCGTGAAGGCGATCATCATCTTCGCGACGATGATCGTCGCCGCCGGTGGCGCGATCAGCAACGCGCTGTGGGGACCGCGCGCCCGTGCGCGCAAGCGACTCGATGCGGCGAAGCTCACGACGATCGCGGATCACGAGATCGTGACCTTGACCGGTGTGGTTCGCGCGATCGGCGAGCTGCTCGAGGCGCCGCTGAGCGGCAAGCCGTGCGTGCTCTACGAGTCGGTGGGGCGCGTCTACGCCGAGAAGGCGGTGCGCAACGCACGCGATCTCGAGGCAACGGTCGTCGAGCAGAAGCTGGTCCCGTTCGATCTCGAGACGGCCGAGGGCGCGGTGCGTGTGGAGGCGGAGCAGGCCGAGGTCGAGATGCCGCGGATCCCGTGCATTCCCCGGCGGATCGATCGCGAGCGCACGTTCCTCCTCGAGCGCGGGCAATCCGCGGAGCTGATCCGGTACGCCGGTTTCGACGAGCTGCGCATCGTTCCCGGCGACAAGATCCGCGTACAGGGCATGGCGATCATCGAGGCGGATCCCAGCGCCACCGCCGAGAGCGGCTACCGCGACGGTGCACCGCGGCGGATCCGGCTCGTCC
>JBBRED010000405.1:0-7374 GCA_038203335.1 Haliangiales bacterium | reverse complement strand
GCGCTGTCCCCCGGCCTCGCGCGCACGTTCATGATCATGCAGACCATCGCGCATCGCGTGCCGCGCGACGGCACCGGCCCGCTACGCCGCTAGGACGAGGTCGAAGCGCGCGCGGTGGATGTCGTTCTCGATCGTGTGCTTCATGATCAGAGAGGCGTCGATGAACGGGTCTCCATCGTTGTACGGATCTCCTTCGAAGTAGAGCTGCGTCGTGAGCACCGCGAAGCCCTTCGCCTTGATCTTGATGTGGATGTGCGCCGGGCGGTAGCGGTCTCCGTTCAGGTAGCGCCCGGGGATGATCGTGCGCAGGTCGTAGCGGCCCTTTGCATCGGTGGTCAGCGCGCCGCGGAACCGGAAGCCGTCGAGGTCGTACTCGCCGGCGGCGTTCGCCTGCCACACGTCGATGGTCGCGCCGCTGATCGGCTCGCACGCGGTGGAGCGCAGCGTGCCCGTCAGCATCAGCCGCTCGCCCGCGTCCTTCGGATCCGCGAGCACCGAGCGGTGCGGCGCGCCCTTCTTGTAGAACGGGCCCTCGATGTTCTTCGCCGTGGGATCGGCGGCGCACGCGGCGGCCGGCACGGGCGGGAGGTCATCCTCGTCGGAGATGTGCGGCGTGGGCGCGAGCGCATCGCGCGGGGCGGAGGAGGCGCGGCCGCTGCAGGCCGCGAGGAGCAAGGTCGAGCCGAAGCCGAGAAACGTTCGCCGGGTCAGGTTGCGCATACTGGTCAACGGGGCCGCCCGTCGACCGGCGCAGAGAAATCGCCGGCTACCAGCTCTGGGTCGAGCCGTAGACGCCAACGTCGCGTTTTGGCTGGGGCGGCGGCGGATCCACGGCCTTGGCGGCCGCGGCCGGCGGGGTCGGCTTCGTGGTCCCGGCGATCGGCGGCTCGACCGCGACCTCGACGGCCACCGGCCGGTTCTCCGGGCGCTTGATCTCGCGGACGTTGCGCAGCAGCAGTGCATCGGCCTCGGTCACGATCCATGTGATCGGGATCGAGGCGGCGGCGGCGCGCGCCTTTGCCACCATCACGGTGCCGGCGCGATCCGAGTCGTCGACGGCGAGCAGCGCGCGACCGCGGTCGAGCATCAGGCGGATCGCGGGTCCGGTGTCGTCGCCGATGGTCTCGTGGTACGCGGCGGCGGCGCGCTCGTAGTGCGTGAGCGCGAGGCGTTGATCGCCGAGGTTCGCCTCGACGAGGCCGAGGTTGTGGTGCGCGAACGCTCGATCGCCGTGGCCGGCGGCGGTGAGGATGTCGCGCGCCTGCGTGAGCTCCTGGCGCGCGTGCTCCCAGTCCTTCCGCGCCATGTGAACGAGGCCGAGCGAGTTGCGCGTCAGGCCCACCTCGACGCTGTTCGGTCCGCGTGTGGCCTCCTCGATCGCGAGCGCCTGGCGGTAGGTCGTGGCGGCCTCGTCGAGCTCTCCGCGCAGGCGAAGCACGCCGGCGATGTTGTGGAGGTCGCGTGCGAGGTCGGGATGCTGCGGTGCGCGCAGCGAGTGATCGATCGCGTACGCGCCGCGATGCCACGCCTCGGCGGCATCGAGATCGCCGGCCGCACGCGCGACCGAGCCGAGCGCGGACTCGGTGGTCGCCACGTCGATCGAGCTCGCGCCGGAGAGGGCGACGAAGTCCGCGCGCGCCTGCGTGAGGAGCGTGCGGGCCTCGTCGAACAGGCCGCGGTTGTAGGCGATGAGGCCGCGCTGGCGGAGCACGATCGCGGCGAGGTGCGGCGGTGAGCCCGCGCGCTCGACGGCGGCGGCGGCGATCGCACCCGCGTCCTGCGCGGCGGCGAGATCGCGGCGATCGCCGGCGGCCGCCACCCGCACGACCCACGCGCGCGCGGCGAGCAGATCATCGTGGCCTCGCTCGGCAGCGGCGACCGCATCGACCGCGGCGGTCGAGGCGGCGTGCAGGTCGCTCGTCGCGCGCAGCGCCTCGGCCCGCACGATCAGCGCCTCGGCAAGCGTGGGCTCGTGACCCGTATCCCGCGCGCGTTGCACGAGCTCGACGGTGGTGGCGAGGACGGGCCGCGCATCGCCGAGCGCGATCGCCGCGCGTGCCGCGGGGAGCTCGTCCTGGATCCGCCGTGCGGCGGTGGCCCGTGCGGGATCGAGCGGGAGCGGATCAGCGGCGCCCGGCAGGATCGCGCGGCACTCCGCGGGCGGCGCGAGCGACGCGAGGGCATCGACGACACGATCGCCAAGGCCGGTGTTCGTGCGCAGCCGGCCGACCAGCGCGGATAGCTCCGCCTTGCGCTGATCGAGGCAGCGATCGCGCGCCGGGGTGGGCGCGGTGATCGCCGCGCGGCAGGCGGCGTCACGCTCCACCGTCCACTGGCTCGCCCAGCGATCGAGGCTCGCGATCGCCGTGGCTCCGAGCGGAGCGAGTGCGGTCCGCGTCTCGGCGCTCCACACGGTCGCGAGCTCCGCGCCGCCGACATCGCAGCTCGCGGCCGCGGGCTCTCGTCGCACCGCGAACCAGGTCACGCCGCTCGCGATCGCCGCCGCGGCCGCAGCACCGACGAGCCAGGTGGTGGGCCGGCGCCGGTTCGCTCGCGCCGCGAGATGCTCGGCGAGCGCGGCCATGCTCGGAAAGCGATCCGTCGGGTGCACGGCGAGAGAGCGCTGGAGCGCGTCGTCGAGCCACGCGGGTGCACCGCGCACTCCCGGCACGGTGGTGTCCTCCATCGCGGCGAGCAGCGCGGCCCAGGTGGTGCCACCGAACGGGCGCGTGCCGGCGAGCACCTCGTATGCGAGCACGCCGAAGCTGAATTGATCGCTCCCGGGATCCGCGGCCGCACCGCGCAGCACCTCGGGTGCCATGTACGCCGGCGTGCCGGCGATCGCCGACGCCGGAGTGCCGAGCGCGAGCGTGGGCTCCGCCGTGGCCGTCGGCGCGCTGCTCCCCGAGCGCGCGAGCCCGAAGTCTCCGAGTCGCGCGCGGCCATCGGCGCCGATGATGATGTTGTCGGGCTTGATGTCGCGATGCGTGACGCCGGCGGCGTGCACGGCCGCGAGCCCGCGCGCGATCTCGATCAGCACCGGCACCACCTCGCGCCACGGCCGCACGGGCTCCGCCCACGCGCGGAGGGTCACGCCGTCGACGAGCTCCATCGCGACGTACACGCCGTCCTCCGAGGTTCCGACCTCGTGCACGCCAACGACGTTGGGATGATCGAGCTTCGCCATCGCCTGCGCCTCGCGCGCGATCCGCTCGCGGGCACCGGCCCCGGGCTCGACGAGGAGCTTGAGGGCGACCCGTCGATCGAGCTCGGGCTCCCACGCGGAGTACACGCGCCCCATCGCGCCGGCTCCGAGCAGATCGCCGATGACGTAGCGACCGACCGTGTGCCCGCGCTCGAGCACGCGCGCCGGCGCCTGCGTGCGCGCCACGTGCGAGATCACGTCGCGGCACGATTCGCAGCCATCGAGGTGCTCGTCGACATCCGCGAGGACTGCCGCCGCGAGCCGGCCTTCCACCAGCCCGAGCACGAGGTCATCGTCGAGGCACGTCACGCGATCTCCAGGGTAACATCGCGGTGGTGACCACGCCCGCCTCGTCCTCGCTCGCCGCCCTCTACACCGACGCGGCGGCGGCGTGGCCGGCGTTCGCCGTCGAGCGTGATGCGTTCGTGGCCGCGTTCGAGGCCAAGCTCGCCGAGGCGGATCCGCCACCGCTCACCGCCACCGGCGCCGCCGAGCTGTACCTCGCCCTCGCCTGCGCAGCCGGGACCACCGCCGCGCTCGTCGTGTTCGATCGCGACTACCTCTCGATCGTCCCGACCGCGCTCTCGGGGATGAAGCTTCCGGCCGCGACCGTGGAGGACGTGCGCTCCACCGTGCGCGACAAGCTGCTCCTCGCCGATGGCAAGGCCGCGCGCATCATCGAGTACGCCGGGCGTGGTCGGCTCAAGGGGTTGATCCAGGTCACCGCCACGCGCACGGCGATCGATCGGATCCGCCACGAGTCCAAGGAGGCGGAGCTGCCCGCCCGAGAGCTCGCCGCGACGGCGAACATCGAGCTGTCGCTGATCAAGGCGCAGTACCGCGAGGCGTTCATGGCCGGCTTCACGCGCGCGGTCGCCTCGGCCACGCGTCGCGATCGAAACCTCCTGCGGTTGCACTTCCTCGGCGGCGTGACCCTCGAGCAGCTCGCACAGATGTACGGCGTGCATCGCGCCACCGTGGTGCGCTGGCTCGCCGCCGCGCGCGAGACCGTGTTCGGCGCCACGCGCGAGCACGTCGCCGAGACCATCGGCGCGCCCGCCGAGGAGCTCGACGAGATGTTCGATCTGGTTCGCTCGCGCGTCGAGCTGAGCGTGGAGCGGCTGCTCGCGTCCGTGGAATCGCATCGCTAGCTCAACGGACGAGCCCGGCGATCGGCGCACCTAGCCCAACGTGCAGGTGACTCCCGCTTGTTCCGCGCGACGGAAGCGCTCACCGTGACGGCATGAAAGCCGTCCAGGTCAGCTCTCCCAATGGAGCCTTCGAGATCGTCGAGCGAGACATCCCCACGCCCGCGCGCGGCTGGGTCCGGATCAAGGTCGAGGCGTGCGGCGTGTGCCACAGCGACCTGTTCGTCAAGGCCGGCGCCTATCCCGGCATCAAGCTCCCGCGCGTACCGGGCCACGAGATCGCGGGACGCATCGATGCGGTCGGCGACGAGGTCACGGCGTGGAAGACCGGCGACCGCGTGGGCGTGGGCTGGCACGGTGGACACTGCTTCGAGTGCGATGCGTGCCGGCGCGGCCTGTTCATCAACTGCCCGAACGGCAAGATCACGGGCATCAGCCACGATGGCGGCTACGCCGAGTACGTCGTGGTGCCGTCGGCATCTGTCGCGCGGATCCCGGAAGGCCTGTCGGCCGTCGACGCGGGACCGCTGCTGTGCGCGGGCGTGACCACGTTCAACTCGCTGCGCAACAGCGGCGCACGTCCCGGCCAGACCGTCGCGGTGCAGGGCATCGGTGGTCTCGGCCACCTCGCGATCCAGTACGCCGCGCGCATGGGCTTTCGGACCGTCGCGATCTCGCGCGGCGCCGACAAGGCCGCGCTCGCCCGCGAGCTCGGCGCCCACGAGTACATCGATACCGAGGCCGAGACCGCATCGGCCGGCCTCAAGCGCCTCGGCGGCGCCGACCTCGTGCTCGGCACCGCGCCGAACGGCGACGCGATCTCGAGCACCGTGGATGGTCTCAAGTCGCGCGGCAAGCTCCTGATCGTTGCGGCGCCGTTCGAGCCGCTCGCGGTCAACGCGATGGGTCTGCTCAGCGGCAAGTCGATCGCCGGCTGGCCGAGCGGAAGCGCGATCGATTCGGAGGACACGATGGCGTTCAGCGCGCTCACCGGCGTGCGGCCGCGGACCGAGACCTTCAAGCTCGAGCAGGCCGAGGAGGCGTTCGCGAAGATGATGGAGAACAAGGTCCGGTTCCGGGCCGTGCTCGTCCCGTGATCTCGAGTAGTTGAGAGATTTCGTGCGCCGGTCGGGGCGTCGCGCCGTTGACCTTTCGCCCCCCGAAAGGACTCCCCGATGCGCATCGCTGCCGCCCTCGTCGCCACCCTCGCCCTGTCCACCTCGATCGCCACGCCGGTCGCGAACGCGTGCGGCGGTGACTACGGCCCGCGCGCGCCGGCGATGTTCCTCGTCGCGCACCATCACGCGCGCACGTTCGTTCTGCTCGACAAGAACGTCGCGTCGACCGAGGAGCTCGCGTGGAAGGCTGATCGCAACTCGTATGACTGGACCGAGATCGCGGCCGGCACGGCATTCGCGACCACGCGCAAGCTGACGCTCGTGGGTCCGGATCGCTCGCGCCGCCTCGCGTCTGCGAACCACGTGTTCATCAAGCCGGCGTTCGAGACGCGCGACGCGATGAACGCGCTCGAGATCTACCCGAAGACCACGGACCAGACGCGGATCGCCATCGAGGGTCAGTTCGCCACCGTCGTGTGGAACGAGATCGAGGGCGAGCCCGTGGGCCTCGAGACCGTGGCGTGGGCGCAGAACCCCGGGTTCTCGCCGCCGCCCGACCCGCAGTCGCTGTCGCTCACGAAGGTGGTCGGCACCGACCTCGAGCTGATCACCACGTGGACCTCGAGCAGCGACCGCACGCCCCAGCCGTGGACCTACGTGCGCCCCGCCGGCGCGAAGCCGTACGGTGGCTACAGCGGGACGCCGGTGGGCCTGGTCACGCTCGATGGCGTTCGCTACATGGTGCTCGTCAACGACGGCCTCGTCAGGCCGATCCGGATCTAGGTGATCTAGGGTGCCACTTCCTCGATGATCACCTGCGCGGTCAGCTTCGCGGCGAGCTCGAGGTAGTCGACGTTCACGGTCGCGACGGTATCTCCGGGCTGATGACGGAACGGCGAGGTATCACCGCCGACGTACTCCTCGGTCAGCCCGATCGCCGCGAAGCCCGCGTTGCGAAACGACTCGTGGTCGGTGCCCTCGGTGGTGGTCACCGTGACCGGAACACCGACGACCTGCGCGGCCGCGCGCCACTCGGCGGCGAGCGCGGTGGTCGGCGACTCGAGCTCGAACCGGTGATCGCCGTCGCTGTCCCACGCGACCTGATCGATGGTGTGCACCGCGGCGACGTTCGCCGGGATGCGCTGCATGGCGAACGCCCGGCTGCCGAACAGGCCGGCCTCCTCCTGATCGAAGAACACCACCGTGACCGGCGCCGAACGGCACGTCACGTCGGCGAGGTAGCGCGCGATCGCGAGGACCACGACGCTGCCGCTCGCGTTGTCGTTCGCGCCGGGGCTGCCGGTCACGCTGTCGAAGTGCGCTCCGACGATGATCTCCTTGCCGTTGCCGCCCATCGTCGCGGGAATCGTGGCGTACACGTTCGAGCCGCCGGGGTAGTCGTTCGCCTTCGGCGTCCAGCCGAGCGACGACAGCTGCGCCGACAGGTACGCGCGCGCGGTCATCCGCTGCGTGTTGGTCGCGCGCGGCGCGGCGGCGAGCTGCCCGATGTCGGTGGTGAGGAGGTCGCGCAGCCACGGCGCGGCGAGCGCGGGTCGCTGGCATCCGGGTGGCGCGTCGGGACGATCGCCGCCGCCGTCGACGTCCGAGCTCTCGGGCCCTCCACACGCAGCGAGCGCGCAGCAGAGGGCGACGAGCTTCACGACGTGGGAGCCGTGAAGTCGGTCGCGACTTCCAGATGGAAGTGGTCTTTGTGCGAGATCGGATCGTTCTTCGGCGTGAGGAGCAGGCGGAACATGCCGCTGTCGTTGATGACGCTCTCGATGCCGAGCAGCAGCTCGTCACCCATCGTGTAGTCCTTGCCGACGAGGGCGACCCGGCCGTCCTTGTCAAGACCGACGCGTCGATCAAGAACGGCAACTCCGGCGGCCCGGTCGTCAACGAC
>JBBRED010000404.1:0-7386 GCA_038203335.1 Haliangiales bacterium | reverse complement strand
AGACCTCGATGCGCCGGCGAGCCCGAGCGCGTTGTTCGCGCCGTACACGTCGCTCGCCGACGTCCAGGAGAAGATGGACGAGAGCCGGCCGCCGGCGTACGTCTCGTCGATCACCTACGGTCGCATGGTGCTGTTCACGTTCGAGTCCGAGTACTCGGCCACGGAGATGGGCGCGGCCCTCGAGTTCGCGTACTCCGGCGGCGTCGACGTCAAGGGCGACGTCTCGGTCACCTACAAGGACATGATCTCGATGTCGAAGATCACCGCGTTCATCCTCGGTGGCGACGCCGGCACCGCGGTCAAGACCATCGACAGCTACGAGGCGCTGATCACGTTCATCAAGACCGGCGGTAACTACTCGCGCGAGTCCCCGGGCGCGCCGATCGCGTACAAGCTGAACTACCTGAAGGACAACTCGCCGGCGCGGATGTCGTTCACCACGGACTACGAGGTCAAGGACTGCGTGCGCGTGAGCCAGAAGGTGCGCGTGACGCTCAACGCGATCGCGGTTGACGACGCGGGCGGCGATGCCGGCAGTGACCTCGAGCTCTACGGCCAGATCTGGATCGAGAGCTCGGCAGGCGGCTCGGCGATGATGTTCAACAAGAACTCCGACAACTACGTCCGCGTGCGCGAGGGCCAGCAGTTCGGCGCCGGCACGCCGATCGCCGAGGCGGTGATCAACGTCGCTCCGAAGGCCGGCCAGACCATCCGCCTGCGCGCGAACCTCCGCGACGTCGATGACTTCCTCAACCCCGATGATGACCTCGGCAACGAGACCGTCTCGAACCCGTTCGAGACCGGCTGGCGCAAGGAGTCCACCGTGACGCTCACCGGTGACGGCGCCCGCGTCCGTGTCGTGTTCTCGCTCTCGCCGATCTGAAGTGAGCGCTCCGGTGCGTCTCCTGGTGTTCCTCGCGCTCGTCGCGTGCGCGAGCACCCCGCCGGTGCGACGCTTCTCGGCGATGGATACCTCCGCAGTCACCGACGTGATTCAGACCCAGGCCGCCGCATGGAACCGCGGTGACCTCGCCGCATTCATGGCCGGCTACGCGAAGACCGACCACCTCGTGTTCACGTCGGGCGGTCACGTCCGCAAGGGCTGGCAGGACGCGTTCGACCACTACCAGGCGAAGTACGCGACCGATCCGAAGGCGATGGGCCACCTCGTGTTCGCGATCACCCAGATCGACCCGATCGGCACCGATGCCGCCGTGGTCCTCGGGACCTGGAGCCTGACCGAAAGCGTGGCGCCCGGCCATGGTGTGTTCTCGCTCGTGTTCGAGCGCCGCCCCGAGGGCTGGCGCATCATCCACGACCACACGTCGGTCGCAGCGCCGTAAATTTGCTCGCCGGGCCCAGCGGCGCGATCCTTTGGAGATGGACAAGCGCGTCCTCGTCGATCAGCTCATCAACCAGCTCCAGGCATCCGCCCGCGCGGCCCTCTCGGCGCGCGATGCCGCCGCCGCCGAGGCCAAGGACGGCGCCACGCCCGACGAGAAGCGCGAGGATGCGCGCGCCGCGCACCAGCTTCACAGCTTCGGCAAGGCCTCGCAGGGCCGCGCCAAGCAGGCGCTCGCCGACGCCGACTCGCTGTCCGCGTTCAAGCCGCCGAAGCTCGATGTCCACGCGAGGATCAGCGTCGGCGCGATCGTCGAGATCGAGGACGCCGACTCCGGCGAGGGCCGCACGTTCTTCCTCGCGCCCGTCGGCGCCGGGGTCACGCTCACCGGCCCCGGTGGCGATGGCCATCTCTCGGTGGTCACGCCCGTGTCGCCGATCGGCAAGGCCGTGCTCGGCAAGCGCACCGGCGAGGTCGTGGACGTCACCGTGGATGGCGACGTTCGCGAGTGGCAGATCACGTACGTGGGCTAGGTCGCAGGGCCGGCGCAGACCGGGCAGCCGTCGGAGGCCTTGGTCCAGTCGCACGCATCGCACGCGATCTTCACGACGTGAAAGCCCGGCTCGCCGAACCTCGCGATCGGCGACGGCGCCGTGGGCTGGCCGATGCCGGTGCGGAGCCGGGCCGGTGCGGAGGCGTTCACCGTCAGCGCGGTGATGCGGCACTTGGGGCACATCCGCGGAATCGTCATGTGCGACGAGGTCGCGAGCGCCTCCGCGAGGCCCTCGGGCCGATCGCAGCGCGGGCACGCGGTCGACGAGAGCGGCTCGGTGCCGCACGCGAGGCAGCGCACCTTGTAGATGCCGCTGATGAACGTGGCCTGATCGCTCGTCCACCGGCCGTCGTGGTTCGGCTCGGAGAGCATCACCGCGATCTCGCGATTGAGATAGCTGGAGACCTCGAAGGCCTTTCCGTCGCACTTCGTGCAGCCCGCGATCATCGCGGCATACGAAGCTTCGTCGACCCGGCCCATGGGGCCGCCATCCTAGACGAACGCCGCGCGGACACCAGCGTTCCTGCCGGGCGTCTCACGCTGGATGCGGTTCACGCGTCGACGAACGCGTCGAACGCCGTGAGCTCGCCGCGATCGAAGAACAGCCGTTCGCAGCCATCGCACCAGTCGTACTCGACGTCGCCCGCGCCCTTGAGCGCCATCATGTCGCGCTCGCACACGTAGCAGCGCGCCGTGGTGGTGCGGTGCACGTGCGCCGCGGTGACGCCGCCCTCGATGACAGGCGCGAGCCCGAGGCTGTCGATCAGCTCGTTCTCGCCCTTGTCGAGCACGATGCCGCCACACGCCGGGCAGCGATCGATCTCGATCGAGTGGACCATGCTCGTTGCCATGTCGCTCGTGCAGCCCGGGCACTTCATGACGATGACTCTACCGCGGACGGGACTGCCACCAGGCGGTCCAGGCACCTGCATCGGTGCCGAAATCGCGGCCGCGCGACCGGGTGCGCAGCGACTCCAGTGCGTTGTCGCGCACGCGCGGCTCGCCATCGCTCAGGGCGCGGATCAAGGCGGGAGTCGCGATCTCCGGATCCTGGTGGCCGATCAGGATCGCGGCGTTGAGGCGCTCGAACGTATCTCCCCGCGCGAGGAGATCCGCGAGGTACGCGGCCGACTCCGGCGTCTGTGCGCCGACCAGGCCGTTCATCGCGGCGACGCGCACGCGCTCGTTCAGCGCGTGATCGCCGGCGCGCGCGATCAGCTCTCCGGCCGGCAGGTTACCCGCGGCGTGGAGCTTCGCGAGGCCCTCGGTGGCGAGGATGCCGACCTCGATGTCCGGATCGCGCGAGGCCGCGAGCAGCGCCGCGGGATCGGAGTTCGGATCGCGCGCGACTTCCTTGATCGCGGCGCGGCGGATCTTCGGATCATCGTCGGTCAGATCCGCGGCGAGCGCGCGGGAGGGCTCGGTCCGCTTCGGCGCGAGCGTCGGTGCGGCCGTGGTGACCGTGCGCGGGATCGCGGCAGGGCGCGGCGCGGGCTGCGAGACCGCGGGTGTCTCGGCCGTCGCCGACGAGGTTCGACCGAGCCACAGCCCCGCGCCGAGGAGCGCGAGCGCCCCCGTCGCGAGCAGGATCGGTCCGCGCTTCACTCGATGCTCGCGCAGCAGCGGCAGTACGAGGCGGTGGTGGTCGCTCGCGAACCTTCCGGGTTCGTGACGTCCACGGAGTTGATGTAGAGCGCGTTGTCGTCCGCGTCCTGATCGTCGACCCAGTCGAGGAGCACGCCGCCGTTCATCAGCGCCACGCCCGACTGCATCGCGGCGCGCATCTCGCCCATCGAGCACAGGTGGCCCGCGATCACGCGGCAGTGGTTCGCGCAGGCGGAGAACGTCCAGCCCGAGCTATCCGGGTTCTCCACACATTGCGCGGGCCCCGTCGACACGAAGTTCGCGGGACACGCGCGGTTTTGCAGCCGGTTTCCGCCCATGTCGAGCGCGCCGGTCATCGTGTCGCCGGTCGCGTTCACGTAGCGGGCATCGGTGATCGCGTAGTCGAGAGAGACCGTATCCGCCGCGACGACGATGCCCGAGCCGGCGCCGACGTTCAACGTGACCGCGCCCGCCGCACCACCGCCGGTGAGACCCGCGCCCGCGCCGACATCGGAGATGTCACCACCGGAGTCCACGTCATTCGCGCACGACCACACGCTGCCGCTCCACTTGAGCATCTGGTTCGTCGCGCAGGTGGTGAGCAGCGAGAGCACCGCATCACCGGTACCGACGCCGCCCTGCAGGCCGCTGCCGACCGCCGTGGTCACCGACGTGATGTCGCCACCGGCGTTGGTATCCGTATCCACATCGTTCGCGCAGCCCCAGGTCGCGCCGTTCCACTTGAGCACCTGGTTCACCGAGCACGTGCTGAGCAGCGACAGCATCACGTTGCCCGTGGTGCCTCCGCCCGTCAGGCCGCCGGCAGGACCGACGGTGATGCCCGTGGGACCGCTCCCGCCGACGTCCGTCGAGCACGCCCACGCGCTGCCGCTCCACTTGAGGATCTGGTTCATCGCGCAGGTCTGGGTCAGCGAGAGCGTGATGTCGCCCGACTGGCCGCCGCCCGAGAGCCCATTGCCCGCGAACACCGCCGTCACGTCGCCGGAGCCCGAGAGATCGGGCGCGCACACCACGGTGCCGTCGGTGTTCACGCCCGCGATGAAGTTGCCGCTCGTGCAGGTTCCGGTGACGCGCTTCTGCACGTCGGCCGCGGTCAGCGGCCCGAGCGCATCCGAGCTCGCGGCGTGGATCGCGTACGGCACGGCATCGATCGAGATGCGCGGGTCCATCGCGACGTCGTCGAGCTTGACCTCGAGGAACAGCTTGCGGCCATCGAACACGGTCGCGTCGAGCGCCTTGGTCTCGCCGACGTTCGTGAACAGCACGCCGTCGTCATCGATCGCGACGTCGCGCGCTTCTTTCCAAACGCTGGCGCCGCCGAGGTCCTTGTCGAACAGCTCGAACGAGATGTGGTGCGTGCCGGTCACGGCATCGCCGCTCTTCTCGTCGACGAGGCGCGCGGTGAACGACAGCGTCGTCGGCACGGCCGCGAGGCTCGCGGTCTGAACGATCAGCACGAGCGCGAGCGCGGCAAGTCCTGCGCGGATCACGGCGTCACCACCGCGTTCGGAGCGAGCTTGATGGTGCCGCCCTTCGCGGGCGTACGCGCGAGCGTACGGCCGATCTGGACATCCATGCGAATGCCACCGCCGCGGATGCGGGCGCCAGAGGCTGCGACCTCCTTCGCGGGCTTCGCGGCAACCTCACCTTTATCAGCCGACGCGCACGACGCGGCCAGCACTCCGACCACCAGAACAGTAAGTAGCCTCATCTAGCGGGCGTCTATAGCCCAAGGGTCCAACCAACTGCACGATCATTCGCTCGCCTCAGAACGGGCGAAGGACCGACGGAGACGCTGTCCAGATGAACAGTATGTACCGATCCGTTCGCCACGCTCAATCGGTCGCCCTGGGCGCAGCGACGGCCACGCCGGTGATCGACGTGGCCGCTCGTTTACGCGCGATGTGGTGACCCTACAACTGACGCGTCGTGGTCGAGCGGCGGATCAGGTGGATGACCACCAGCAGGACCACCGCGCCGATGAAGGCGACGAAGATGGTTCCTGCGATCCCGGCGAACGGCACGGCCCATCCCGCAGCGCGGAAGATGTAGCCGCCGACGAACGCGCCGACGATGCCGGCGACGATGTCGCCAAGGATGCCGTAGCCTGTTCCGCCCACGACGAGGGAGGCGAGCACACCGGCAACGAGTCCAACAATCAGCCAGGTCAGGATGTCCATGATGTTCCTAGCTACAGCATTGGCCGTGCCACGGCCTATGTGCCCGAACTCAGGCAATCACCGGTGGGGAGCGCCCGTTTCGCTCGACCATCGGCACCACGGTGCGCGCTAGCGCTCGTCCAGGTGCTTCATGCCGCGCCGCGCGACCACGGCCACACGCTTGCATCGTACGCGGCCATGTCGCTCGAACCGAACGATCCGAACCAGGCCCCGCCGTCGAAGGCTCCGATCGAGGATCCGCCGCCGGGAGATGTGCCGCCACAGAAGCAACCGCCGATGGAAGATCCGCCGACGCGCCAGCAACCGCGCCAGGATCCTCCCGCCGAGCCACCCGCACCGGGCGATCCGCTCCCCGAGATCGACGACCCGCGCCTCCCCGAGCAACCGCCGGGGGTCGATGACCCACCAGCACAGCCCGATCAGGCACCGATCATCATCGCCTAGCGTTGCGGCGCATTGGCGTGCGCCACCTCGGGGAGCACCGCGCGCGCCGATCGATCCGATGTCCCATGATGTACCTCCTCCTCCCAGCGTGACCCGTTCTGCCCACCTCGCAACGCGACCTCACGCGGATTACGATGCGGCATGCGCAAGCTCGTCATCGCGCTCGCACTGCTCTCACTCCCGGCAGCATCCACCGCGCGGGCGCAGGGCATCGGGCTCGGCGTTTTCCTCGGTGAGCCCACCGGCCTCGATCTGAAGATCGATCTGCAGCGGCGCTCCGCGCTGGACGTGGTGATCGGCCTGGCCTCGATCCGCTCTCGAGATCCGGGCTACGCGCACCTCACCTATCTGGTGACGCCGTTCATGGGCCAGGGCCAGGCCGTGCGCGTGCCGCTCCGGATCGGCATCGGCGCCGCGGTCTACGGCACCCGCGACGACGTCAACGTCGGCGTCCGCGTGCCCGTCGAGCTCGGCCTGTGGTTCCGTCGCACGCCGCTCGAGATCTACGGCGAGCTCGCGCTGCTGCTCACGCTGATCGACGACAACGACAACTACGACCGGCTCGACGTGCAGGGCGGCGTCGGCCTGCGCTTCTACTTCTAAGGACAGCTCGTCATGCCGCTGATCCACGTGCCGACCAGCGAGCCGATCAGCGGATCCGGAACCAACGAGCCGAGCGCCGGCATGCCGGGGCGTTCCGTCACGAGCTGGTAGACGCGCGAGTTCGCGGGTGCCCCGGGCACGATCGCCTCGCACAGCCGGGTCTGCGCGAGCGGCGTGGTGATCCGGAGATCCTTGATCGCGATGTGGTTCGGGTTGTGGCAGTGCGCGCAGTTCGACGCCATGTATCCGCGGGTGCGTCGCTCCACCGTCTCCGAGGCATCGTGCGGCGACGGCAGCGGTGCGATCGTCGACGTCGGACCGACGCCGAGCTGGACCAGCGTGGGGAGCTGCTCCGCGATCACGCCGTCGTAGTCGTACCAGCGCTGGAGCTGCTCGGGACGCAGGCCGAGCAGCGGACCGAACGAGCTCTCGTGGCACGATCCGCACTGGCTGCGGCTCGGGTAGTAGTGCGTGTACGTGCCGCCGGTATCGAGCGGCCACGCCTGCGTTTGCTGGCCATCGGTGAGGAGGTCTCCGTCGCTGCCGTCGGCGCGCCAGCGGTACGTGAAGCCCTGCCAGCCGGTAGCGTCGCGCACGAGGAACCGGGTCTCCACCGCGCGGCGCGTGGCCGGATCTCC
>JBBRED010000403.1:0-7420 GCA_038203335.1 Haliangiales bacterium | reverse complement strand
CATCGACTATCTCCGCTCGGCCGGCGCCGTGGACACCCACGCCCGCGGCGTGATCACGCGGCAGGGCCGCCGGATCTCGAACGTGCGTATCGAGGCGTGGCAGGGCGATCGCAGCTCGGCCGTCGCGAGTGCGCACGGGATCTTTCTGGTGATGCGCGGTTAGGTCGCGACGGGCAGACGCATCGTGATCACGGCGCCGCCGCCGGCGCGGGGCGCGAGGGTGACCTCGCCGCCGAGCGTGGTCGCCACGGAGCGCGCCACGCCGAGGCCGACGCCGACACCGGCACCGCGCGCCGACGAGCGGAAGAACGGATCGAACGCGCCCTTGATCTCGTCGGTGGACAGATCGTGTCCATTGTCGGAGACCTCGAGCACGATGTCGCGGCCCCGCTCCTCGACGGCGACGACGATCCGGTTCGTGGCCGTGACCTCGCCGTCGAAGCCCGAGCTCGAGAACAGCATCATCGCGAGCACGGCCTGCCCGATGCGCGATTCCTCGCCGGTGACCGGGCGCACGAGCGCGATCTGCCGGATCACCTGGGCGCGCGGCTCGAGGGTGGGCGCGGCGAGGCGAAGCGCGGATGACACCACCGCGGCGAGGTCCACCGGCTGGGTCGCGCTGCGCGTGGCGAGGGTCTGCAGCGCGCGCACGTTGCTCGCGATCCGCTCGGCGCCGATCGTGATGTCGTCGAGGCAGCGCATCGACTGCGAGGCGCTGCCCTCGGGCATCGCGGCGAGCTGCTTCTTCATCGTACGCAGGTTGAGAAGCACCGAGGTCAGCGGGTTGTTGATCTCGTGCGCGAACCCCGCAGCGAGCGCGCCGACGAGGCTGATCCGATCGGCCTCGAGCAGCGAGAGCTGCTGCTGGTATGCGCCGGAGATGCGGATGATGGTCGCGTACACGCGCGTGGTCCCGAGCACCATGCTGCCGAGCGCGGCCTCGACGTGAAGCCGCGTCCCGTCCTTGTGCAGGAGCCCGAGCTCGAGCGCGGCGGGCATCGCTTGACCGCCGCGGAAGCTCGCCGTGAGCTGCGCGATCAGCGGGCGCTGCTCGGGGACGATCGTCATCAGGACGTCCATCGCGAGCAGCTCCTCGAGGGTGTAGCCGAGGATCGCGGCCGCGGGTGCATTCGCGTACCAGCGCACGAGCTCTCCGCCATCGGGGTCGGCGACCACGATCACCGCCGTGCCGCTGGTTCCGAGCGCATCGAGCAGCGCCGGCATCAGCACGGAGAGATCGTGACCAGGCTCGGTCACGGGTCGGCCTTCACGAAGGTGCCCGCGGCCTTGTCCTTCGTCACGCCCGGGAACGCGAGCACCTGGTTGTGCATCGCCACGTAGACGCCGGGAGGCAGGAGCTGCACGGCGAGCAGCGCCTCGGTCAGGTTCTGCAGCGCGTCGGTGGAGCGGAGCTCGTACGGACGCATCGCGCCGGTGAACACGACCGGCGACGCGGGCGTACCCGCCAGCTCGACCACGCGATCGCCCGACACCGCGAGGCGATCCGTGCCGTGGACGACGACCACGCCGGAACACTCCTTCGCCATGGTCGTGGCGGTCTCGGCGATCAGCGTGTGGTCCTCGGGCGTCATCTCGAGGCTGTCCTTGTTCATCAGCGACACGCGCACCACCTCGACGCCGCGCAGCTCGAGCGAGACCAGCATCACGTCGAGCACGGAGACGTGGTTCGACAGCACGCCGGAGAGCTCGTCGTACGTCTTCTCGATCGTTCCGCCGGTCGAGATCAGCGCGATGCGTCGCTTCATATCAGCTCAGGTACGGCAGCAGAAAATAGAGCGCGATGGCAGCGCCGACCACCAGGAACAGGACGAATAACACGAGGATCAGCCGCTTGTTGCTCTTCTCGGGCGGGTTTGGCGCCGGAGCGGGCAACGCGGCCTGCTGGGCCGAGAGCCGCAACGCCGCCGCCTCGGCAACCGCATACGCCGGGACCTCGACCATGGTCGGCAACGATGCGCGGACCGGATCGAGGTCGAGCGGAGGCGGCTGGATCCTCGGCGACGAGGTCCGCACCTGTGTGGGAATCACCTCGTCGGCGAGGAACGACGACGAGGGAATGAGGCCCTCGTGGCGCTCGTACCGGCGCACCGCCGCGACGTACTCGCCATCGCCGATCGCGAGCTCCTTCGGTGGGTGGCTGGGCTGGATCGAGCGCTGCGCCGCGATGGTGTGCGCGGGCGTGCCGGCCGGCATGCTCATCGGCATCGCGGCGGTGTGGTGCTCCACGGAGATGATCACGCTCTCGCCGTTTCCGCCGGCGCCGTCGAACGGCAGCGTCGTCGACTCGAAGTCGAGCGTGTCGAGCCACGACACCACCGCCTGGTTCGTGACCTGCAATCCGAGCCGCTGGGTCAGCGTCGTCAGCGCGGTTCGCAGCGCGGTGGCATGCTGCCAGCGGTCCTCGGGATCCCGCTGGAGCGCGGTCATCACGACGTCGTCGATCTCCGGCGGCACCGCCGGGTTCTTGCGCGACGGCGGCTCGATCTCCATCGAGCGCACCCGCTGCAGCGTGTCGATGTCGTCGTTCGTGGTGAACAGCGGACGATTCGTGAGCAGCTCGTGCGCGATCACGCCGATCGCGAACAGATCGGCACGGGCATCGAGCGTGCCGCCGAGGTACTCGGGCGCCATGTAGCCGTACTTGCCCTTGATCGTGCCGCTCATCGTCTGCATGCCGGCGGCCGAGGCCTTCGCGATGCCGAAGTCGATCAGCTTGACCACGCCGTCCTTGGCGACGATCACGTTCGACGGCGAGACGTCGCGATGGATGATGCCGAGCGGGGTGCCGTGGTCGTCACAGAGGTTGTGCGCGTAGTCGAGCGCGTCGCAGATCTGGTTGAGGACGTTGAGCGAGTGCGAGACCGGCATCACCTTGTTGAGCGATGCACAGCGGCGCAGCACGTCGCGCAGGCTCCGGCCCTCGATCAGCTCCATCGCGATGAAGTAGGTGTCGTCGACCTTTCCAAGCTCGTACGTCTGCGCGACGTTCGCGTGGCGCAGGTAGCTCGCGAGTCGCGCTTCGCGAACGAACGCGCGCACCATGTCCTCGTTGCCGGCGAGGTGCGGGAGCATGCGCTTCAGGGCGACCTCCTTGCGGAACCCCTCGATGCCGGCCTGCTCGGCGCGGTGCACCTCCGCCATACCGCCAGCACCGAGCTGCTCGTACACGATGTACGGCCCGAACTCCTCGCTGGGCGCGCGGCCGCGAGTCACGGCGTCATCGTATCAGGGGCACGCGGGCGTGGGGGCATCGTGCACGAGAGCTACGAGTGCATCGTAGTTGCGCTGCATACCCTTCAGTACGTCGCCGACGCCGCCCTGGATCGCATCGAGATGTTCGACGAACGCCAGCTCCGAGACATTCGGATCGGGGGTCGAGAGAACCTGCACCGTGCCCTCGGAGAGCGCGATGAAGTCCGACCCCTGGACTTTCTGATGCTTGATCATCCCGAGCTGCACGTCGTCGGGAGTCCCGAGGATGACGCCGTAGCGCCACTGATCGTCCCACTCCACGGTGAGAACGTTATGAACGACATAGTGGACGAGGAAGCTGTACTCGTACGCTCCGTCGTTGCCCTCGGTGATCTGCTGCTCGTCGGTGGAGCACACCGCGACCATCGCCGTTGGCTGGTGCGTGAGCTCCCACAGCCGCGCGGGTGTCGCCTGCACGTAGCCCCGACCGTAGACCTTGATCGTATCGCCGTCGTCGGTCGCGGCGTGGAGCATCTCCGCGGTCAGCGGGTCATCGAGCTCGACCGGGTTCTCCTCGAAGGGCTCGAGCCCCTCCGGGAACGGAGTCGCCACGTTGTCCTGGCAAGCGGCCGTGGAACAGACCAATGCACCCAGGCCAAGGACCGTGACGACGACGTGCTTCATGTGGTGGTGCGAAACCTCGCCCGCGCAGCGGGAGCAATATTGCGGTTGACGAGGATCAGCGTGAGGACGGGGATGACGAGCGAGATCGCGAGCGGAACGAACATCATGACGCCCTGCGGGCCCATGCGGCCGATCAGCTTGAGGTTCTGGAGCACGGGCAGCGAGATGTAGATGGTGATCACGATCGCAACGATCGCGAACACGGTGCCGATCGCGCGGTGCGTGCTGCTCATGCGGATCAGCTCGAAGCCAGCCCATGCCTGCAACGCGATCAGACCCACGCTCCACCAGAGCGAGCGCATGCCACCGGCACCCATCATCGAGAACAGATCGTACATCTTTCTCGTCATGTCGCTGCGGTCGATGAGCAACTGGGGGATCAGCAGGGCGGCGCTCATGATCGCGTGGGCGAACAGGAGCCAGCCGAGGCCCGTCAGGCCCGCGTCGGGCGAGCGGCGATGGACGTTTGCCTGGTCGCCGGCCATGAGATCCGTGAACTGACGGTCGCTGTAGAACCGGCGGATGATCATCGGCCACGCCATCAGCATCCAGCACAGGCCCGCGACGACCGCGAGCGCGCTGACGTCCATCGCGCGCATGACGAGGAGCAGCACCGCGCCGGCGGCGCAGAACGCGCTGATCACGCCGAAGTTCGCGTAGCGGTTCGCGAGCTCGACCGAACGATCGATCGACACCTCGCGCAGACCGGAGATGCCGGCCTGCACGTGGAGGCACGAGCGGATGAACAGAAGAATTCCGGCGAGCATCACCAGCACGCCTGGGCCCTGCGAGAGCGCACGACCGCCGGCCTGGAGCATCACGAACAGGAACAGCCCGGTGCCGAGCACGCCGATCGTGCCGAGCACGATCATCAGGATCGACGCGGCCTCGAAGCCCTTGTCCTCGGCGACCGGTAACGCGTCACCGAACCTCCGGAACCGCGGCAACATCATCATGCCGGCGAGCGCCGCGGGCCACAGCGCGAGTCCGAGCGCGGGTCCGAGCGCGAGCTTGAACGGCACGTGGAACTTGCCGGTCAGGATCATGAACATGACGAGCGATTGCGCGAGACCGATCGCGATGTAGCGCTTGATGCCGAGCAACGGACTCGCGGCGCCTTCGATGCGACGGCCGTAGAGCAGCTCGGTGCCGGCCATGCGGTGGAACATCGATCGCCCGACGCACAGGCCGAGGATCAGGAGGATCCACAGCTTCTCGTCACCGCGCCCGCCCGGTGTCAGCACCATGATGAAGGTGCCGAGCGTTGCGGCCGCAGCGAACACCGTACCGCCGAGCTGCATCAGCAGGCCGAGCGTCGAGATGCCCTGATCTGCGGGCACCCCGGGGTCCACCAGGCTGATCGCACCCTGCTTGTCCTGTTCCGACATCGTTCCTCCGGAAGGTACTGATAACACGCCGCCAAGGTCGAGACCGTTCATGCTCTCGGTCCGGACGTAGGCGCGTGTCAGCGAGTCGCAAGTGCGTGGCGGCGGAGGCGATCTGCCAGTAACGGCAGGCGATCCTGGCCCCACGCCACGTAGTCGCCGACCCGGAACGACGGCACGCCCCACAGCCCGATCCCGTTGAGATCCGCGGCGTTGTCGTGCGCGACCTTCGCGCCATCGGGCAGGGAGATCGAGGCCTGCGCCTCGTCCCATGGCAGCTGGGCGCGCTCGACGATCGCGCGGAGGTCGACATAATCGGCCACGTCGCGGGCTTCGGCTCAGATCCCGCGCATCGCGCTCTTCGCGAACGCCATGCCGGCGCCGCGCTGGTTCGCCCAGTGCTGGATCGCGAGGCAGTTGTCGATGCCGCGTCCCAGCGGATCGCACAGCTCGCCGAACGGGATGTTCAAGCGATCGGCCTCGCGCTTCGCATCGCGCACGATGTACATGCGCTTCTGCTGCGGCACCGGCAGCCCGCGCGTCACCATCGGCGCGACCTGGCGGAGCTGGAGCGGCACCTCGTACGGCGCGAGCACGCTCTCGATCTGCTCGAGCGCGATGTACGAGTACGGCGAGCGGAACGAGAACCACATGTCGCAGACGAGCGGCTTCTCGGAGAGCTTCTCCGCACCGCGACTCGCCTCGGGGCGCGGCGTCACGACGTGGGCGACGTCGGTGCCGAGGTCCTGCGCGAGCGCGGCCTCGAGGTAGGGGAGGCGATCGATGCCCCAGTACCACGTGCCGTTCCAGTGGATCATCCCGCCCTGGTAGTGCCCCGCCTTGCGCAGGTCGGCGTACGTCGTGTTCATGATCGGCGCGACCGAGCCGTGCGAGTCCTGGCCCCACTTGCCGAGCAGCGTGACCAGCTGCTTGCGATCGGTGACCCACAGCGCTGCCGTCAGCTCCATCGCGGCGGTCAGCTGATCGCGCGCCGGGCGATCGCGGACGAGCACGGTCCCGATGTCACGGACCATCCCGGAGTCGGGGTCCTTCTTGCCGGGGAACTCGATGTCCCAGTAGCCGGCGAGGGCCACGGCGTCGCGCACGGCGTACTTCGCGCGGAGCAGCGGCGCCGGATCGACGTCGGAGGCCGGCGGCGTGATGACGTGGAACGCGAGCTCGACCGGGTACGCCTGGATCAGGCGCTGCACGGCCTGGCCGGTCAGGTAACTCCACGGATCCGTGACGTCGAAGTAGACGTCGAGCGTCCGAGGCTCCTTCTTGATCTGGTCCTTGATCTTCGACACGGCGCGGCGCGCGGCATCTCCGGTCGGTCCGAGCCAGGCGCTGATGGCTTTCCCCTTGATGCGGCTGACGAGACTCATGCCGCTCGATATCACAGTTAGGGCGCGACGAGACGGTCTGGCCGTGGAGCCGAGTTCGGGTTACACAGCCCCGCCGTGCCGCCAGACGAGGACAAGATCCGGATCGCGATCGAGCTCCTCGAGGAGATCGGTGGCGACATGACCTCGCTCGCCGAGCTCGACGAGGACCTGCGGGTCCGCCTCGTCACCGCCGCGGGGCAGCTGTCGCGTCCCGATCGCTACACGCGCAAGGCCCTCGGCAAGGCGCTGACCCGCGCGCGGTTCCGCGCCAAGCGCGATGCCGATCGCGCCATCCTCGATCAGACCGGCATCCGTGCGCTGCGCCGCGAGCCGGAGTTCCGCACGCCGCTGCCCAAGCCCGCCGACATGCTGCTCGACGAGCCGATCCGGGACGAGCCGGAGGGCGCCGAGGTCGTGGATCCGTGGGCCGCCGCCGAGGCACGCCGGGAGGAGGGCGCGCGCGTCGAGATCGGGCGCATGTGCTACGTGTGCAAGGCGACGTTCAACGAGCTGCACCACTTCTACGATCAGATGTGCCCGGCGTGCGCCGAGCTCAACTGGCAGAAGCGGAACCAGACGGCGGATCTGCGCGGGCGCGTGGCGATGGTCACCGGAGCGCGCGTGAAGATCGGTTACCAGGCTGCGATCTTCCTGCTTCGCGCCGGCGCCGAGGTCGTGGTGGCGACGCGCTTCCCTCGCGATGCGGCGCGGCGGTTCGCGCGCGAGGTCGATGCGAGCGAGTGGACGCATCGG
>JBBRED010000402.1:0-7491 GCA_038203335.1 Haliangiales bacterium | reverse complement strand
AAATAAAGATGCCATGAAACTGGCACTTTCCACCATGCAACGCCGACTGGATAAAATTAAGGAAGGCGGCGGAGCAAAGCGGATAGAAAAACTTCATCAGCAAGGTAAAATGAGTGCCCGTGAACGCATAGCGTACCTGCTCGCCTCGTGGTCGCCCGAGCACCTGCTCCTGTCGTCGCTCGGCCTGTGCATGCTCACGACATTCGAGGCCTTCGCCGCACGCGATGGCATCGAAGTTCAGGACTGGAACGCCAGCCTCGAGGGCAGCGTCGAGCGCTCCCCGGACGGTCTGATGTTCACGTCGATCATCCTGTCGCTCGACATGTCGATCACCGGAAACGTCCGGGTGGTCGAGAAGACGATCGAGGACGCGAAGCAGTACTGCCTGGTCCTCAACTCGCTGCGCGTACCGGTCGTGGTCGAGACCACCATCCGCACGCCCGGGGTGGTGGAGCAGGACTCCGAACGGAAGGCGAGCTAGCGCCCCTTCGTAGACGTTTTCTGGGCCGGCTTTCCGGTTGCGGGTTTCGCAGCCGCCGGCCTCTTTTTCGCCGCGGAGCCTGCTGCCTTGGTGGCAGGCTTCGCGGCCTTGTTTGCTTTCGGCGGCAGCGACCTCGCGAACGCGTGCGCCTGATCGAGCCACTTCGTGAGTGCGGGTCTCGTCGCGCAGCCCGGTGGCTCCACCATGAGGAACCCGGCCATCGGCTTGGTCCACGTCGGGAACGGGAGGATGTGCGGCTTGCCAATGTGCGACGCCCCCGCCGGTCCAAGGCGCAGCAGCAGATTTGCGTCCTTCACACCGCCGAGCATGTTGCCGCCGACGAGGTAGCAGAGGCCGCCGAACATCGCCTTCGCTTCGATCTCGGGATGCTTCGCCGCCCAGGTCTTCACGCGCTCCGCCAGCTTCGGGTCGTATGCCATGTCGACGGGCATGCTACCGGATCGGCGATCTCGTGGCGCTCGAGCGGAGGCATCCCGCGTCGGGTGCGAAGCCGCGTACACCGCCCACCCGCGCATACGTTCAATGCGTCGAAACCATCGCCGCTATGCCCCGGCGATCCACTACACTTGTCGGCGCATCGGGTGTGGGATGACTGATTCGCCAAAACCGAAGCAGAAGGCGCTCTGCGTGGCCACGCGGTGCACGAACGTCGAGCAGTTCGTCGCCACGTTTCATCGGTTCTGCGATGACTCGACGTTCTTCGTCGCGACGCTCGCGACGCGCCCGGTGGGTCTCGAGACCGCGTTCTCGATCCAGCTCGAGGACAAGACGCCCGTGCTGCGCGGGCTGTGCTCGGTCGTCGAGGCGTGGGCAACCCCGGCGAATCGTTTCGGTCGACCGGGCGTGCGTCTCGCGGTCAAGCGGCTGACCAACGAGAGCCTCGTCGTGTTCCGTCAGCTCCAGACCGCGCGCAAGGCGGCGGAGGCGGCCGAGGCCGCCGGCCTCACGGCGGCGCCGGTCGTATCCGGTCAGAGCGCGGTCGTCGAGATCACACCGCCGATCGCGACCGCGATCATCCCGTCGTCGCCCGATACCGCCGCGGCATTCGCGACCCTCGGGCTGACCGCGCTCGCGCCGAAGCGCGTCGATCAGACCACGCTCGGCCACGCCGGCGGCGAGCCCGCACCTGCGGAGTCGACCGTGATCGGCGCCAAGGCGTTCGATGATGGCGCGGCGACGGACGGCGCCGCGACCGCCCCCGCCACGACGCCGCCGACCGCGGACATCCCGAGCGCGGCGAAGTCAGTCGAGACGCGGCCGATCGAATCGCGACCGGCCGTGACGACACCGACGGCGGGCCTTCCCATCGCGGCGAAGTCCGGCGAGACGAAGCCCGCCGAATCGAGAACGTCGACGGCGACGCCTCCCGCCGGGCTCTCGACCGCGCCATCCGCGAAGGTTACGCCGCCGAAGCTGCCGCCGCTGCGGCCCGTTCCGTACGCGACGCCGCCGGCGTTCCCCGTGTTCCCGTCGCCGACCGGCGCGCCCACGCCGCTCCCCAGCGTGCGGGCCGACGCGACGCCGATGCCGACGCCCGCGCCGAGCGCGCCGCCGACGCCGGCCGTCAGCCCCCGCACCGATGCGCCGCCGATCCCGAGCTCCGCGCGCCCGCGCTCCGATGCGACGCCGCCGCCGCGACCGCCCGCCAAGGCGATGAACCCCGCGCTCGCCGATTCGCCGCCGCCGCGCGACTACGTTCCCGAGCCGATCGCCGCGAGCGACGACCTGACGAACCCGGTCGCGACCGAGACGCGCACGCCGGGCTCGAGCTTCGTGCTGCCGGCGAATCCGCTGATGAACCTGACCGACAAGTCCCTCGAGGGCTTCGTCGACTGCGCGCTCTACGAGGAGACCGGCAACGTCTTTCGCGCGCCCGAGTACGAGGACTCACTCGTCGACATCGACGACGTGCTCGCGTCTCCGCCACAGCCGGCGCGCCCCGCCCCGCGCACGCTCTCGCCGCTCGCGGCGCTGCGGCCGAACGCGTTCATTCCCTCGGAGCCGAATCAGGACTTCTCGCCCGAGGCCACGCCGCTCCCCTACCTCGCCGGCATCGTGCCGCACCGCGCGGAGACCGATCCACCGATCCCACCGACGCCGCCCGCGGGCCGCGCCCCGACCCCACCGGTGTTCGACGAGAGCGCCGGGATGTTCCACGGGCACGGCTACGAGGAGACCGCCGCCGGGCAGCGCCCGCCGCCGGATGAACGGCCGCCGCACATGCCGATGGCGATGCAGCCGATGTACCCGGCGCAGCCGCCCTACGCCTCACCGCCGCAGCACGCCGCGCCGCTCGACAGCACCGCATCGATGCTCGCGCTCGACCGCCAGCGCGATCGCAAGCGCTGGCTCGTGATCGGCGGCGCCGCCGCAGGCACGAGCCTGTTGCTCCTGATCATCGTGCTCGCCACCAGCGGCGGCGGCCGCAACAAGAGCGCCGATGCGGCCACCACGGACCCGGTCGCGCAGACGCCCGAGAAGATGCCCGCGATCGCGAAGACGCCCGAGAAGACGCCCGAGGTCGCGAAGGCGCCGCAGCCGCCACCCGAGGATCCCCCCGACGAGCCGGGCGGAGACCCGGACGCACCACCGGTGGTGGGCAGCGGCCCGTGCCGCGTCACCGTCAACAGCTCGCCCGCCGGCTCGATCGTCAGCATCGACGACCAGCAGATCGGCCCGTCGCCGATCACGATCGCGGGGCCGTGCACGAAGCGCAAGGTCGACGTCAAGCACCCGCGCTACGCGCTCGGCACCAAGTGGGTCTCGCTCTCCGAGGGCAAGCCCGCGAACGTGGACCTCGCACTCGCGCGGCCCACGCACTCGGTGACCGTCACCTCCACGCCGTCAGGCGCCACGGTCTCGATCGCGGGTCGCCGCGCGGGCACCACGCCGACGCAGGTCAAGGTGATGGGCTTCACCGGCGTGACCTTGACCGTCGAGAAGAAGGGCTTCAAGACCGTGACGCAGAAGCTCTACAGCAAGCTCGACGGCGAGAGGCTCGGCGTGGTCCTGGTCAGAGGCAGGTAGCCGCGATCCGCTCCAGCGACGCCCGCCGTGCGGCGGGGTCCGCGACCAGCGACGACAGCATCAGCTCGTCGGCGCCGACCGCGCCCGCGAGATCGTGCAGGCCCGCGGCGACGTGCGCCGGGCCGCCGACCACCGCGCCGTGGAGGAACTCGTCGGCGATCGCCTGCTCGTCGGGCGTGAACCGGTGCGCGAGCGCCTCCTCGATCGAGCAGATCGGCTGGCGCTTGCCGGTGCGGCTGTTGACGATCGCCACGCGCAGCGGCGCGGCGAGACGCGCGGCTTCCGCATCGTCAACGCCGCATACGGTGGTGACGGCGAGCATCGCATACGGCGCGGGCAGCGTGGCCGACGGCTCGAAGTTGCGCTTGTAGTGCGCGATCGCGGCCTTCGCCTCGCGCATCGCGAAGTGACCGGCGAACGCGTAGCGCACGCCAAGCTGCGCGGCGATCGCGGCGCCCGCCTGCGTGGAGCCGAGCATCCAGATCGAGGGGAGCGTGACGTCGGATGGCATCGGTACGATCGACGAGAACGGATGCCCCGCCGGGAACCCACCCTGCTCGAAGGCGAGGAGCTCCGCGAGCTGGCTGTTCACCTCGCGGTCGTTGCGCTGCAGCGCCGCGGCGGTGACGCGATCGGTGCCCGGCGCGCGGCCGAGACCGAGGTCGATTCGGCCCGGGTGCAGCGCCTCGAGCGTACGAAAGCTCTCGACCACGGCGAGCGGCGAATGGTTCGGCACCATGATGCCGCCGGCCCCGACACGGATCCGCTTCGTGGTCGCCGCGATGTGCGCGATCAAGACCTGCGGTGACGACGTGGCGATGCTCGCCATGTTGTGGTGCTCGGCGACCCAGTACCGCGTGTAGCCGAGCCGATCGGCCACGACCGCGAGGTCCACCGAGTCACGGATCGCCTGACTCGGCGCGACGCCCACACCCACGGGAGACAGATCGAGGATCGAGAGAGGCAGCGGCACGGGGCCACCTTGCCATGCGGACCTCCGGTCGCCCAGGCGGCGTTACTTGAGCACGATCGGATATCCCGCGGACCTCGAGCAACGCGAGCACGACCGCAAGGTCGCGGCGGCGCGGGCCGAGCAGATGCAGCGCGAGCTGCTCTCGGTCTCGCGGATGGCGGGCATGGCCGAGGTCGCGACCGGCGTACTTCACAACGTGGGCAATGTCCTCAACAGCCTGAACATCTCGGTCTCGATGATCGGAGAGCAGGTACGGAACTCGCGGTCCGCGGCTCTTTCGAAGTCGGTCGATCTGTTCGAGACCTTCCCCGGCGGCCTCCCGGCGTTTCTCGAGACCGACAAGGGCAAGGTGCTACCGGGATACCTGCGCACCGTCTCGAAGCGTCTCGTGGACGAGAACCAGAGCGTACTGACCGAGCTCGCGTCGGTCTCGAAGAACGTCGACCACATCAAGAACATCGTCGCGATGCAACAGTCCTACGCGCGCCCCTCCGACGTCGACGAATCGGTGGCGCTGTCCTCTGTCATCGACGACGCGCTGCGGATGGGCGAGGCCTCCTTCGCGAAGCACGGGATCGAGGTCATCAAGGACTACGCCGACGGAGTCAGCGTGATCACCGATCGCCACAAGCTCCTCCAGATCCTGATCAACCTGATCTCGAATGCCC
Organism: Haliangiales bacterium; assembly: GCA_038203335.1. Taxonomy (GTDB): domain Bacteria; phylum Myxococcota_A; class Polyangia; order Haliangiales; family Haliangiaceae; genus JABFXX01. The sequence goes on along the minus strand of JBBRED010000402.1, from coordinate 2,321 downwards.
GGCATGCCCTCAAGGACCAGCCCGACGGAGTCCAGCGCCTGACGGTCACCGTGCGCGCCGGCGCGTCGGGTACCACCATCGCCGTCTCGGACTCCGGCATTGGCATCTCGGCCGAGAATCTCGAGAAGCTGTTCCAGCACGGATTCACCACGAAGAAGGACGGCCACGGCTTCGGCCTTCACGCGAGCGCGAACGCCGCCCGCGAGATCGGCGGCTCCCTCACCGTCGCCAGCAGGGGCTCCGGCCTCGGCGCCACGTTCACGCTCCAGATCCCCTCCACCAAGGCCACGAGCGATGACCTCAGCACCAACTAGCATTCGGGTCCTGATCGTCGACGACAACCCGGCGATCCACGACGACTTCCGGAAGATCCTCGCCGCGAGCGGCGCGGACAACGAGTCCCTCGACGATCTCGAAGCGATGCTCTTCGACGCGCCCGCCCCACCGACCGCCCCTACCGCCACCTCCTACGACATCACGTTCGCGTCGCAGGGGAAGGAGGCGCTCCAGTACGTGACCGATGCGATAGCCGCGGCGCGCCCGTTCGCCCTCGCGTTCGTGGACATGCGGATGCCGCCCGGCTGGGACGGCGTCGAGACTATCGAGAGGATCTGGCGGGTCGATCCGCACATCCAGATCGTGATCTGCTCGGCCTACTCCGATACCTCCTGGGACGACGTGCGCGCCCGCGTCGGCCGCACCGAATCGCTCCTGATCCTGAAGAAGCCGTTCGACACGATCGAGGCCGTACAGTCTGCACACGCCCTGACCACGAAGTGGACGATGGCGCGCCAGCTCCGCGCCCACATCGGCGATCTCGAGTCATCGGTGGCCGCGCGCACGCGCGACCTCCAGGAAGCGAACGCGCAGCTCGCCGAGCAGATGCGCCAGCGCGAGCGCGTGGAGATGGAGCTTCGCCTCGCGCAGAAGCTCGAGGCCGTGGGCCAGCTCGCCGCCGGCGTCGCGCACGAGATCAACACGCCGATCCAGTACGTCGGCGACAACCTGTCGTTCCTCGGGGAGAGCGTGACGGATCTCCTCACCGCGGCCGTGGCCATGCGCGACCGGGCGCTGGCATCTCGTACCGATGCGACCGCCGAGCTCGTCGACGAACTGTCGCAGATCGTCGAGAACGCGGATCTCGACTACCTGTCGACCGGCATCCCGAACTCGCTCGAGAGCATCTCCGGCGGCGTGGCGCGGATCGCGCGGATCGTGTCGGCCATGAAGGAGCTCGCACATCCGGGGCCGCGCGAAGCCACCGCGGTGGATCTCACCCGCGCGCTCGGGAACGCCCTCGAGGTCACGGCCTCGACCTATCGCCTCGTCGCCGACGTGGTCACCGACTTCGCGCCGACACCACCGATCGTCTGCTACGGCAGCGAGCTCAACCAGGTCTTCCTCAACCTGATCGTCAACGCCGCTCACGCGATGGAGGAGCGCCCCGGCGCACGCGGCACGCTCGGCATCCGGACGTGTATCGAGGGCTCCGACGTGGTGGTGACGATCTCCGACACTGGATCCGGCATCCCGGAATCGTGCCGCGAGCGGATCTTCGACGCGTTCTTCACCACGAAGGAGGTCGGTCGCGGCACCGGCCAGGGGCTCGCGATCTCGCGCTCGATCGTCGTCGATCGGCATGGCGGCTCGCTGACCTTCGACTCCACGGTCGGCGTCGGCACCACGTTCGCGGTGCGGCTCCCGATCGCTGGCCCCGTCGCGCGCTACGTCGCCGCGTGATCAGCGAACGCCCATCGCGGCCTTGCACGTCTTCGTGTACAGGTCGCGGAACACGTTGTCCGGATCGGTGATCGCCTTGACGGCGGCGTAGTTGGGCTTGTTCCAGATCGTCCAGAACTCGTCCTCACCGTAGTAGTTGTGCGAGATCAGCGTCTTGATGCCGCCGATCTCCTGGAGCTTCTGCTCCATCACGCGGTGGTAGTTCTTGTCGCCGTGCTGGCGCATGCCGTAGATCGCGAGGTCCACGAACATCTCGTCCTTCATGGCCGCGTAGAAGCTCGGCGCGAGCCACTCGTAGTCGCGGACCCGCCGGTACGGCACCATCCACAGCGGATAGAAGTTGAACTCGCGCTCGTACCAGGCGAGGAACTCCTCGATCTTGGAGATCGGGATGAAGATGTCGACGGTGACGGTCGGCTTCTCGCGCGCGAGCGCCCAGTGGAGCTTCTCGCCGAGGCGCAGCCACTCCGACGAGCTCATGAACTTTCCGAACGCGAGGCGCCCGAGAAACGAGCTCGGCCGCACGTTCGTGACGCCGCGGTCGTAGCGAAAGAAGTAGTCGGGCGTGGCGAGGTAGTCCT
>JBBRED010000401.1:0-7503 GCA_038203335.1 Haliangiales bacterium | reverse complement strand
CGTTCGGCCTGTCGGTGTACGGGTACTACAACGTCGGGTCGTACGCGTTCGTGGGCGTCAGCGACGTCAAGATCATCAACCCGATCCTGTAATGCCCCTGGTCACGATCGTGAGCGACGGCGACCCCAAGGTCGTCGAGGTGCTCACCGGCTCCACGCTGTTCGAGGCAGGCGCGAAGGTCACCGCCGGCATCGAGACCGCGTGCGTCGGCAAGGGCACGTGCGGCCTGTGCCGCGTCAAGATCGTCGCTGGCGCCGATCATCTCAACCCGTTCACTGACGAGGAGCGCAAGCACCTCGGCAACGTCTATCACCTCACGAAGGTGCGCCTGGCCTGTCGCTCGCGGCTGACCGGCGACGTCACGATCCAGGTCGTGAAGAAGCGGAAGTAGTCGGGCGCGTGCTTACGGTTGCTTGGTCGTGCAGACGTTCGGGCCGGCCTCGGTCACGGTGCACGACAGATCCCACTCGCTCTTCGCGTTCGGGTTCTTGAGGTGCAGCCGCACCGTGCCGACCGGGACCCGGAACGTGGGATCGCGTGGCGTGCGGCCGATGTTGCGACCGCCGAGGTAGACGTCGCCCCAGCCGTTCGCGATCCGGATCTGCAGCACGCCGAACTTCTGGCTCGCCTTGAGCGTCTTGCTCAGCTCGAATAGCTTCCCGGCGTCGAGCGTGACCTTCTCCGAGTACGACTCGAAGCCGGTCTTCGACAGCGTCAGGGTCGCATCCTTGACCGCCGAGAGATCGTCGCGCGTCAGCGGCGTGACGCCGAGGTTCCTGCCCGCGAGCGTGACCGCCACGCCGATCGGATCGCTCGTGACGTGGAGCTTCGCGGGTGCCGAGGCAAACGTCAGCGGTAGGACCTGACGGTCGCCGGCGGTGATTTCGATCTCGTAGTCGATCGGGAGGTAGCCCTCGAGCTCGAGGTGGATCTTGGCCTTGCCCACCGGCACGTCCTTCATCCGCACCGGCGTCGGATCTTTGATCGTCTGACCATTGATCGTCCCGTGCGCGCCGGGCGGGGTCGTCTGGAGCTCGAGCTGACCGGTGGTCACCGGCGCGATCACGCCACCGTCCTTCGGAGCGTCGGCGATCGGCTTGTCCTCGGTCCCGCTCTTCCGCGTCAGCGCGAAGATCCCGGCGCTCACCCCGCCGAGCACCAGCACGCCGAGCACGAGCCACTTCGCGGTGCCGGGCTTCGGGTCGGCGCCGACCTCGGTGGTCACCGACTTCGATCCGGTCCCGGTCCCGGTCCCGAGCGCCTTCGGGGCATCCGCATCCGGCGGGATCTCGAGATCCTTCGGCACCGATCCAGTGGGCGGCCCGCCGACCTCGGTGTGGCGATCTCGATCCATCGACTGCTCGTACAGCCGGTGCGCCTCGGTATCACCGGGCATGATCGGCACCTGCTCCGAGGCACGGCGCGCTCGTGGAGCGGCGACCTTGGTGTTGTCCACCTCGAGCCGCGAGAGGCCATCGTCGCCGAGCTTGCGGAACAGGCCGGTCGACGTGGCGGGCTCGCCGCTGTTGGTCTCCGTCGGTGGCGGCTTGCCATCGGTGACCGCGGTGCGGCGTGCGGCGGTGGGCGGATCGTTCAGTTGCTTGCGGATGACGTCGTCGAGCGCGCCGCGCCCGCTCTGGCGCTTCGCCGGGATCACGGTCGCCAGCGCCTCGGCGACGTCGAGCGCGGTCGCCATGATCGACGACTCGTACGACAGTTCGATCAGCGAGCGCAGCACGGTCGCCGGGCGGCTCGGCCGATCGATCGGCTTTCGCGCGAGCGCCTGGCCCATCACGTCGTCGAGCCGCGATGGCAAGCCCGGGCGGAGCGCGGTCATGCGGGGAATCGGCATCTCGTGGATGTTCTTCGCGATGTCCTCGGCCTCGTCGCCCGGGAACAGCTTCTGCCCCGTGAACAGCTCGTAGATCACGCTCGCCGCGCTGAACAGATCGCTGCGCGTATCGAGCGTGTCGCCACGCGCCTGCTCGGGCGACATGTAGCGCCACTTGCCCATCACCTTGCGCGGCCCGGTGTGGCCCCCGCGGTGCGGCTGTGCGGCGACCGCGATCCCGAAGTCGGCGATCTTCACCTCGCCGGCGCGAGACACGAGGATGTTCGACGGCGATACGTCACGGTGGACCACGTTGTGCCCGTGCGCGAAGTCGAGCGCGCGGATGATCTCGATCGCGATGTGGAACGCCGCGGGGAGCGGCACCATGCGGCCCTCGTCCTTGAACTTCCGCAGCATCGCGGCGAGGTCGAGGCCGTCGACGTACTCCATCGCGATGAACAGCGACTCGCCGATCCGGCCGAAGTCGAGGACCTGGACGATGTTCGCGTGCGACAGCCGGACCGCGACCTTCGCTTCGGCGATGAACCGGGCGGCGAACTCGGGATCGCTCGCGAGCTCGGGGAGGATCCGCTTGATCGCGATGGTCTTCTCGAAGCCGTGCGCGCCGTACGCCTTCGCCAGAAACACCTCGGCCATGCCGCCGACCGCGATACGGTCGAGCACGTCATAGCGCTCGAGGCTTTTCTGGACCGGTTCTTCCATGACTAGCTGGCGTGTGCCGGGGCACACCCGCCCCACAGGACCGTGACGGGGATGGGACGAACCCGCAAGGTGCCCTATACTAAGGGAATGTCGCCCGCCATGGCGGCCCTCCGGGCGTTCGTCTGCGTGCTGGTCACCATCTCGGTGGTGCCGGCGTTCGCGGAGCGTCGCCCGGTCGCCGTGGTCAACCTCGATCTGTCGGCCACGTCGAAGGCGCGCGATCTCGCCGATCTGGTGATTCGCGAGCTCGACCGCCACCAGGATCTGAAGTCCCTCGACAACCCGACCAACGCGGCGGCGCTGAAGGAGCGCATCGAGGATCCCGACGAGGCCGGCCTCGAGGCGGCGCTCGACTTCAAGGTGAAGGCCGAGGCCGAGCTCGTTCAGTTCAACAACAACAACGCCCGGCTGTACGCCGTGGAGGGACGCAAAGCGCTGCTCACGGTGCAGCCGCTCGGCGCCGTGAAGCTCTACGCCGACCTCGTGTTCATCGAGGGCATGGCGTACTTCGCCGACGCGCGACGCGCCGATGCGGATGCGGCGTTCGCGCAATGCGCGCGGCTCGACCCCGCCCGCAGTCTCGATCCCGCGCGATTCCTGCCGGAGGTCGTCGCGGCGTACGCGAAGGCGCAGACCACCGCACAGCCCCCGGGCTTCATCACCATCGACGGCTCGGGACGGGCGTGGATCGATGGCACCGAGGTGGGGCAGGCGCCGGGTGGCTTCTCGGCGGCGGCGGGCCGTCACGTCGTGTGGTTGACCGGCACCGACCGCAATGTCGGTGGTGCGTGGACCGTGGTCACGGCCGGTCAGCAGGCGAGCGTCTCGATCGCGAAGGACACGGGGACGACCACGGCGCGCAGCCTCGCGGTGCAGCGCGCGCGGATGACGCTCGCCCGCGCCGCCGATGCGACGGCGAAGGCCGCGGCGATGAACGCGCTCGCGAAGCTGGTCGGCGCCGAGGACGCGCTGCTGCTCCAGGTCTCCGGCGACAAGGTGATCGTGCAGACCTGGCGCGCCGGCAACGTCGAGCGCGCTCCGGGGTTCTCCGCGCTGCGCGAGAAGACGGCGAAGGACACGCCGCTCGACCTGCTGACGCCGCTGGCGCCGCCGAGGCAGAGGCCCGATCCCGAGCAGGGCCCGATCGTCGGGCCGAAGCCGCCGATCGTCGTCAAGAAGTGGTACCAGCGCCGGCCCGTGCAAGCGGGGATCATCGTCGGCGTGCTCGGGGCGATCGTCGGCGGCTACTTGATCGCCACGAGCGGTGCGGACTCTCTGCTGTTCAACAAGGACACCACCGTCGATCCACCCCAGCTGGGGCGCCGATGAGGGCCGTCGTCCTCGCCGCGCTGCTCTGCGCCGCGTGCGATCCGCCGAGCCCGTCGCTGCACTTCCGCCTCGACGACTCCGTGGTCGGCCAGTGCCCGTCGTCGGACTGCGCGGAGGTCGACGTGACGTGCCGGATGTGGATGAGCATCCGCATGATCGATCCTGCACATCCGCTGACGCCGTTTCTCACGCAATGCGACGAGGTTCCGCTGCAGGCGAGCCGGGATATCTGTTCGATCGGCGGAATCGATCTGAAGGAGCAGCTGGTCCCAGCCCGTAACCTCGAGATCCAGGTCGCGCTGTTCCCGGAGAGCATGATCACGAAGGACACCGACGGGAACTGGGTGTGCCCGTCGACGACGCAGTTCGATGCTGCGACCGGCTTCCCGATCGCTTCGGACCAGACACCGGCCGCCGGCGGGCGCAGCTTCTATCACGCGGGTGACGACAAGGTGACCGTGAACCTCGGCTGCACCGACCTGGCGCCGATCCAGTCGTGCGGCACGGTCGACGAGGTGCCGGTCACCGCGGAGGTCGTGGACTTCGACACCCAGCTCATGTTCACCGGGCCGATGACGGTCTCCGTCGGGGAGCCGCATAGCAATGATCCCTACTACTCCCTGGCGCCCTCCGATCTGACGTCGCTCACCTACGACTCGACCCCCAGCGTGCGGAAGTGGCGCGGCGAGGTCTCGCGGTTTCCGCCGAGCTACGCATGCCTCGCCGTCATCGACGACGCGCCGCAGAGCACGACCTCGGCGGTCTGCTACGACCCGGATCCCGCGGCGGGCATCCGGCTCGACTGGCCGGGCGCGCCGGGCACGAATCAGACGCACGTGGGCACCGGGATCCGGCTGTCCAAGGCGGCGCTCGATCAGCTACTGGTGGCGCAGGGACTGACCATGTTCCCGACGCATGGGATGACGATCGGCCTCGTGCTCGACGAGAACGGGGTGCCGGCGGAGGGCCAGGTCGTGACGGCGTCGGCGGGGACGGTCAACTACTTCTCCGCGGATCGCCTGGGGATCGACCTCGGCGGCAAGACCACGAAGAGCGGAGCGTTCGTCTCGCTCGATGCACCGCTCGGCACCGTGTTCTCGACCCCGAACCCTCAAGCACCGTTCCCGACGGTGGCGCGATACGGCGGTCGGATCGACGGCAAGGTCACGGTCGTGATCCTGCAGTTCACCGGCGGCGCGACCTGAGCCGATCCGCGGAAGATGGGGTAGGGTGCCCGCGTGGCGCGCGACGCAGTGAACAAGACCTGGTACCGGATCGCCGTCGGCCGCACGGGCCAGCCGGCGGTGCTGCTCGCCGCACAGGGGGAGCACCTTGGCGTCGCGATCGCGACCGCGGAGCACCACATCGGATCGGGCGCGCGCGCGCTCGCCGTGGAAGTGGCGCCCGGCACCGAGGTCCCGCTCGGCGAATCGCTCGGCAAGCACCACGTGGTCGAGCTCGGCGCCTCCGACGAGATCGCCGGCTTCGCGTGGCCGCCGGGCGTGCTGCCGCAGGTCGGTCACACGCAGCCGCTCGCGGCGGCGCGCGCGGGCTTCGCGGAGCATGCGGATCCGAAGCGGTTCATCGTCGAGGCGCAGACCGAGGGCGCCGAGCTCGTGGACGCGTTCCTCGGCATGATCGAGCGGCTCCCCGCCGCCGATAACCTCGAGGTCCGGCTGCTCGATCACTTCGAGGATCGCCCGCAGACCGATGTCTGGCTCACGTCGCGGATCAACGGCCGCAAGATCGTGTCGTTCCTCGACGACCACGACGAGCTGATCACGAACGGGCACGTCCAGCTCTCGATCTACCTCCGCAAGCACAAGGCGACGCTGCGCCTCACCGAGCACAAGACCGTGGTGTGGATCGCCGATGATCGCGAGCTCGCGGCCGACGTGGCGCGCTGGTTCACCGAGCTGAAGATCCCGCGGATCGACAAGCTCGATCGGGTCACGAGCGTGCCGCACTTCCACTTCCGCGGCCCCAAGAGCAAGGACCGCAAGAAGCTCGGTGAGGAGCTGTATCGGCAGCGCCTCCGCCGTGTCGATACCGTGAAGGCGCTCGCAGCCTCCGCGACCTAGCGCGTGCGCGACACCGACGGGTGATCGCGCCACCAGAACCGGTAGGGACGGGCGGCCCACGCACCGGCGTAGTCGACGCCGATCCGCGGCCCGGTCGCGATCGCGGGCGGCGCTTCCGGGGCCGCCGCGACGAACAGCGCCCCGCGCGCGAGGTCGCGCCGATCGTGCGATCGATCGAGGAGCAGCGCCGAGGTCACCTTGCCGGGACCGCGGCCGATCGCCGGATCATCGGGCAGCCCGGCGTACGGCGCGATCGCGCGGATCAGCACCGCCTGTCCCGAGCCCTGCTCGCCGGTGACGATGTTGAACATCTGGTGGATGCCGTAGCAGAGATAGACGTACGCGACGCCGCCGGGACCGAACATCACGCTGGTCCGCGCGGTCGCCCCGAACCGAGCGTGGCTCGCGAGATCCTTCGGTCCCAGATAGGCTTCGGTCTCGACGATGATGCCGGCGCGCCGGCGATGCACGAGCGCACAGCCGATCAGCGCGCGCGCGACGACGAGCGCATCGCGCTGGAACCAGGCGGCGGGGAGCCGCGTGCCCTGCAGGGTGGTCAGGTCGGCGGAGATGGCGGCGAGCCTAGCAGGTGCGCGCGATCCAGCCCGGCGAGCACGTCGCCGACGCGACCGTCCGCCGCGAGCCCGTCGAGCAGCGCCTCCACGCACAGGCGATACGCCTCGGGCGCGAGCTTGCCCTGCATCAGGCGAAACCGCAGGAGCACGAGCGCGGTCTGCGCGACATCGGCGAGGCAGTAGCTCTCGATCGCGGCGAGCTGGCCCGCGCGATACAGACCCTCGACCTGCGAACCGTCGACGCCGATCTTGCCGGGCAGCCCGACCAGGCGCGCGATCGCGTCGAGGCTCGAGGACCGGGTGGCGCCGTGATCGGCGAGCCAGTCGCAGAGATCCAGGTGGCCCTGCTCGGTATAGCGAGCGCGGGTGTTCGCGTCTCGGTAGTACCAGCCGATCGGCACGCCGTGACACAGCGCACGCAGCGCGATCACCGGCAGGTCGAAGCTGCGCCCGTTGTACGTGACCAGGACCGGTCGCTCGGTGCCGATGAACGCCGACAGCTCGGTCAGGAGGGCCCGCTCACGCTCGTCGGCGCTCCCGGAGGCGGCGGGATCGCCGAAAACGTTCATCCGCCGGAGGCGGTAACCATGATCCAGCCAGAGACATCCAACGACGATGATCCGGTGCGCCCACAGCGGCGGAAACGGGGACACCCCGTGATCTCCCTCCGGGCGCTGCCAGCGCAGCTCGTCGGGGACGGTCTCGAGATCGAGGACGAGATAGTCGGCGCTTGGCGTCCGTGCCACGCCGGCACGCTAGGCTGGCGGTGTGACATCGCTTTCGCGATCCGGGCGGGGCGGCGAGTCGTAGTCAGGGGAAACCCTCGCCACGGGGCGGGAGCTTGGCAATAATGCTGGAGATGCCTCTCGTTCGCCGTGCCGCGGCGCTCGCCGTCGTCCTGTCCGCTGCGGCCGGGCCGGCGCTCGCTGAAGACAAGCGCTGCGTCCACGTGGACTACAAGCCC
>JBBRED010000400.1:0-7668 GCA_038203335.1 Haliangiales bacterium | reverse complement strand
CCTCGCACCCGGCGTGGTCGCCCGATGGCACCTCGGTCGCCTTCGTCAACAACATCACCATCGGCGGTGGCGCGGTGGGATGGGCGATCGACTACGACCGCGGCGATCTGCAGGTCATCCCGGCGAGCGCCGGCGACACCTTCGGCCTCCCCGTCAACCTCGTCACCGCGGCACAGGCGGGCGCGCAGTTCGCGGCACCGTCGTGGCCCACGTTCTCGCCCGACTCGCAGTGGATCGCGTACGGCGCCGGCACGAACTCGCGCGGCGCCGCGGGTGCCACGCCGTATCCGGGCGCGCTGTTCCTCATCAACAAGGCGGGCGGCGCGAAGGTTCGCCTCGACACCGCATGCGGCGGCGCCCTGCTCTGCTACCTGCCGAACTTCAGCCCGTACGACATCGGCGGCTACTACTGGCTCGTGTTCTACAGCTTCCGCGACTACGGCAACGCGCTCGCGGGAACCAAGGGCGCGGTCCGCCGGCAGATGTGGATCACCGCGATCGACAAGTCGAAGCTCGGGACCGGCGGCGTCGACGCCAGCTCGGTGCCCTACTGGGTGCCGGAGCAGGACGTCACGACGAACAACATGAGCGCGTTCTGGGCGCTCCCCCCACCGATCCAGTAGCGGCGCCCTCGTCAGCGCAGCGGGCGCGGCGTTCGATCGGGGAACAGCGGCTTCACCACGTCGAGCTGCACGCCGAGCTCGGCCGGTAGCTTCGACGGCTGCTTGCACAGCGAGCGTTCACACACGAAGGCCGTCGGCTGACCGCCGAGGGCCTTCTTGCCGTCGAGCATCGGCACCTGCGCGACGAGCGCGGCGCGCTGCGCCTCGGTGACGGCGACCACCGTCGCGTTCGGGAGGTAGCGCCGGCGGACCTCGGCGAGCAGGGGCTGTGCCTCCGCGAGGTCGTTCGGTACGACGACCACGATCTCGACCGCGGTATCGAGCGCGCGGTCCAGAACCCCGCGCAGCGCCGGGGTGCGCGTGTCCGCGCCGAGCAGGCCGCCGAACGCGCCGAGCGCCAGGTCGGCCTTCGCGCGCCAGCTCGCGTCCTCGGTGAGGGTCTCGAGCCGCAGCATCACGTCGATCGCGACGGCGTTCGCCGAGGGCAGCACGCCGTCATCGGTGGGCTTCTTGCGCACGAGCAGACGCTCGCCGGCGGCGTCGGTCGCGAAGTAGCCTCCCGCGGGATCCGCAAATCGATGGTCGAGCTCGCGCGCGATCGAGATCGCGGCATCGAGCCACCTCCGGTCCCAGGTGGCCTGGAACAGATCGAGCAGGCCGGCCGCGAGGTACGCATAGTCCTCGAGCGTGCCGACCTGGCGCGCCTCGCCATCGCGATAGCTGCGCAGCAGACCGCCATCGGGCGCGCGCAGGTGAGCGAGCACGAAGTCCGCCGCGCGCGCGGCGATCCGCACGTCACCGGCGCTCGCATACGCGAACCCGGCCTTCGCGAACGCGGAGATCGCGAGGCCGTTCCAGCCGGTCAGCACCTTGGTGTCGAGCGCGGGCGCCGTGCGCGTGCCGCGCTCGCGCAGCAGCAGCTTCCGCGATGCCTCGAGCTCCGCGTCGAGCGCGACCGGATCCGCGCCGAGGGTGGCCGCGAGATCCGCGAGCGTGCGCGGCGTGTGCAGCACGCTGCGGCCATCGACCGCCGCCGAGCCGCCAACCGCGTACCACGCGCGGGCGTGACCACCGGCGTCGGGGCCGAGCACGGCGTCGACCTCGGCCGGCGTCCAGGTGAAGTAGTAGCCCTCGGCGAGCACGCCCTCGGGCGTGCGGCTATCCGCATCCGAGGCCGAGTAGAACCCGCCGTCGGGCGAGGTCATGTCGCGGGCGAGATATGCGAGCGTGCTCCGCGTCGCAGCGCCGAACACCTCCTCACCGCTGATCTGATACGCGGCGAGGAACGTGCCCGCGAGCTGCGCGTTGTCGTACAGCATCTTCTCGAAGTGCGGGACCAGCCAGTTGCGGTCGGTCGCGTAGCGATGGAACCCGCCGGCGAGGTGATCGTGGATGCCGCCGGTGGCGATCTTCTCGAGCGTGAACGTCACCATCGCGAGCGCATCGGGATCGTTCGTGCGGCGGAAGTAGCGGAGCAGCAGATCGAGATCCGGCGGGCTCGGGAACTTCGTGCCCTGCCCGAATCCGCCCGATTGCGGATCGAACACGCGCGCGAGGCTGCGCGCACCGCGCTCGATCGCCTCGGGGCCTGGAAGTCCCACCCCCGTGGCATCGGGTTGCTGCAGGCTCGCGACCAGCTCCTTCGCGGTGGTCTCGAGCCGGTCCGGGTCGCTCGTCTGCAGCTCGCGTAGCTGCTTCAGCAGCCCCAGTAACTGCGGCCGCGTCATGTACGTCGCGCCGAACACGGGTCGGCGCTCGGCATCGGTGATCACGTTCATCGGCCAGCCGCCGCTGTTCCTCATCGCCTGCAGCGCGCTCATGTACACGGCGTCCACGTCGGGCCGCTCCTCGCGGTCGACCTTGATGCAGATGAAGTTCGCGTTGACGTACGCCGCCACCTCCTCGCTCTCGAACGACTCGTGCTCCATCACGTGGCACCAGTGACACGTGGAGTAGCCCACGCTGACGAGCACGAGCTTGCCCTCGCGCCGCGCGCGATCGAACGCCTCGTCGCCCCACGCGTACCAGCTCACCGGGTTGTGGGCGTGCTGCAGCAGATACGGGCTGGTCTCGAACGCGAGGCGATTCGTGAACGGGTGCGCTGGCTCTCCGCGCGCCGCGTTCGCGGCCGCGAGGCGGGCCGCGAGCACGGGATCCGGGCGCGCCACGCCGGGGAGCGGAGGATCACCGATCGCAGCGCTCCCGCCGCTGCATGCGGCGACCACGAGCAGAGCGCTCCACCGCATGGGCGCTAGCCTACATCCACGGAGGTCATCGCCGTGCGGGTCCCGCACACGGCAACTCCGGCTGTCGCCAGGCCGCTCGCCCGTTGACGGTCGATCCGGCCAAGTGGCTGAACCCACGAGGAGATCTTGGGGTAGCTACCCGGCACGGATGCTGCTCACGGTTGTGGGCATGGGCCGCACTCTCCTCGCGATCGTGTTCTGCGCTTCGATGGCGGGGATCACCTCGGCGGACCGGATCCAGGTGACGTCCTCGGACCAGTCCGAGAGCGGTCAGAGCGCGGAGGATCGCCGCGTCAACGCGGAGACCATCAAGGACGTTCTCGATACGTGGGTGAGCACCGAGTCGCTCGCCACCGATCACCAGATCGATGTCGGCGTCGTGAAGCTCACCGTGGATCCCGCGGACGCGAACGTCACGATCATCGCCGAGCTGCGGATCGCGATCTCGGATGCGCGGGGCAAGATGGTGTCGGTCGTCTCGGGCACCTCGACGGTCCTGGTCCCGAACCGCCTGGCACGCCCCGCGAGCCTTCCGGGCCTGCGCAAGGAAGCGTTGATTGCAGCGACCACGGCGATGTTGCCGAAGCTGCGCACGCACCTCCACGTCACGCCGTCGGCGACCGTGCAGAGCTGGAGCCTCGTGCACATGCTCGGCGAGTGGTTCGCGCGCCTGTCGCCGCGGAGCTAGTCGAGACCGCATCCGTGTACGATGGCCCATGCTCGGACGCGCGCTCGCCTGCGTCATCGCCGTCGCTGCCTGCAAGGCCGAGCCGGCGAACACCGAGCCGTGCGCCTGCACGCCCGCGAACGTGTCGCGTACGAAGACCCTCCACGAGGACGCGCCGATGGACGGCCACAGCCTTCTGGTCCGGCTGCGCCGCCACCGGCAGGACGTGGCGAATGGGAAAAACCCTCGCGACATCAAGGTCGCAGATGACGAGCTCCGGTTCGCGATCCTCGAGTTCTGCCAGCCGTGCGGGGACTGGGTGAAGGACCGCCTCACCGTCGAGGAGATGTTTCCCATCGGGCGGTTGGACGAGGCCACGAGGGGCGTCTGCATGGGCCTGGTCCTCGGGGACGGCACGACGGCCTGGGGTGATGCACGGCCGCAAAACTGCCGGTGAAACACGAAGTTGGCCGCGGTCGTCTGGCCATGAGAAACTTGGCGGCCGGTGGACTCCAGACTTGCCAAGGCCATCGCTACGCCGCGCATTCAAACGCAGGCGGGTGAGCTGGTTCAGCTCGCATTGCGCGCGCTCGACGATCTCAAGCGGCTCGACGAGAGCCTCTACGAGCGGTTCGTCGCGAGCCGTGACGCAGCGACGGATCCGTCCGCGAGCGCGCTCAGCCTCCGCAAGCTGTGGGCCACCACGTTCAGCGGCCTGCTCGCACTCCTCACGTTCATCCGCACGCTCGAGACCGAGAAGTCGACGGACGCGGACCCGGCGGTGGACGAGAACGTGAGCTTCGACTTCGGCGACCTCGAGGGAGGCGCACCGGCGGTCGCGAGCTCCGATCTCGATCTCGGCTCCCTCGACGTCGGCAACCTGCTCGAGGGCTTCAGCGAGCAAGGGCCCGAAGGCGACACGGAGAAGTGGGCCCGCGTGATCGACAAGTGTCTGTCGATCGAATACGGCCTGCGCTCGCAGCAGACCGATGCGCTCGGCCGCATGAACGTGGCGCTCGCCGCGAACGAGACCAACCAGGTGCTCGGCCTCCTCGACGACACGTGCAGCTCCGCGAGCGAAGGCGTGCACGCGCTCGTCTCGGCGGTGTTCGACACCTTCGTGCCCGACGTCAACCCGGCGACGGTGGTCCCCGGCTATCTGACCTCGCTCGGCCGCGCGCTGCTCGTACGCCGCGGCCTCGCCGAGCTCGCCGTGAACCTCGCGCAGTTCAACGACGTGCTGCAGAGCACCTTCACGATCGCGCACGCCGATGCGCTCGCCACGATCCGCGAGATGATGAAGACGTTCTGCGGCTCCGTGGTGTGCCGCGCGATGCGCCCCGCGGATCGCTGGCAGATGGTCGAGTTCGAGCGAGATCTCGGCTCGCAGCCCACGTCGCTCGCGCGGCTGACCAGCGAGGGCCTCGTGAAGTATCTCGACTCGCTCGGCTCGATCAACCAGCGCGAGGTCTTGCTGGTCCACGATCAGCGGGCGCTCGAACAGATGCGCGAGTCGATCGCGAACGCGCGCCAGCTCGTCGACATCAGCCCGCGCACCGCCACCGAGATGATCGAGCGCGCATACCAGGCCGCGCTGCGTCTGCGCGGTCGTCACGCCACCACCGATCAGCTCGTGATCCAGCTCGAGCGTTACGCGCCCACGGCGTCGAACCCCGCCGAGAGCACGCAGTTTCTCGAGCGCCTCGAAGCCGTGCTCGCCGCGTCCGGTTAGCTGGCGATCGGATCGCGATAGAACACGAGGCGCGAGGGATGGTGGCCATCGGGCGCCTCGATCGACTGCGCCGCGAGCCGGGTCTCCCAGTCGAGCACGGCATCGACCGCGTCGCGATCTTCGTCCTGCTCCCCGAGCTCGTCGCCACGAATCAGGTCGCCGTCGTCACCGAGCTCCAGCTCCCAGTGCACGACGCTGACCGGGCGATCGCCGGACTCGCTGTAGACGATCTCCACGCCGTAGATGCTCGCGTCGTCCAGGCGATCGACGAGCCCGGCGATCACGCGCGTCGCGGCGGAGACCCACATCGTGGCGCCGATGCGGTAGACGCGGGCGATCGAGCACTCGTCCTCCTGCGCCGCGAGCTTGGTCGCGCCGAGCGTGCGGAGCTGGTCGTCGAGCGCGCGGATGCAGGTGTCCTTGTCGGTCCACGGCCCGATGATCGCGGTCGCCGCGTCCCACACCGCGACTTCGTCGTCGTTCCCCTCCTCGTCCTCCTCGTCGCCGGCTTCGTAATCCGCGAGGTAGTTGCCGTGATAGGTGAGGAGGTCCTCGATCATGTCGAGGATCCGCTGACCGGTGATCGCGAGGAGCGGCAGCGAGCTGGTCAGGTGCACGACGTTGTCATCGCCGACGAGCTCGAACCGCACGCACGCGGCGTTACCGTTCTGCTCGAGCAGCCACGCCGGATTCGCCTCGTTGGGGAAGTCGACCGCGAGCTCGATCCACGGCTCGCGCGCGACCGTGGGCGCGGTGATCGTGACCGGCCACTCGTGCTCGGGGTTGAACAGCAGATACCCCTCGTCGAGGTGCACGTCGACGGCGAACTGCCCCTCGAGGTACGCTGCGAGCTGCGCGAACGTATCGAACACGATCCGGTCGTTGCGCATCGCGGTGGCGAGCGCGGTCTGGAACCGTCCGATCAGCGTGCCGTGCGCGACCGTCTCGACCTGGGCATCGTTGTGGAGCACGAGTCCGTCGCCGGAGACCGTCTGGGTGAACCGCAGCGGCTCGCCGCCGTCCTCGGAGATCTCGATGTCCCAGCAGAGGGGCCCTCGCTCGGTCGCGGTGCCGCGCTGATCGATGCACAGGCGGTGGAGGATCCGGTCGATCGAGCCTTGGCGAGGGGCGGCCATCGGCGGCGAGCTTACTTGGAGCGGGCGCCCGGTGGGTGCCACCGACCAGTCACTGCAGCGCGAGGCCGCTCAGGCTGCCGACCGGCACGTCGAACGCGGTCATCACCGAGCGCAGCGCCACGGCGCCCCCGCCATAGCAGCCCGCCGGCGCCTCGGTGTGGTGAGCGGTGGACCACACGCACTGCTCGCCTGGCCCGACCTCGAACGTCCTCGCCTGTCCCGCGGCCTCGACGACCAGCGGTCCCGAGGGTGCGCTCATCCACGCGTCGAGCGCGCTCTCGCCCAGCTCGCCGACCTTGCCCGCGGCGTCGACGGGGAATCGCTGCCCCGCGATCGTCAGGGCCATGCCCTCGGGGCAGTCGCTGCGCACGGGCGTCACGGCCGTGCGGTCCTCGTGACGATAGATCTCCTTGCGCGGGATGAAGAACAGGCCGGTGGTGACCAGCGCGTCGGCGGCGAGCACCAGGCCGCCGAGCTGGTACGCGACCTCGTTCTTGCCCTGGTAGGTGATCATCACGGCGGCGAGCCCACCCTCGACGAGGGCCATGATCCCCGAGGCCCACTTCCACCGCTTTCCGTAGCGGAACGCCGAGTGATAGACGACGTCCTTCGCGCGTTGCTCGGTGCGGCACGACAGCGCGAACGGCAGCGCTGCGCCCTGCACGGTCGAGCCCTGCACGGGGGGCGCGTACTCGATGACGAGCGGCAGGCTGACGGCGAACCGCTCCTGCACGCCCGGCGCGGGGACGCTGACCTCGCGCACGCCCTCGTCGAGGGTCTTCGCCGAGCCGTACGACTGCGTGATGATCCACGAGGTGGCGCAACCGGAGAGTGCTCCGGCGAGCGCGAGTGCGAACAGCGCGCGCATCAGCGACCTCCACCGATCCGGACCCAGCCGCCGGGGATGAGCACGTGCATCCGCCCACGCGGCTGCCACTCGGGCGCCCTCCACTGGACGCGCGCGTCGGGCCGGAGCTGATACGAGCCGGGGATCCACACCCACGACGTGCTGTTCCACTGCCAGAACCCGCCGATCCACACCACGGCCACCGCGGGTGGCGGCGGCGCGACCTCGGGCTGCATCGGCGGCGGCGCGATCGGCGCGGTCGTCGTCTGCTCGCTCGCGATGTCCGCATCGGGCACGCGCCACATTCCCGCGAGCCACACCCAGCGGCCGGAGGTCCACTCCCAGTACCCGGCGCGCCAGTCGGCGTGCGCGCTGAGCTTCGGCGGCTGCACCTCGACGAGCGCGGCGGGCGGCGGA
>JBBRED010000399.1:0-7681 GCA_038203335.1 Haliangiales bacterium | reverse complement strand
CCGAGACCGACGCCGAGACCGACGCCGAGACCGACGCCGACACCGACGCCGAGACCGACACCGACGCCGAGACCGAGACCGAGACCGAGACCGAGACCGAGACCGAGACCGAGACCGACACCAACGCCGAGGCGGCCCGCTCGACGCTTCCTCGGCACCGCGAGCTCTCGCCGAGCCTCCGATGATGATGCCGACGCGAAGTCGACACGGAGGCCTCCGCCAGCTCGGCGTTTTCGCGGATGGCGCGCGCGACGCGGGGCGTGTCCGACGGATTGCGGTCTGTGCCCGCTGCGCAGCGTCGACCTGGTGTGTGGCTCGGGGCGAGACCTGCCCGGGCGATTGCCCGCCGTGATACGAGAGGAGGGTGAAGCGCCTCCTCGGCAAGTTCGCGATCGTGACGGGTGGATCGAGCGGCATCGGCGCCGCGTGCGCCGAGGCCCTCGCTGCGGAAGGCGCCGCGGTGCTCGCCACCGGCCGTCGCTTCGATCACGGTCCCGCGGGGCATCCGGCGCTCGGCCAGGTGGTCCACGCGGGGCTCGACGTCACCGACGAGGCCGCGGTGGTGCGCCGGTTCACCGAGATGCCGGAGCTCGACATCGTGGTGTGCTCGGCCGGCGTCGGCACGTTCGGGCCGGTGGTCAACGCATCGGTCGCGGACCTGCGCGCGATGCTCGAGGTCCACATCGTCGGCACGCTGCTGTGCGCGAGAGAGGCGCTGCGGCGGATGCAGCCGCGCCGCAAGGGCCACATCGTGATCGTCGGCTCGCACGCCGCGCACCGCGCGTTCACCGATTGCGCGGGCTACACCGCGGCGAAGGCCGGCCAGCTCGGTCTGGCGCGCGTGCTTGCCGAGGAAGCGCGCCCGTACGACATCCGCGTCACGACGCTACTCCCCGGCGCCACCGACACGCCGATCTGGGATGACCGCCCGGGCTTCGATCGCACGAAGATGATGAAGCCGGAAGACGTCGCGAGCTTTCTGATCGCGATCGTCGCGCGGCCGGGGATCTCCGTCGAGGAGGTCATCCTGACTCCGCCGGCCGGGATCCTGTAGGTCAGCGAGCCGGCGAGCGAAGAAATCCGACGAGCGTGCACAGCGCGAGCGCGGTCACGGAGACCGCGACGGCACCGAGCGTGACGTCGACCAGGCGAGATCCTGCATGGCGCAGCAGAGGCCAGCAGACTGCGCATAGCCCGAGGGTGAGCACGGCGCCCGTGCGCGGACTATCGATGGCGATCCGCCCGCAGAGAACAAGCAGCGGCAAGCCCAGGAACAGCAGCAGGGCGGTCGCCGCCACATCGTAGATCGACACCTCTCTGGGCGTAGCACGGCGACGGAGCAGCGCGAGCCGCAAATAACTCGCGCGAGTGCGGGCGCCGATGGGATCGTCGGGCGTGGACTGGGATCAGGCGATCGCGTCATTCGAGCGATACCTCGCGATCGAGCGGAACTATTCACCGCGCACGGTCGAGGTCTACCTCCGCGACGTCACCGCGCTCCGCACGCACCTCCGTGAAAAGCGCGGCAAAGATGCTCCGCTCGCCCGGCTCTCCGCGATCGACGTGCGCAGCCAGCTCGCCGCGCTGTTCGGCGAGAACGGACCGGCGACGATCGGGCGCAAGCTGTCGAGCGTTCGCGCGTTCGCGCGGTTCCTGGTCAAGCACGGCGTGCTCGCGGGCAACCCGGCCGCCGCGATCCGCGGGCCGAAGAAGCCGAAGAGCCTGCCGCGCGCGCTCGACGTGGACGATGCGAAGCGCCTGATGGAAGCGCCGCTCGCGACCGGCAGGAAGACCGCGCGCGCGCTGTCCGCGACCGAAGAGGCGCGCCACGGTCTGCTCCGGTTGCGCGACGCGGCGATGCTCGAGCTGCTCTACGGCACCGGGCTGCGCGTCTCCGAGGCGTGCGCGCTCGATCTCGGCGACATCGATCGCGACCGCTACGCCACGCCGATGGTGCTGGTCCGCCACGGCAAGGGAAACAAGCAGCGCCAGGTGCCGCTCGGCAAGCTCGCCGACGACGCGATGCTCGCGTACTTGCCTGCACGCAAAGGCCTCGCCGCGACCGGTGCGGCGCTGTTCGTCAATGCCGCCGGTCACCGCCTGACCCCGCGCTCGGTACAGCGCATGGTCAAGCAGTGGACGATCGCGGGCGGCGTCCACGCGGACGCCACGCCGCACGGGCTGCGCCACTCGTTCGCGACCCACCTGCTGGACGCGGAGGCCGATCTTCGCTCGATCCAGGAGCTGCTCGGTCACGCCAGCCTCGCCTCGACGCAGATCTACACGAAGGTGTCGCTCGACCACCTGATGAAGGTCTACGACGACGCGCACCCGCGCGCGAAGCTGGCCACGCCGACCGCGGTTCCCGTGCTACGAACCAAGGCGTGAAAACGCACTCCACGACGATCCTCTCGGTCCGACGCGGGAACACCGTCGTCGTCGCCGGCGATGGCCAGGTCACCCTCGGGAACACGATCGTGAAGGGCGGGGCGCGCAAGGTTCGCAAGCTTGGCGATGGCCGGGCCATCGGCGGGTTCGCGGGATCGGCGGCGGATGGCATGTCGCTGTTCGAGCGCCTGGACGAGAAGCTCCGCGAGCAGCGCAGCCCGCTGCGGCGGGCGGCGGTCGAGCTCGCGAAGGAGTGGCGCACGGATCGCGCGCTGCGCAGGCTCGAGGCGATGCTGGTCGTCGCCGATGCCGAGGCCACGTTCATCCTCTCCGGCTCGGGCGACGTGATCGAGCCCGACGACGGGGTGTGCGCGATCGGTTCGGGCGGCACGTACGCGCTCGCGGCCGCGAAGGCGCTGGGCCTCCACACGCAGCTCACCGCGCGCGAGATCACCGAGACCGCGATGAAGATCGCCGCCGACATCTGCATCTACACGAACACGAACCTGACGATCGAGGAGCTGGTCTCGTGACCGCGACGCAGTTGCCCGAGGGCGAGCTGACCCCGGCGAAGATCGTCGAGGAGCTCGATCGCTACGTGGTCGGTCAGCGCGATGCGAAGCGCGCTGTGGCCGTGGCGCTGCGCAATCGCTGGCGCCGCCAGCAGGTCGAGGGCGACCTGCGCGATGAGATCGCGCCGAAGAACATCATCATGATCGGCCCGACCGGCGTCGGAAAGACCGAGATCGCGCGCCGGCTCGCTCGCCTCGCGCGCGCGCCGTTCCTCAAGGTCGAGGCCAGCAAGTTCACCGAGGTCGGATACGTCGGTCGCGATGTCGATTCGATCGTCCGCGATCTCGTCGAGGTCGCGGTCAAGCTCGTGCGCGACGAGGAAGCCGGCAAGGTGCGGCCGCGCGCGAAGGACGCCGCCGAGGAGCGGCTGCTCGATCTGCTCCTGCCGCGCAGCACCGGCCGCGGCTTCGCCGAGCGACCGGGCGAGCCCCCGAGCCCGAGCACCGGCGATGCCACGCGCGAGAAGCTGCGCGTCATGCTCCGCGATGGCCGGCTCGATGACCGCGAGGTCGAGGTCGAGCTGACCGATGACTCGAACCCGATCATGTCGGTGCTCGGCGGCCAGCCCGGGATCGACGAGAACGCGATGAGCGGCCTCAAGGACATGTTCGGTGCGTTCGGTCGCAAGACGAAGCGCCAGAAGCTCAAGGTGCCGCAGGCGTGGCGCGCGCTCACCGAGCAGGAGGTCGACAAGCTGATCGACCATGAGGCCGCGACGCGCGAGGCCGTGCGCCGCGCGGAGAACGCGGGCATCGTGTTCATCGACGAGATCGACAAGATCGCGACGAGCCGCGAGCGCGCGGGCGCCGATGTCTCGCGCGAGGGCGTTCAGCGAGACCTCCTGCCGATCGTCGAGGGCTCCACGGTGACCACGAAGTACGGCCCGGTGAAGACGGATCACGTGCTGTTCATCGCCGCCGGCGCATTCCACATGAGCAAGCCGAGCGACCTGATCCCCGAGATGCAGGGCAGGTTCCCGATCCGCGTGGAGCTGCATCCGCTGCTCGCCGAGGACTTCGTGCGCATCCTCACCGAGCCGCAGAACGCGTTGACTCGCCAGTACGCCGCGCTGCTCCAGACCGAGGGCGTGACCATCGAGTGGACGCCCGAGGCCGTGAAAGAGCTCGCCGACATCGCCGCGGACGTCAACCGCCGCACGAACGACATCGGCGCGCGTCGCCTGCACACCGTGCTCGAGCGCTTGCTCGATGATCTGCTCTACAACGCGCCCGATATCGGGGTGCAGACGATTCCGATCACGCCTGCGTACGTGCGCGAGCGGCTCGGTGCGCTCGTCGCGGACGAGGACCTGACGCGTTACATCCTCTAGTGGTAAACAGCGGGGATGACGCAGGCAGAGCTCCTCGCCCTCGCTGATCAGGTCTTCATCAAGAACTACCGCCAGCAGCCGATCGTGCTCGAGCGCGGCAAGGGCTGCGAGGTCTGGGACAAGGCCGGCACGCGCTACCTCGACATGACCGCCGGGATCGCGGTGTGCGGCCTCGGCCATGGCCACCCGACGTTCACGGCGCGCGTCACCGAGCAGCTCGGCCGGCTCGTGCACGTCTCGAATCTGTACTGGAACGAGCAGCAGATCCTCGCTGCGAAGGCGATCGTGGATCGCTCGTTCGCGGACCGCGTGTTCTTCTGCAACTCGGGCGCGGAGGCGAACGAGGGCGCGCTCAAGCTCGCGCGCCGCTACCAGGCGGTGGTCGCCAATGCGCCCGAGCGCACCACGTTCGTCTCCACGAACGGCAGCTTCCACGGCCGCTCGTTCGCCACCGTCTCGATCACCGGCCAGCCGAAGTACCGCGAGGGCTTCGGCCCGCTCGTGGGTCCGGTCGAGTTCATCAACTACGGTGACCTCGCGGCCGCGGAGGCGGCGCTCGGCGGCAAGACCGCGTGCTGCATCATTCTCGAGCCGATCCAGGCCGAGGGCGGCATCATCGTCCCGCCGCCGGGCTACCTCGCCGGCATTCGGAAGCTGTGCGACGCGACGGGAACGATCCTGATCTTCGACGAGGTCCAGACCGGCGTGGGTCGCACGGGCAAGTGGTTCGGTCACCAGCACGACGACGTCACGCCCGACGTGATGACGCTCGCGAAGGGCCTCGGCGGCGGCGTGCCGATCGGCGCGGTCGCGTGCTCCGAGAAGGCCGCGGCGGGCCTCGCGGTGGCGCCGGGCGGAGCGGTGCCCCACGCGTCCACGTTCGGCGGCAACGCGCTCGCGTGCGCCGCGGCGAACGCCGTGTTCGACATCATCGAGCAGGACAAGCTGCTCGCGAAGGTCGCCGACTCCGGCGAGTACCTCGGCGGCAAGCTCGCGCAGCTCGTCACCGAGTTCCCGGGCCACGTGCTCGAGGCGCGCGGTCGCGGCCTGCTCCGCGGCATCGCGGTCTCGGGGCTGCCGGCGCAGATCACCGGCAAGTGCCGCGAGCGCGGCATGTTGCTCTCGATCGCCGGCGCGAACGTGGTGCGGTTCGCACCTCCGTACGTGGTCGAGCGCGCGCAGCTCGACGAGGCCGTGGGCATTCTTCGGTCCGTGCTCGCGGACGGGGCGGGCCGGGGAGAGGCAAAGTAGATGCCGCGCGGATTTCTGACCCTCGCCGATATCCCGGTCACCGAGTGGCCGGCCGTGTGGGATCGCACGCGCGCGCTCGAGACCAATCGCATCGCGAAGACGTTCGAGAACAAGACCATCGCGCTCGTGTTCGAGAAGAACTCGACGCGCACGCGCGTGTCGTTCGAGGTCGCCGCGTACGAGCTCGGCGGTCACGCGGTGGTGCTGACCAGCGACGGTAGCCAGATCGCACGCGGCGAGCCCGCCGAGGACACGGCGCGCGTGCTCGCGAGCTACTGCTCCGCGATCATGATCCGCACGTTCGGTCAGGATCGCGTCGCGGCCTTCGCGCGCGCCTCGAGCGTGCCGGTGATCAACGGCCTCTCCGATCAGCATCATCCGTGTCAGGTCGCGACGGACCTCTACACCGTGCGCGAGCACTTCGGCCGGATCGATGGCCTGCGCTACGCCTGGATCGGCGACGGCAACAACATGGCGAACTCGTGGCTCGAGGCCGCGGGCATGTTCGGTCTCGATCTCCGGCTCGCGTGCCCCGAGGGCTACGCGCCGCATCCGGATCTCGTGAACGCCGCGCGCGCCGCGCAGGCGAAGCTCGGCAAGGGCTCGATCCTCCTCACTACCGATCCGCGCGAAGCGGCCGCGGGCGCGCACGTCCTCAACACCGATGTCTGGGTCTCGATGGGCCAGACCGACGAGGTCAGCCGGCGCGCCGCGTTCAAGGGCTACTGCATCGACCCCGCGATCCTCGCGATCGCGACGAAGGATGCGATCGTCCTGCACTGCCTCCCCGCGCACCGCGGCGAGGAGATCACGGGCGACGTGCTCGATGGTCCGCAGTCACGCGCGTGGAAGCAGGCGGAGAATCGACTCCACGTCGCGAAGGCGATCCTCGAATACGTCATGCGCGCAACGGTGGTAGGCTGAGGCGGTGAGCACGGTGCCGGCGGATATTGCCGGGATTGGACCGACCTCCCTGAAGCTCAGGGTCAGTCCGGGGTTCGATCCGTTGAAGGCGGCGGTGGGGCCGGACGAGTACTTCCTCCTGTCGCGCATCGACGGCAATCTGTCGATCCGCGAGGTGCTGCTCAACTCCGGTCTCCCGGTCGACCGCGGCATCTCGATCGTCACGCGGTTGCGCTCGATCGGCGCGCTCCTCCTCCCCGGTGAGTCCGCCACCCCGGCGCCGGCGTCGGTCCCTGCGGCTCCCGGCGGCACCCGACCACCACCGCCGCGCTCCGCGGCCGGCACCGCGCGCCACAAGGACGACCTCGCGCACGATCTGCGGCTCTCGAACCCGACGCCGGAGGAGCTCGCGGCGCTCGCCGAGCTCTCGGAGCTCGACGACGGCGAGCGCCGTCTGATCCTGACGCTCGAGCGCATGCTCCAGAAGCAGGACCCGTACATGCTGCTGGGGGTCTCGCAGGGTGCCGACGCCAAGACGCTCAAGCGCGCCTACTTCCTCCTCTCGAAGGAGATCCATCCGGATCGCTACTACGGCAAGAAGCTCGGCAGCTTCGCCACGCGGATGTCGCACGTGTTCGAGCAGACCAGCCGCGCGTACGCGCAGCTGACCACGCCGGACAAGGGCCGCGGCACCGGCAGCAGCAGCACCCTGCGCACGAACGAGCAGCCGCAGACCCCGCAGGAGTACGCGTCGGAGCTGTTCGAGCGGGCCTGCCAGCTGGAGATCGGCGGCGATCCCATGGGCGCGATGAAGCTGTTCGCGGCGTGTGTGCGGATGGATCCTCAGATCAAGTTCCTCCGCCGCGCCACCAGCTGCGCGCTGGCGGCCGGCCAGCCGCGGTCGGCGGTCGAGTATGCGAAGAAGGCCCATTCGCTGGCGCCCAACGACGTCTCGTCGGCCCGGCTCCTCGCAAACGCGTTCCGGCACGCCGGCAAGCTCTCGGATGCCGAGGAGGTCCTCCTCATGGCGATGGCCATGAAGAACGAGAACGACGTCCTGACGATCGAGCTCAAGAACGACCTCGCCGAGGTCCGCCGGCTCCTCGCGACCCCGTGAGAGGGGTGGGGGACCTACCCCAATAAATCCGCCCGATCACTGGCGAATTACTCGGGTTTGGCGGGAAAATAGCCCGCCATGGCTAGTGACAAGGTGATCGGCATTGACCTCGGCACGAC
>JBBRED010000398.1:0-7698 GCA_038203335.1 Haliangiales bacterium | reverse complement strand
TGCCACCGCGAGCGCCGCGGGGGCTTCGCCGTACTCGCGTGCGAACGCGGAGAACCTGTCGGCGACATCGTAGAACGCAGGATCCGCGTAGCGCGTCGTGTACATCTTCGTGTCGAGCAGACGGCCATTCGGGGGCGCCTTGCCGACGCCGTACTTGCCGGTGAGCAAGCCGCCGCCCGTCGGGCTGTACGGGATCACGCCAACACCGAGCGAGGTCGCCATCGGCAGCAGCTCGATCTCCGCGGTGCGCTTCACGAGGTTGTACATCGGCTGCACCGCCGCCAGCGGCGACCAGCCATGCTCGCGCTGGATGCCGAGCGCGTGCGCGACCTGCCACGCCGAGAAGTTCGAGCACGCCGGGTAGAGGATCTTGCCGGCGCGGACCAGATCCTCGACGGCGCGCAGCGTCTCGGTGAGATCCGCGACGTCGTCGAACCGGTGCAGGTAGAACAGATCGATACGATCGGTCTGCAGCCGGCGCAGGCTGGCCTCGACCGCGCGCACGAGGTGGTAGCGCGATGATCCGCGATCGTTTGGCCCCTTGCCCATCGGGAAGTAGGCCTTGGTCGCGAGCACGATCTGCTCGCGTTCGCCCTTCATGATGCGACCGAGGATCTCCTCGGAGCGGCCTTCGTTGTAGACGTCGGCCGTGTCGATCAGGTTGATGTCGCGGTCACGGGCCGCGCGCCAGATCGCGTGCGCCATCGCCTCGTCGGCGTCGCCGCCGAACGACATGGTGCCGAGGGCGACGCGCGAGACCTTGACGCCGGTCCGGCCGAGCCACTTCATCCGCGCGTGAACGCCGCTTCGATGCGGTTCAGCACCTTCTCCTCGTCACCCGACACCTTGCCGAAGCCGAGGATGCCGCCGGCCGCCGCCGCGACCATCTTCGCGAACCCGACGATCTGGTTCTTGAGCAGGCGGTTCTGCTCGTCGTTGAGCTGCGCGGTGAGCGTCTTGATGTACGCGTCCCACGCGACGAACAGGTCCTCGCTCGGCTTCTTCGCGAGCCAGGTCTGGAGCAGCTCGTAGCCGTCCGTGCCCTGCTCGAGGCCCTTGCCGTGCGCGCCCTGGAGGATCGCGGTGCGCTCGTTGTCCTGGATCGTGCCGTCGGCCCACGCGACCGAGATCAGCGGAACCAGCGACAGCGCCGCGATGGTGTTCGAGGTGAGGCCGAGGGCAACCAGCTTGTCGAGCACGCTGTCATCCGTCATGCCCGAGGCCTTGCGGAGATCTTCGCGGGACCGCTGGACGTCCAGCTTGACCTTCATCTGAGCGAGCTTCTGCTGGTTCTCCTTCTCGAAGAACTGATCTTCCAGGGCTTTTCCACGTTCTTCGAGGGTCACTTCGGCCACAGCAGGCTCCTTGGTTGAAGGTGGCGCCACGATACAAAAACTAGAGGCGGGTGGGGTGACGATTGCGCTTGTTTGATCTGCCCGGGGTTTGGTACCCAGAGCGCCGTGAAGCTTGGTGCGTTGGTCGTGACGGCAGCAGCCCTCGGTGGCTGTGCCCGCGGCTCGATGCTCGAGCAGGACCACGCGGATGCCGCCCCGGGCGGGCCCGATGCGAAGGCCACCGGCGATGACGCGGCCGTGTCCCCGATGCCCGATGCCACCACCGGCGGTGGTGGCGGCAGCTCGTCGCTGCTGCTGACCGAGGTCGTGCTCGCGCCGTCGGCCGGCGAGTTCATCGAGATCGCGAACCCGAGCAACACGGCCGTCGACCTGTCGAGCTACTACGTCTCCGACAACGGCAGCTACTGGCGGCTGCCCGGTGGCTTCACCGTGATCGACTCGACCGACTTCCTCGCGAAGTTCCCGGCCGGCGCATCGATCGCCGCGCACGGCGTGATCACGGTCGCGATCGATACCACCGCGAACTTCACGACCACCTACGGCATCGCGCCGACCTACTCGATCGCCAGCGCGACGATGACGGGCATCGTCGCGAACGGGGTGCCGAGCCTGACGAACTCCGGCGAGCTCGTCGTGCTGTTCCGCTGGGACGGCCAGGCCGACCTCGTGAAGGACGTCGACCTGATGCTCGCGGGCGCGCCCACGGCGGCGAACGGCATCGTCGACAAGAGCGGGATGGTGGTCGATGGCCCCGATGGCGGGACCGCGACCACGGCGTACGCGGCCGACGCGCGCACGCTGCCGATGCAGGGCTCCACGCCCGCGTCGGGAAAATCGACCAAGCGCCTCGTGACCGAGGTTGGACACGAGACCCAGAGTGGTGGGGGGAACGGGATCACCGGAGACGACGAGACCTCCGAGGATACTGCCGCCACCTGGGACTCGACCGGATTTGGTAACCCGACGCCTGGCGTTGTCCCCGCTGCGCTGCAGTGAGGTAAGGTCGGCGGCGTGAAGGCACGCCGTCGCCGTCAGTCGCACCGCAGCGGTCTGCGGTTGTGGCTCGTCCCGATGGTGATCCTCGGCGGCATCGCCCTGGTCGGGTTCGCCGCGTTCTACCTGATCGACCACTACTTCACCGGCGGCGTCCCGCACTCGAACTACGCGGACCCGCTGGGCCGCTACGTGCGGTTCGAGCCGTCCCTGATCTCGGATGCGCTGTCGGGGCTCGCGGGCATGACCGCCGCGGTGCTCGGGATCGTGATCACCGTCGTGTCGCTCCTCGTGCAGCTCACGTCCGATCGCTACACCGGCGTGGCGCGCATGTTCCTTCGCGATCGCACGAACGTCTCGGTGATGGCCTACTACGTCATCACGTGCGTCGTCGGCGTGTTCCTCTCGCTGTCGCTCCACTCCGAGTTCGTGCCGCGCGCCACGGTGTTCGCGATGATGGCGGCCACGTGCTTCGGCATCGTGATCATGCTGCCGTACTTCATGTACGTGTTCCGGTTCCTCGAGCCGGTCAACCTGATCGCGCGCATCCAGAGCGAGGCCACCGACGACATGATGACCTCGGCGACGTCGAAGGACCTCGAGGAGATCGCGATCGGCCAGGCGCCCGCGCTCGTGGCCCTCGAGGAGATGACGGACATCACGTCGAACTCGATCTCGGGCAAGGACAAGATCATCGCGAGCCGCTCGGTCGATGCGATCAAGGACTTCGTGATCGGCTACCTCGCGATCAAGGGCAAGGCGGAGCCGGGGTGGTTCAAGCTCGGCGACAAGCTCCGCGACAACCCGGACTTCGTGGCGATGGATCCCGAGTCGCTGCGCGAGCTCGAGGCCGATCACACGTGGCTCGAGTGGAAGGCGCTGCGCCAGTACCTCGGCATCTACGCCGAGGCGCAGGGCGAGATGCCCGACATCAACTACCTGATCGCGATCGATACCCGCTACGTCGGCGAGGCGGCGCTCGCGAAGGGCGATCGCGCGGTGGTGGAGCTCGCGTTCCGGTTCATGAACTCGTACCTGCGCGCCGCGCTCAACGCGCGGGCCGTGCGCACCGCGTACAACGTGATGAACCAGTACCGGCTGCTCGTCGAGAGCATGATCCGCGGCAAGGCCGATGACCTCGCGATCGCCGGCGTCAAGCACATGATCTACTACGGCCGTACGAGCTACGACATGCAGCTCGGCTTCGTGACCGAGACCGTCGCGTACGACGTCTCGGCGCTGTGCGAGTTCGCGCATTCCCAGAAGCACGGCAACGATCTCGACGACAGGATGCTCGCGATGTTCCTCGAGCTCGATCAGCCGCTGCGGCTCAAGCGCCAGGAGTCGGGCCTGCAGGGCATCCGCAAGGCACAGATCAAGCTCGCCTGCTACTACCTCGCGAGCGGCACCGAGGAGCGCGCGCACAAGATCGCGCTCGACATGGCGGGCGAGGATCGCGAGCGGCTGAAGTCGATCCGCGAGCAGCTCGGGCGCGTGGAGAGCAAGGAGTTCTGGGAGATCATCGACCGCGGCCGCAACTTCGAGTACATGCCGCCGAAGCAGCGCGACCAGATGGACCGGTTCTTCGCGATGCTCCCCGCGCCCGCGCCGCAAACGCCGCCGCGCGCCGCGCCCCCGACCTGAGCTCAGCCCATCAGCTTCTGGTGCGCGTCGCGCAGGCGCGCGAGCTCGGCGAGGCCGCGGACGCGTGCGTCGGTCATCGACTCGGTCGCGCCGACCGGAACCCGGACCTCGTAGTAGCTCTTGAGCTTCGGCTCGGTGCCGCTGGGCCGCATGATCACGCGGCGTCCGCCGGCGAGGCGGAACACGAGCACATCGGAGGGCGGCAGGCCGCCTTCGCCCTTCGCGAGGTCGGTGACGCTCTCGACCGCGTGGCCCGCGAGCTCGGTCGGCGGGGCCGAGCGCGCCTTCGCCATCGCCGCCTTGATCTCCGCCATGCCCTCGGCTCCGGGCCTGGTCAGCGAGACCTGCTCGGTCACGAACAGGCCGACGCGACGGTAGATGTCGTCGAGGTGATCGAGCACGGTCTTGCCGCGCGCGCGGTTCCACGCGGTCAGCTCGGCGAACAGCACGCACGCGGAGACACCATCCTTGTCGCGCACGAGCGGGCCGACCGAGTAGCCGAGCGCCTCCTCGTAGCCCATGACGAACCGGCCGTGATGCTGCGCCTCGTAGTCCATCGCGGCGTTGCCGATCCACTTGAAGCCGGTCAGCGTCTCGCGATAGTCGGCGCCTGCCTCCGCGGCGAGGAAGCCGAGGAGCTGCGACGACACGATCGTCGTCGCGACCATGCGCTTGTCCTTCGGCGACACGGTGAGGAGATAGTCCGCGAGCAGGGCGCCGAGCTGATCGCCGGAGAGCACGCGATAGCCGGCGCCCTCGGGCACCGCGGCGCACAGGCGATCCGCATCGGGATCGTTGGCGAGCACGAGGTCCGCCTTGACCTGCGCAGCGAGCGCGAGCACGCGATCCATCGCGCCCTTCTCCTCGGGGTTCGGGAACGCGACCGTCGGGAAGTCCGGATCGGGCTCGCGCTGCGAGGCCTCGGTGTGGATGTGCGGGAAGCCCGCGAGCTTCATCGCGCCCTCGACCGACAGCGCGCCGACACCATGGAGCGGCGTGTACGCGACGACGAGCGAGCCGCCATCGATCGACGGGCTCGCGCGGAGAGCGACGACCTTCGCGAGGTACTCGTCGTGCAGGCTCTCGTCGAGATCGATCACGAGGCCATTCGCGCGAAGCTCGGCGAGCTCGGGCATCGGGAGCTCGTTGCTCGCGCCGATCGTCTCGATCGACTTCGCGATGCCCACGTCGTGCGGCGGGATGATCTGCGCGCCGTTGCCCCAGTAGACCTTGTAGCCGTTGTACGCGGGCGGGTTGTGGCTCGCCGTCACCATCACGCCGGCGCACGCGCGCTTGTCGACCACGGCCCACGCGGTGGTCGGCGTGGGCCACGGGCGATGCGCGAGGAAGACCTGGATCCCCACGCCGCCGAGCACGCGCGCCGTGTCCTCGGAGAACACGCGCGAGTTGTGGCGCGCGTCGTGTCCGATCACCACACCGCGCGACTTCGCATCGGGCACGTTCGCGATCAGGTACGCGGCGAGCCCCGCGGAGACCTTGCGCACGAGCACGCGGTTCATCCGCTGCGGGCCGGCGCCGAGGATGCCGCGCAGGCCGGCGGTGCCGAACTCGAGTGCGCCGGTGAAGCGCTCGTCGAGATCCTTCAGCGCGGACGCATCGCCCTTGTCACACGCAACGAGCAGCGCGCGCAGCTCCGCGGCGGTGGCGGGATCGGGATCTTCGGCGAGCCAGGCGCGAGCGGCGGCGAGGTGCGGAGCGGTCTGCGACATCCGGCGGACGATACCCCGGATCGGAGCGACGGCCTCGTGAGGCCGAGGCGATGCGGTCGACCGCCTCAGGTCCCGGTGGAAGCCTGCTTCTTCTTCATCTTCGCGATCAGGCCGGCGAACCCGTCCTTCGCGATGATCTTGTTGAACATCGTGCGGTAGTTCTCCACCAGCCCGACACCATCCGTCTTGATATCGAACGCGCGGAGCTTGTCGCCGTCCTTCACGAGCACGTAGTCGATCGAGATCGAGAACGGGCGGCCCTTGCGCTGGGCCTTCACCGTGGTGGTCACGAGGATGTTGCCGTCGGGATCGGTCGACTCGCCCGTGTACTCGACGTTGTAGGCGACGTTCGCGCGCAGGCCGCGCACGTAGTTGTCCTCGATCAGAGCGCGCAGCAGGCTCTGGAACTCGTCCTGCTGCGCCTTCGTCAGCTTGCTCCAGTTGTCGACCATGGCGCGCTTGCCGAGCTGGTCGATGTCGAGAAAGCTCCGCACGCTGGCGGTGACCTTCGTGGCGAGCGCCTTCTCCTCGGGCGAGCCCGCGGTGACGTTCTGCTTGAGCTGTGAGGCGATCGCCTCGTTCGCCTGCTTCACCACCTGGGTGCCCGGACCTGCCTTCGCAGGGACGGTCTTTGCCGGCGGGGTGTCAGCGAACGCGACGGGGACGCTGGCGGTCAGGATCGCGGCGACGAGCAGGCGCTTCATGAGTTACTCCTTGGGACGGCTGCTACCGGCCCGGAATTCACCGGAGGCACGACCGAGGCGTACCACGGCCACGTTCCATTGAACGACGGCGGTTGCCCACCGGGCCCGCATCTGGAACCACGCGATGTACGCATCTGCCAGGTCTTTTGCCTCACCGGTACCGATGGCCTGAGCCTGCAGGACCGACGCCAACCACGCCCGTGCCGCGGTTTCTCCGTCCTTCGCGGCCGCGACCTTGGTGTGAGCAGCGGTCACCTCGGCGAGGGCCGTCTGCGCGTCGTAGCTCGCGCCGAGCGCGGCGAGGTCCGACTGGGCCCGTGCCTTGTGAGCCTCCGCACGCGCGCGATCGGCGCGGGCCTTCACGTTCCACGGCTCGAGCGTCCACTGCAGCGCGAGCACGAGGCCGACGCCACGGCGGTTATACGGATCATTCGCAAACGCGCTCGGCGGATCATCGGCGCCCTGCGCACCGGCGATCACCGCGGAGCCCACGAGCGCGAGATCCGGGAAGTACTGAGCCACGGCCATCGCCGACAGCTCGTCCGCGGCGATCGCGCCGGCGCGCGCGGCCACGGCCTGCGGGCGGCGATCACCACTCGCGGCCGTCGGCAGCGTGTGCGCGATCGCGGCGAGCTCGTCCTGGTCGATGTCGGCGTCGGCCTGGTTGACCAGCGCGCGCAGCCCGGCGAGCGCCTGCTGCTCGCCCATCTGCGCATCGGCGCGCTGCACGCGTGCCTCGGCGTGCAGCACCGCGACGCGCTGGCGATCCTGGATCGATACGTCGGGCGCGCCCTTCGTCTTCTCGTCGATCTGTGCGAGCGCCTTCGTGACCTCCTCGATCCCGTCATCGAGCATGTAGCCGAGCTCGCGCGCGAGCTTCAGGTTCCAGTACGCGCGCGCGGCATCGACCGCGAGATCGCCGGCCGTCTCATCGGCGAGCGCCTTCTGCGCATCGAGCCCGGCGCGTGCCGCGCGACGCGCGTGCGTGATCTTGCCAAACGTGAACAGCGGCTGCGTGATGTCGAGCTGCGCGCTGCCGAACACGCCGCTGAACCGCCAGGCAAAGTTCTGCGGGCTGGTCTGCGTGCAATCGGCGTTGTCGCAGGTGATCTCCGGCGACAGGGTGCCGAACGCCGTCGCCTTGATGCGGGGCAGGCGCGCGGCGTCGGCCTCGTCGATCCGCGCGGCCGCGGCGTCGCGATCTCCCTCGGCCATCCGGGCCTTGGGGCTCGCGAGCGCCTTCGCGATCACCTGCTCGAGCGTGAGGCGCGG
>JBBRED010000397.1:0-7710 GCA_038203335.1 Haliangiales bacterium | reverse complement strand
CCTGACCGTGTATGTCGCGAGCGCGCTCGGTCACGCGCGTGACAAGGGCTTCGTCGTGCCGGCGAACATCATCGAGCAGGCGAAGCAGTACCTGCGCGTGATCGAGAGCCACTACCCCTGGTACTACGGTCCCGAGATTCGCCACACGATCTCGTCGTACGCGCTGTACACGCGCAAGCAGCTCGGAGATCTCGACGTGGCGAAGGCGCAGAAGCTGATCGCCGAGGCCGGCGGCGTCGAGAAGCTGTCGATGGAGGCGAACGGCTGGCTGCTCGGCACGCTCGCCGGTCAGGCGGCCGCGAAGACGCAGCGCGACGCGATCGTTCGCCACGCGCTCAACAAGGTCAGCGAGACCGCCGGCGCGGCGAACTTCACCACCGCGTACGGTGACGGCGCCTATCTCCTGCTCGCGAGTGACCATCGCGTCGATGCGGTGCTGCTCGAGGCGCTGATCCAGGAGCAGCCGAAGCTCGATCTGATCCCGAAGATCGTCACGGGGCTGCTCGCGCATCGCAAGGCGGGGCGCTGGCTCAACACGCAGGAGAACACGTTCGCGCTGCTCGCCCTCGACAGGTACTTCCAGACCTACGAGAAGGTCACGCCGGACTTCGTCGCGCGCGTGTGGCTCGGCGCGGACTACGCGGGTGACCTCGCGTTCAAGGGCCGCACCACAGACTACTTCCAGATCAACATCCCGATGGCCGACGTGGCCACGCACGACAAGCAGGACCTGACGATCCAGAAGGACGGTGCGGGCCGGCTCTACTACCGCGTCGGCATGACCTACGCGCCGAGCTCGCTCAAGCTCGATCCCGCGGATTATGGCTTCGTCGTCGAGCGGAAGTACGAGGGCGCCGATGATCCGAAGGACGTCACGCGCGACGCCGCGGGCGTCTGGCACATCAAGGCCGGTGCGCGGGTGCGCGTGAGGCTGACCATGGTCAACGAGAACCGCCGCTATCACGTGGCGCTCGTCGATCCGCTGCCCGCCGGGCTCGAGGCAATGAACCCCGCGCTCGCGGTGACCGGCCCGATCCCGCTCGACCCGAACGAGCAGAAGAGCCGCGGTGCGTACTGGTGGTGGTACGGCCCCTGGTACGACCACCAGAACCTGCGCGACGAGCGCACCGAAGCCTTTACGCCGCTCTTGTGGGAAGGCGTGCACGACTACGACTACGTCGCGCGTGCGACCACGCCGGGAAACTTCGTCGTCCCGCCGACCAAGGCCGAGGAGATGTACATGCCCGAGACGTTCGGGCGGTCGGCGAGCGATCGCGTGATCGTCGAATAGCTCGCTACGGCGTCTCGCCGCTCGCGAACGTCAGGTTGTTGGTTGCCCAGCCAGCGCCGCGTTCGTACTGCAGCTCGCCGACCCGGTTGTACGGCAGGCCGTAGACGGTCGAGTTGACGCGATCGTTGCGCAGGTAGACCTGCGGATCGGTGGTCACGGCGCCGACGCCGTAGCTCGCCGAAAGGTTGTAGCCGTGCAGCGTCGCCGCGGGCTCGCCGGGGAACCGCGCCATCTCGTTGACCTCGTTCGTCGTACTGCGATAGACGGCCGACTCGATGGTGTCGGTGCGGACGTACTGCACCGGATTACCGCCAACGCTCTGGCTGCCCGTGATGTCCTGCCACTTCCATCCGGTGCTCTGCAGGCGCAGCTCGACGAGGCGATTGAAGTCGCTGCGATAGAGGATCGCGAGCGTGCCGTCGCGCCGCGTCGATGCGTACGGTCGACCGGTGGCCGCGGGGATCGTGACCGGGAAGCCGTTGGTGAACCACGTCGCGAGGCTCGAGGGCACGCCGGCCGACCACGGCTCGCCGGGGCGACGGAACAGCTCGACGATCTGCGTGCCCGAGCGGTACACCACGGACGTGAGGCCATCGGCGCGCACGGTGGGGCTCGGATCGCTCGACGCGGGGAACGCGCTCGTGTTGGTGGCGGTCGTGAGGTCCGTCGCGGCGTAGTTGCCGTCGCTGAGGAGACGCAGCTCGATGATGCGGGTGCCGGCGCGATAGACGATCGCGCTCACACCATCGGCGCGCGTGAACGCCGTGGGATCACCGCTCGCAGATGCGACGTTGATGTTGATCCACTTCGGAGTCCAGCCGCCATCGAGGCGCACCTCGATCACGCTGCCGTCGGTGGCGCGATAGACGATCGCGTTCTTGCCATCGGAGCGGCGGAACACAGACAGCTTGCCGGCGATCGCCTTGTTCGCCATCGGCAGGATCGTGCCGACGAACCACTGGTACGTCGTACCGAGGACGAGCTCGTGGATCGTGTTGTCGGTCGCCTTGTGAAGCACCGCGTTCCAGCCATCGTTGCGGCGATAGCCCACGACCTCGTTGCTCTGGCCGGTGCTCGCGCCGTAGTGCAGCGCGCCGCGCCAGCCGGCCTGCGTGTTCGCGGCGGTGACGTTCGTGTAGAGGCCGCAGCTGAGCGAGTGATAGTTGTAGGCCTGGCAGGCCTGCGTGTGCTCGCACGCGTACTGGCACACCTGCTCGGTACCCGTGAACGACTCGATCAGCGACCCCGCGTAGGTGGTGTCCTGCTGCGGTGGCGCGCCGGGCCACTGGTAGCCGATGTTCGTGAGGATCCAGTTCAGGTGCTTCGCGACGCTCGTGTACTTCGTGAAGTCCCAGTGCGTCGCGTCCCAGCCGTGACCGTGGAGGATGCCGACGACCTTGTTGTTGACGTAGAACGGCCCGCCGGAGTCGGCTGGATCGACCACGTCGTTCGAGGTGTAGAAGTCGCCGTCGGCGTCGTCGGAGTCGACCGTGGTGTCGTTGATCTGGCGCAGGTTGCGATCGGGGTTCTCGACGTTCGTGCCGAGCTCGGTCTCGCCGTGATCACCGGCGCCGACGGCGGTCCCGGTCACGTTGTCGCCGGGATAGCGCCACGCCATCGTTGCGATCGTGCCCACCGTGCCGTCGACCGACGGCGTGATCTGATCGAGGCGAAGCACCGCGATGTCGGAGAACGTGCCGACGTTGTTATCGCAGAGCAGGTTGTCGTGGCACTGCTTCGCGTCCATGCCGAAGTACTTCTTCGTCTCGGCGATGTTCGCCGTGAGGGCAGGCGCCATGCCGGGACCGCCCATGTAGAAGTTCATCGTGCCGCCATCACCGCTCGATTTGCAGTGGAGGGCGGTGAGCGCGAACGTCGGCGAGATCCGCGTCGCGTTGCAGCGATTGATCGCCCCGGCGCGATCGCGCTGGAACTGCGATGCCAGCGAGCTCCCGGTGGTGTGGATGTCCTGATCGGCGGTGGTGGTCTCGGGTTGATCGACACATGCTCCGGCCACGAGGCCGAGCGCGAAGAGCGTCTTGACGGGGTTCATGTGCAGACAGACTCCGCACCCGACCGCGCGTGACGAGATTTCTTAGCGCTGCGGGAGAAGCTGCTTCAGGTGCCATGCGGTGATCTCGGTCTGCCGTTGCGCGTTGCGGCGGGAGGTCGCCAGCGCGCTCGCGAACAGGCCGATCACCACGATCGTCACGACGTTCGATCCGATCAGGATCGCGAGCGTGTGGGTGCCCGCGATCGACATCACGTGCGAGGTCAGCTCGAGCACGTGATGGTCGAGGCCAAACGTGCCGGAGACGGCGCCGGCGAGCTCGAGGACCACGGGGATCATCCAGCTCGCGACGAGCAGCGCGATCACGATCCCGCGGCGATCGATGAGCAACGGGTACGAGGTCAACGACACCGCCATGATGCAGGTGACCGCGGGCACGATGATCATCGAGCCATAGGTGCGCGACAGCAGGGCTGCGAGCGCGCAGTTGGCGACCGCGATCGCGACCATCTGCCAGGGGCGTGCGGGCCGTTGTGTGGTTCGCCAGACGTATGCCGCGAGCACGACCACGAAGCTCGCGATCCCGAGGACGAGCGGGACGTTCGCGACACCGTTTCCAGAGGCGATGGCGAGGAACGCGAGGATCACCCCGAACGACAGCAGCGCGGCCTTGCCCTGGCGCTTCTGCACCGCGAGGTCGGAGGCGGAGAGCTCCTGCTGGAGCTCGGCGGGATGAGTCTTCGCCGGCTCGAACATGATCGTCTGAACCACGACCGCCGCGGCCGCGGATGCGGGATCGAGCGCGAGCGCGCGGCCGGCGGCCTGCATCGCCTCGGCCCGGCGCGCGACATCGCCCGACGCGAGGGCCTCTTCCGCGCGCGTCGCGAACGTGGTCGCGAGCGCTCGGCGTCGCTCGACATCGCGATCGCCATCGAGATAGCGCTGGAGCTCCTCCGCGAGGGAGTCGGCGGACGGGCGCTCGGTCGCGCGGGTGGCGAGCGCGGAGACGCACAGCGCATCGAGCTCGGGAGCGATCGCGCGTTCGGGCGCGTGCTGCGCGGGGCCGCCATCGATCCCCTGGAGCGTGCTGACCAGCGCGCCATGTCCCCTCGGGTGGAGCGGCGCGCCGGTGAGGATCTCGAACAGGATCGCGCCGAGCGCGTAGATGTCGGCGGCCGGGCCGACGTGGGCCGCGCCCTCGATCTGCTCGGGTGCCATGTAGCCCGGGGTGCCCAGCAGCGCGCCCGCCTGGGTCTCGCCGCCGTCGAGGCTCGAGACGCCGTCGCCGATCGAGCTCGCATCCTCGTGTTCGGCGAGGATCCGCGCGAGGCCCCAGTCGAGCACGTAGACCTCGCCGAAATCGCCGACCATGATGTTGGCCGGCTTGAGGTCTCGATGCACCACGCCGCGCGAGTGCGCGAACTCGACGGCGAGGCAGACCTCGGCGAACATGCGAAGGACCCGCGGCAGGGGTGGTGGCGAAGACGATTCGAGCAGCTGGCCGAGCGTGGTGCCGGTGAGACGCTTCATCGTGAAGTACGGCCGGCCTTCGTCGTCCTCACCCAGGGTGTGCACCGGCACGATCGACGGGTGCTCGAGCCGCGCCTGGATCTTCGCTTCCCGCAGGAACCGCGACAGCTGCTCCGCGCTCGGCGTCTCGGTGCGCATCTGCTTGATCGCCACATCCCGGCCGATGGTGCGGTCGCGTCCGAGGAGGATGTCGCCCATGCCACCGCGTCCGAGGAGCGCGCCCAGCTCGTAGTTTGGAAGCGCGAGCGAGCGGACGGTGTTCCCGATGCTCGGCTGGCTGCTGATGGTCAGCGGGAGCGCACCCTGCGCGAGCGTCGCGTCGAGTCCAGGATCGGGCGAGTCGGGCACCATGACGCCATCGTATTCCGCGTGCCCGCATAGTAGGGTCCACGCGTGACGACGATCTTCATCGACGGTAACGACCTTCGCGCGCGAGAGATCGGTCAGATCGTTCCGAGCCTCGCGCTCGCCGTCGAGGCGCTGCAGTCGGGATTCTCGACGAGCGCACCGGAGCCCGGGCAGCGTGCGCGCGACAAGGTGCTCGCGCATCCCGTGACCTCCGGCTGCTTCGCGGAGGCCGTGGACCTCACCACGATGGAGGGCAAGAGCCTGCGGCTCGAGCTCGACTCGGAGAACGAGAACCGGTTCTGCAAGTGGTGGCGCGAGACGCCGGCGAAGATGCAGCTCGTGATCGCGCTGCGCCCGGCGCCCGGCGCCGAGATCCAGATCGTGACCGCCGTGTGCGAGGGCCGGATCGCCGACAAGCCGGCGGGTCCGCACCTGCTCGGCTGGGATCGGCTGTTCGTTCCCGCCGGCGAGGACTTCACGCTCGCACAGCTCACGGAGACGGGCGAGGTGATGGA
Organism: Haliangiales bacterium; assembly: GCA_038203335.1. GTDB lineage: Bacteria > Myxococcota_A > Polyangia > Haliangiales > Haliangiaceae > JABFXX01. Next base: position 2,015 of record JBBRED010000397.1, on the reverse strand, counting down.
GTTTCGCCGCGTCGCGTACGCACAGGTCGCGACCGCGCTCGGGATCGTGTGAGCGGCAGGTTCGGCGAGCGCGCGACGCAGCCGACGCGCGGCCCGAGCGACATCTTCAGGTGGAAGCTCGGCAAGAAAGAGCCGCGGCGCGAGGACTTCAAGGCGGTGGATGCGATCCGCCCCGGCGTTCGCGAGGGCGGAGCGGCGGCGCTCGCGAGCGGCGATCCGGTCGCGGTGTGGATCGGCCACGCGACGTGGGCGCTGCGCCTCGGCGGCCAGCTCGTGCTGACCGATCCGATCTGGTCGAAGTCGATCGGGGGCGCGGTCTCGCGCCTCGTCGCGCCCGGCGTGCCGCTCGCGGATCTCCCCGCGCCCGACCTCGTGCTCGTCACGCACGATCATCGCGACCACATGGATCTGTCGACCCTCGGCAGGCTGCCGCACACGGCGACCTTCATCGTGCCGCTCGGCAACGGGCCGCGAATGACCAAGCTCGGCCACACCAACGTCGTCGAGCTCGACTGGTGGCAGACCCACCCGCACGGCTCGCTCGAGATCACCCTGGTGCCGGCGCGCCACTGGTCGATGCGGATGCCGTGGAACAAGAACGACACGCTGTGGGGCGGCTACGTGATCCGCGGGCCCGAGGGCACCGCGTACCACTCGGGCGACACCGCGTACGGCGAGCACTTCGCCGAGATTCGCGAGCGCATCGGCACGATCGACTGGGCGATGCTGCCGATCGGCGGCTATTCGCCGCGCTGGTTCATGGAGCCGCAGCACGTGGATCCCGTCGAGGCGGCGCGCGGCTTCGAGGCGCTCGGCGCGCGGAACTTCCTCGCGATGCACTGGGGCACCTATCGCCTCACCGACGAGGCGATCGGCGAGCCACCCGAGCGACTCCGCGCGTATTGGGCCGAGCATCGCCTCGCGCCGGATCAGCTGTGGATCCTCGACGCCGGCGAAGCGCGCCGGTTGTCCGGCTAATGGGGTCCGACCCCATTTCTCTTCCATTTCTCTTGTCCGGAAAATGGGGTCGGACCCCATTATCGGACACGCGAGCGGATGATGCGCAGCGCGGCGCCGCTCGCCGGGTTCTTGTCGGCGGCGAGGCAGCGCGCGATCTCCTTGAGCGCGACGCGCGGCGCGTCCTCGGCGGCGACGGCAGCGCGCAGGCGCGCGAGGCCGGGCTCGCCGAGCGCATCGAGGATCGGCTGCGCCGGATCGGCGGCGAGGTCGGCGCACAGGACCTGGCCCGCGGTCAGCGCGACGAGCGCGTCGGTGTCCGTCACGATCGTCTGCGCGATCCGCGCGCGGTGCTCGGTGGGGATCGGGATCGCGAGGTCCGCGAGCGCCGCGCGGCGCAGGGCGGGATCGGGATCGGCGAGCGAGGTCTCGAGCGGAAGGCCGGCGCCATCGGGCGCGAGCGCGCAGGCGGTGTCGAGGGCGAGCACGCGGAGCTCGATCCAGCGCGTGCGATCGGCGGCGAGCTGCGCATAGCTCGCGCGCCAGAGGCTGACGTCGTCGGGCGCGAGATCGTCAGAGGGATCGCGCTTCGCGAGCTCGCGCGCGATCGTGCGAGCGGCGCGCGCCGCGGGCAGGGCGGTGCGGCGATCGGGACCGGCGGCGATCGTCGCGAGCGCTTCGAGCAGCTCGGCGCGATCCTCGGTCGCCGGGGCGGCCGCGATGCCGGCGAGCCGGGTCGCGCGGTCGGGAGAGGCGAGGGCCTGCTCGACGATCGCCGGGCCGGCCAGCGCGCCCTGGCGGCCCGCCTCGTCCGAGTCGCCGCGCTCCATCGCCGCCTTCATCGAGGCGATCCCGGCGGCCGCGATCACGATCTGCGTCCACACCACGGGACGATCCTGCGCGTTCGCGGGGATTTCCGCAGAATCTCAGCGAAAAAATTGACAGGGTGATAGGGCGTTCAGTACGGTCATTCCGTTCAGTACGGATCTGCTGAATGCAGCCCGAGCAGGTGACCATGGCCGATGCCCTGACGATGCGACAGCGGGAAATCCTCGATT
>JBBRED010000396.1:0-7757 GCA_038203335.1 Haliangiales bacterium | reverse complement strand
CGCCGCGATGAGCGACGACGTGCGGCTCGGCGCCCGGTTCGCCCGCGCGGCGCTCGCCCACGATCCGGCCGCCGATGATCTGCGCGAGCGGATCGTGGCGCAGTGGGGGCAGAAGGCGCTGGTCTCGCTCGCGTTCGCGCTCACCCTCGCGCGGATCTACCCGACGATGAAGTACGCCCTCGGCCACGGCAGGGCGTGCCAGCGGATCCAGGTCGCCGGCACGCCGGTCGTGGTGGTACGGAGCGCGGCGTGAGCGACGCCTCGACCGCGTTCGAGCCGCACCGGCGGTTCCTCGTCGGTGTTGCGTATCGAATGCTCGGCTCGGTCTCGGAGGCCGAGGACGCCGTCCAGGATGCGTACTTGCGCTGGGAGGGCGCCGACCGCGCCAGCGTGCTCGAGCCGCGTGCGTTCCTCGCGCGCATCGTGACTCGCCTCTGTCTCGATCGCTTGAAGTCGGCGCGCGCGAATCGCGAGCAGTACGTCGGCACCTGGCTGCCCGAGCCGATCGTCGAGGCCCCGGGTCCGAGCGAGGTCGCCGATGACCTCTCGGTCGCGCTCCTCATGACCCTCGAGCGCCTCTCACCGCTCGAGCGCGCGGCGTTCCTCCTGCACGACGTGTTCGACATGGACTACGCGGAGATCGCGGGCGTCCTCGAGCGCACGGAGACCGCGTGCCGGCAGCTCGCGACCCGTGCCCGCGAGCACGTGCGCGACGAGCGCCCGCGGTTCGAGCCCACGCCCGAGGCCGAGAGCAAGCTCGCCGCAGCGTTCGCGAGCGCGCTGAGCTCCGGCAACATCGCCGGGCTGAGCTCGCTGCTCGCCGAGGACGCCGTGTTCTACGCCGACGGTGGCGGGAAGCAAAAGGCGCCGCTCAACCCGATCTACGGGCGCGCCAAGATCGTGCGGTTCTTCGAGGGCACCAAGAACAAGGCCGCGCCGATCACGAGCGCTCGCCCCGCGCGCATCAACGGGCTGCCGGGCTTCGTGTTCCACGGCGAGCTCGGTGCCGAGGCCATCTCGTTCGAGACCAGCGGCGAGTTCATCGTGGCGATCTACGCGATCCGCAATCCCGACAAGATGAAGCACGTCTCGTAGCGACATAGCCCGTGTCCGCGAATGGGGTCGGACCCCATTACCGGACACGGCTCAGTGTCGCGAGTCGAAGAGGTCGCCCGTTCTGGACGGCGTCTTGGTCGGCGTCTTCGGCTCGGTCTTGGTCGTCGCCTTCGGCGCGGTCTTGGCGACGGCCTTCGTCGTCGGGGTCGCGGACTTCGTCGCGGTCGTCGCGGTGGCTTTCGTCGTCGTGGTCACGGCCTTCGTCGTGGGTGAGGTCTTCGTCGTGGGCGTCGTGGTCTTGGCCGGCGCCGCGACGGCGGGCGCGGCGACCTTCGACGTCGGGACGGTCGGGTTCGCGACGCCGGGCGCGGCGACCTTCGACGTCGGGACGGTCGAGTTCGCGACGGTGGGCGCGGCGACCTTCGACGGCGTCGCAACGGTCGGTACGGTGATGGTCGGTGCGGGAACGGTCGGTGCGGGGACGGTGGGTGCGGGGACGTTCGGTGTCGCAACGTTCGGCGTCGCAACGGTTGGTGCGGGGACGGTCGGCGTCGTAACGGTCGTGACGGCGGGCGTCGTAACGCCGGGCATCGTGGCCGCGGGGATGGGCGCGGTCGCCGGCATATGCACCGTCGGGCCCTCCGCCGAAGACGACTCGTCGACGTTCGCGTTCGAGGAGCGCCGCAGCGAGCTGGCGATGTATCCGCCTGCCCCCGCGAGGATCGCGAGCGACAAGCCGCCGGCGATCATCCATCCCTTGCTGCTCTTCGTCCTGAGCGTGACCTGTCCGCGCCCTTGCGACAGACTGGTCGACGACGGCGGCCACGACCTCGGCGTGAGCTGCGCCGGCGACAGCGGCACGGGTGCGCTCAGCCCTCCGCCCGCGGCGAGCGGCAGACCCTGACCACCGAACCCCGGGCCGCCGAAGGCCTGGCTCGAGTTGCGATGCGACAGGATCCTGGTCGTGCGCGCGGCGATCTGCGCCGCGCTGATCGGATCCGTCGCGAACGGCGCGAGGGACCGCGCGAGCTCGCCCACATCTTGCGGTCGCTGCTTCGGATCCTTCTCGAGGCAGCGGAAGATGACCTCTCCGAGGCCGGCAGGCAGGGGGACGTGGAGCGGGTTCGGCGGCTCGGCGCCGACCTTGAGCACGAGCTCGGCGTAGGACTCGCCCGAGAACGGCGGGCGACCCTGGAGGAGCTGGTACATGACGACGCCCATCGACCAGATATCGCTGCGGGCATCGGCCTGCTTGCCGCTCTTCATCTGCTCGGGCGCCATGTAGCTCGGCGTTCCGATCACGGTCTGCGTGCCGGTCAGCTCCTCGAAGTTGACGGGCGTCTTCGAGATCCCGAAGTCGAGGATCTTGAGCAGCATCGAGCCATCGGGCCGGCGCGTGATGAAGTAGTTCGACGGCTTGATATCGCGGTGCACGATGCCGAACGCGTGCGCCTCCGACATGCCTTCGCAGGCCTGGAGCATGAGATCGACGACGATGTTCGGCGTCTGTGGCCCGTGATGCCGGAGGATCTGGTTGAGGTCGTTGCCCTCCAGATACTCCATCACCATGAACGGCGTGCCGTCGGGCATGGTGCCGACGTCGATCACGCGCGCGATGTGCTCGTTCTTGAGCCGGACCGTGGCCTGCGCCTCGCGAAGGAAGCGCGCCACGGTCGACGGGCTCTCCGTCATCTGCGGGAGCAGGATCTTGATCGCGACGGATTGCTGGAGGTACTGGTGCGACGCGCGCACCACCCGCCCCATACCGCCGACGCCCAGGACCTCGTCGACGCGGTACTTACCCAGCAGGACTGTGCCGGGGGCTAGCTCCACACCTGCGATATTAGCAGGTTACTTGACGCACTCGGGCATCAGTTTCGAGTACTCGTCGACGATGGTCTTGTGCTGCGTCTTGCAGGTATCCCGCAGCTGATCGACGAGGTCCTTGGGGGCATCACCGACGCCACCGGCGTCATCGAGCATCTTCAGCGCGTCCTTCATCGTCTTGCCGGCCTCGGCGACCGACTTGCGCGTCTCCGCGGGCAGCTTCTCGCACTTCGAGATCTTCTCGGTGGTGGTCAGGAGCTCGTCGCACTCTGCGATCCGCTTCTTGGAACACCCGGTGACCAGGCCGCCGACGACGATGCAAACGAGAAGCAGCTTGTTCATAGATAGCTCAACCAGTGGTCGTGCTTGGTATCAGCACCCTTGACGACCGAGAAGAAGGATTCCTGCAGGCGACGGGTTACGGGCCCGGCCTCCCCGCGGCCGACCTTACGATGATCGATTTCGCGAACGGGTGTGATCTCGGCAGCCGTTCCGGTCAAGAACACTTCGTCCGCCGTGTACAGCTCGTCGCGAGCGACGGCTTCTTCGCGCACATCCACTCCTTGCTCCCGGAGGAGCTGGATCGTGGTGTCACGCGTGATGCCGGCGAGGATCGCGCCCGAGGTCGGCGGCGTGCGAACGATGTCCTTCTTCACGACGAAGATGTTCTCGCCGGTGCCCTCGGCGACGTAGCCCTGCGGGTCGAGCATGAGCGCCTCGTCGAAGCCGCTCTTGAGCGCCATGCGCTTCGCGAGCACCGACGACACGTACTGGCCGCAGATCTTTCCCTTGTTCATCACCGCGTTCGAGTTCGCGCGCGAGAACCCGGAGATCATGCACTTGATGCCCTTCTTCAGGCCCTCGTCACCGAGGTACGCGCCCCACTCGTAGCAGGCGACCATCGTGCGAACCGGCGGCTCGAGCGAGCCGAGGCCGAGCGCGCCATAGCCGAGATAGACCAGCGGGCGCAGGTAGCACGAGGTCATCTTGTTGGAGCGCACGACATCCATACAGGCCTGCATCAGCTGGTCGCGCGTGTAAGGCACGTCCATCGTGCAGATCATGCTCGAGTCGAGCAGCCGCTCGATGTGCTCGCGCAGCCGGAAGATCGCGGTGCGGCCATCGGTGCGCTGATACGCCCGGATGCCTTCGAACGCGCCGACACCGTAATGCATCGTGTGCGCGAGCAAGTGCTCGGTCGCGTTGTCCCAGGGGACGAGCGCGCCGTCGATCCAGATCGTGTCGAGCTTCTTGATGCCCATGTAGCGTTCGTACCAACGCACGAGTGGGATCACAAGGCACAGCGCGCCGACGATCTCGTCGTACACATGGCGTGACGCAGCACGCCGTGTGTAGATCGCTACGCACCGAGCACGCGCTTGTACGCGCCCCGGATATCGTGCTGCCAGCGCTCCACGTGCTCGAGGAGCACCGCGCCGTCGGGAAATCCCGATCGCCTGGCGAGCTTGTCGAGCTCGTCACGCGCCTCTGGTAGGCGATGGATCGGCTGGTCGTTGACCACGCGCAACCTGTGTTCGATCTTGCGCAGGAAGCGATATCCCTGATCGAGTAGCTCGATCTCACGCGGAGGTGCGATGCCGAGGGATGCCGCGGCGCGCAGTGCGACCTCGGTGCCCGTGGTGCGCAACTCCGGGTGCGCGTAGCCGTGGACGAGCTGCAGGTACTGTGCGGCAAACTCGACGTCCATCACGCCGCCGGCTCCGGTCTTCAGATCATCCACGGCGCCGAGCTCGCGCTCGATCTTGTCCCGCATCTTCAGGATCTCGTCGGCGACCGCGCGCGGCCACTCGAGGGGCGCGCCGTAGACGGTCTCCGCCGCGACGCGCTCGACCTCGGCGCCGAGCGCGGGATCACCGGCGACGGCGCGCAGCTTGGTCAGCGCCTGGCGCTCCCACAGCCGCGCGTCCTCCTGATGGTAGCGGCGCCAGCCGGCGAGCGACGTCACGAGCAGGCCCTGGCTCCCCGACGGGCGCAGCCGCGTATCGACCTCGTAGAGCCGGCCGCGCGCGGTGCGCTGGCGGAGCGCGCCGAGCAGACGCTGTGCGCAGCGAGTGAACCACTCCACGGCATCGCCATCGTCGTCGGAGCCCGTGTACACGAACACCACGTCGAGATCCGCGGCGTAGCCGAGCTCGCGTCCGCCGAGCTTGCCGAGCGCGAGCACCGCGATCCGCGCACCCGCGGGTGGTGGACCGTAGCGCGCGGTGAGCTGCGCTTCGGTGATCGCGAGGGCCTTGCGCAGGCAGGCCTCGGCGATCGCGGTCAGCTCGCGGCACACCTCGAGCGCGTCGAGCGCGCCGGCGAAGTCCGCGAGCCCGACGCGCAGCACGTGCCCCGCCTTGACCTCGGCGACCGCGCTCCACACCGCCTCGGGATCCTCCCGATCCACGGCGGCGACCTTCGCATCGAGCTCGGCGGCGATCTGCAGGGCGGTTCGAGCAGGAGGGGTGACGCCGAGCTCGACCAGGAGATCGATCAGCTCGGGTGTATCGATCAGCGTGCGCGCGAGGTACGCGCTCGCGCCGAACAGCGAGCCGAGCAGACGCACGATCGCCGGGTTCTCGTCGAGGAGGCGCCACACGCTCCACGCGGCGCCGCGCCGCGAGATCAGATCGCCGAGGAAGCGCAACGCCTGATCCGGATCCGCCGACATCGCGATCTCGTTGAGCAGCGCGCCGCCGAGCCGCGCCGTGCGATCGGTAGCGCCCGGCGATAGCGGCGAGCCCGCATTGCGCCGCGCACGTGCGAGCTCGGCGCGGGCCGCGGTGACGTCGTGGAACCCGAGCCGCGTCAGCGCGGCGGTCTCCTCGTCCTCGGTCAGCTCGCCGCGGAGGATCGCGGTGACGTCCTCGCTCTCGTCGTCGGGTTCGCCGAGCGTCAGGAACAGGCGCGACACGTTGCCCGTGTGCTTCACGAGATCGATCGCGAACGCGACATCGCTCGCATAACCGAGCCGGCGCGCAACGCGGAGGCGCGCGTCATCGTCCTCGGGAACGGTCTGCGTCTGCAGGCCGGCCTCGAGCTGCAGGACGTGCTCGGCGTGACGCAGCCAGCGATACGCGTGCCACAGTGCGAGGTGCTCGTCGTCGGTGACGAGGCCCGCGAACAGCAGCGCATCGAGCGCGGCGAGCGTGCCGCGGTGACGGAGCTGCGACCGCTTACCGGCGTGAATGAGCTGCAGCGCCTGGACGAAGAACTCGATCTCGCGGATGCCGCCTTCGCCGTTCTTGAGATCGAAGCCGACCTGTTCGTCCTTGCCTCGACGCGGACGCACGAGCTCGCGCTTGATCCGACGGTTGAGATCGCGAACGTCATCGATCACCGTCGCCGAGATGATGCGCGGGAACACGAACGGTCGCAGCGTGGCCATGACCTCGGCGCCGAGCGCCGGATCGCCCGCGCACGCGCGCGCCTTGATCCACGCCTGGCGCTCCCACGGCCGGCCGAACGTCTCGTAGTAGCGCTCCATCTGCGCGAGCGAGTTCGCGATCGCGCCCTTCGCGCCCTCGGGGCGCAGCCGCAGATCCACGCGGAACACGGTGTCGCCCTCGGTGACCTCCGACATGGCCGACGTGATCTGCGTGCACAGCTTCGCGAAGTACTCGTGCAGCGAGAGCTGGCCGACCTCGCCTTGGTCTGAAGAGTAGACGTAGATGACGTCGACGTCGGAGGAGAAGTTCAGCTCCTCGCCGCCGAGCTTGCCCATGCCGATCACGGAGAGCACGGCGTCGCGCTCCACGCCGTCGTCATCGGTGTAGCGGGGAGCCCCGTAGCGCGCGCGCAGCTCGGCATCGTGGAACGCGATCGCGGCGTCGAAGCACGCGTCGGCGAGCCGCGCCAGCTCGCGGCCGACCTCGGTATCGAGCCCGAGCTCGATCTCGCGAAACCCCAGGCGGACCAGCTCGTCCGCGCGGACCACGCGCAACGCGGCGCGCAATCCGGCGGCGGTGGTCGTCCCCGCAACCACCTGTGCGACCTCCTCGACCAGCGCGGCGCGGGGCTTTTCCATCCTCAGATATGGATCGCGGGCGACCCTGACCAGTCGGTGAGGATCTCGGGTGAGCAGGGTGGCCAGGTACGGCGCGCCCTGGCAGGCGAGGGTGGCGACCTGGCGAGCGGCGTCGTCCAAGCTGTGGAGATCCAGGCCCATCTGCGCGGCGGCCTCGAACAGGCGCTCGGCGCGGCGCAGCGCGTCCCCCTCATCCGGCGCGCCGTGCGCGAGATCGACCGGGGCCCACACGCCCGACAGCATAGCTTGACAGACTCCCGGGCCCGTCTTACCCAAGGTCCCGATTCTTCACGCCATGCGAGATCTGTACGAAGTCCTAGGAGTCGAGAAGCAAGCCAGCGCCGGCGATCTCAAGAAGGCCTATTACAAGCTCGCGAAGCAGTACCACCCGGATCACAACCCGGGGGACAAGGAGGCCGAGGAGAAGTTCAAGGAAGCGGCGAGCGCGTACCAGGTCCTCTGCGACGACGACCAGCGCGCACGCTACGACCGGTTCGGCTTCGACGGGATCCGCGGCAACGGCGCCAACAGTGGCGCGTCGGGCTTCGGGAACGTCGAGGACATCTTCTCCGCGTTCGGCGATCTGTTCGGGGACTTCTTCGGCGGTCGCGGCGGCCAGCGCGGTCGACAGACCCCGCGCGGCGCCGACCTCCGCGTCGACCTCGGGCTGACGTTCCCCGAGGCCGTGTGGGGCACGACCAAGGACGTGAAGGTCAGCCGTCAGGTCGCGTGCGGCTCGTGCAATGCGACGGGCGCGAAGCCGGGCAGCAAGCCCGAGGTCTGCACCACCTGTGCGGGCAAGGGCCAGGTCGTGCACTCGCAGGGCTTCTTCATGGTGCAGACC
>JBBRED010000395.1:0-7812 GCA_038203335.1 Haliangiales bacterium | reverse complement strand
ACCCCAGATCTGCGGCGCGGCGGTCACCATCAGCACCGACGTCGCGAGCGGCGACAGCCCGAGCTCGCGCGCGATCACCGCGTGCGGAGCACCCTGATCTGCCCACTGCGCGAGCCGCGCGTGATCGACCTCCGCGGCTTCGCCATCGATCGCCTTGCGGCAGAGCGCCACGACCCATCCACGCACGTCGGCGAGATAGCCCTCGAGCGGCTCCGCCGCCAGGGATGCAACGGGTTCCGTTCCGAGCGCGAGGAGCGGCGCGGTGGAGAACGTGACCTCCACCGGAGGTTCCGGCGGCGCGACCTCGATGGGCGCGACCACGTCGGGGACCGGATCCGCGACGACTGGATCCGCGAGCCGATCGTGGTCCTCCTCCTCGGCAATGTCCTCGGGCGCCGTGGTGGCACGCAGATCGGTCAGCGCGCGCCCGATCTCGTGGAGTCGCCCCGACGCATCGAGCACGAGCGTGCGCGTCCCGTCGGCGTTGGTCGCACACGCGACGGCCGGCGCGGGCAGAATGCGCTCGCTGACGCAACGCCCCGCGCGCAGATCGCACAGCGCGACGTGCGCGCCGCGACCGAGCACCATGAGCCCCTTGCGCTCGGCGATCGCGAGAATTCTCGCTTCATCGAGCCGAAGCCGCGTGCGCAGCTCGTTGCGCTGCAGATCCAACATCAGCGCGGTGCGCCGGCTCCCTCTCTCGACCTCGACGAGCGCAGCGCCGCCGTCGAGCACGAGGCCGCCACCGACCATCAGCCCCGAGGCGAGGTCCGCCGGCAGCGCGATGCGCCCCCGGCGGTGCACGAAGAATCCGCCAGCCTGATGAGCGACACCGCGGCCGCCGAGCAATACGCGCCGGCCGATGCCTCGGTCCCCGAGACGCTCGACACCGAGCGCGCCGCCATCCTCGTTGACGAACACGCCACGCTCGCCTTCGACGAGCGCGGACCGGGTGCCGATGCGGGTCGCGGCGATCTGGACGTCGCGACCGAGCGCACCGAGCTCGACGGGCTCGCGCCGCGCACCGCGCACGTCGAATCGCTGCAGGACGTGGACGCCGTCGCGGTCGCTCACCACCCATGCCTCGCCATCCACCACCGCCGCCGCGATCGCCGTGCACGATGGCGCGAGCTCCTCGCCCCCGAGCCACCGCAGGGCGCCTCCCTCGGTGACCAGCACGTGGTCGCCCTCGCGCGACATCGCCACGAGGGGCCGCGAATCGATCGAGGCTTCCAGCACCGCTGCTTCCGAAGGGTGGTCCATAGAACGGCACACGCGAACGGGCCCAGAACCCTGCAACACGAGCTAACCCGGCGTCATCTATGGCGCTTCCTCCAGCTCCGGGATCCGCGTCTCTCCGCGGCCGCTCCCGCCGCGGTTGAGGTCGAGGATCGCGCTGACGCCCTGCGGGCGCGAGATCGGCGTGCGATGAAGCATCCGGTACACGGCCACGTGACTGACGAGCGGCTGCGCCGGCGTATCGAACGCAGCGACGTAGAACCGCGCGTCTTCCGTGCCCACGCCTTCGATCAGGATATAGCGAACGTTCTGCATCATCCGGCTCCCCAGTTGTCGTTGTAGGTCGCGTTCACGGTCGTCAAGCGAAGGTGGTCGTTGCCGACCTCCCAGTGCGCACCGCTCTGGTCGCGCACGATGTACTTGTAGCGGGCCTGCTGATCCTTGCTGACGACGAACGACGCTCTCCACGCTGCGCCGCTATACGCGAGTGGACGCGCGCGTTGCTCGTCCCACGCACCGAGCTCGTCGAGGTTGCCGCACACGAGCACTTCCTGCCCCGGGCGAGTGACGTAGTTGCATTCGAACGTGGCCGTGACCGTGCCGAGGACGCGGTGACGGACCTGTTCGCGGGTCTCCCCGGAGATCAGCATGATGCTGTCCTCGATGCCACGTAACGTCGCGATGCGCGCAGGCGTCAGTCCTGCGACCCAGATGCCCGTCTTGCTGACCAGGTTTCGTTCGTGCCCCTTCCGCGTGTCCTCGAGGTTCACGGTATGGGTCGCCTGCGCTTCGGCCGGCGACCCGATCGGGACCACCGCGATCCCGAGGGGCGCGAGCGCCGTCGTGATCTGCGGCATGTCGTGGCTGTTGGTGTCGACGGAGAGATTCGCCATCGTCGCGTCGAACGCGGCCACCGTCGGTGTCAGAAGCCAGGTGTCCTGAAAGCCGGCGGGCATGCCCGGATCGTTGTGCAGCGCGGCCGTGTACATGCCACCGCCGACGAGCGCGATGATCTCTCGCGCGAGTGCGGAGAGCTTTCGCTGCGGAGCGTTCGTCGTCGCGTTGTTGACCATGCCCTGACTCGCCTGCCGAAACAGCCCGCGCTCGGTCGGCGGCGCGTAGAGCCGGAGCGACACGCCGTGATGAGCGCACGCGAGGAGCCACACCACGTTGAGCGGCATCGTGTGAACGTTGTCGTCGACACCAGACGTGTTGTCGGTCGGTTGGCCGCCACCGCTCGCGCGCCAGGGTCCGTAGACCAGGCCCTGCTGCGAGACCTGTGCGGCGTCGACGCCGTTCCGTGCATATTGCTTTTCGTGCACATCGTGCCACTCGAGCTTGTGCAGGACCGCCTCGTCGCCGGGGCCGCGACCGTCGAGCCGGCCGTACATATCGAGCGCGACGTCGAGCTCGTTGGCGCCAACACCGGAGGCGACCATGCTCGCGAGCGTCGTCGCGGTACGGCGGGCGACCTCGGCGTGCACCAGATCGAGCGTGGCAAACGGATGAGCCACCACGTCGCGCTGGAGCCCCAGCAGCTCGTGATGCGCGAGCGATCGAATGCGATTGGCCTGCGGCTCGCGGGTCGCGAGCACCGGCGGCAACACCACGCCGCTCCCCGTGATGTTGGCCCATGTGATGCCGCGGTTCTCGAGCCACTGGCCCCACTGATCCATCTGCCATCCGGCCGTCACGACGTGCGGATCGGTGCAGTTGATCTGACGCTGGATCGGCCCGGAGGTCACGTCGTGCTGCCCCGAGGACGCCGCCCCGACCGTCTCGCCGCGCGCCGCACGTGCGCCGAGCGCGTCGGCTTCGGTCTCGAGCCCGACATCGGCGACGATGTTCGCGTCGCCCTGCGCTGCATCGGTTGACACCCGGCCTTCGCGCTGCTGGACGACGTGCGCGAGCTCGTGGCCGATCAGGGCGCGGCCGCTCTCGCTACCGGGATCGAACTGACCCGGCGCGAAACACAGATCGTTGCCGCGCGCGAATGCCCGGGCTCCCACCTGAGCGGCCGCCGGCGACTCGTAGACGCGCACCGCCGAGAAATCGTGCCCGAACGCGCGCTCCATCTGCAGCCGCAGCTCGGCCGGTAGCTGCGTGCCGCCACCGAGCGCCGTCGGTACGGCAGCGGCAGCGGGATCTCCGCCAACGGCGAGCTTGCGCTGCACCACGGTGCGCCCCGGCACCCCGTTCGCCACACCCGACGCGCCCTGGCGTCCCGGCACCGGATCCGTGGTGCCGATCGCGCTCGTCGCCTCCCGACTGCGCGCCCCCGAGAGCTGGTCTTGTTCCATTCGTACCTCCTGACGGGACATACGAGGACGCGCGGCAAACCCTGCAACTGTTTCGCAACTCAGCGCAGATAATCGCAGGCCGCTTGCCAGAGGGCGAGCTCGGGCACGAGCGTCGGCGCACCGTCACGGATCAACTCGCGTAGCCGGTCCCGCTGCGCGACGCATCGGCGCAGCACGAGGGGGGCTCTGCGCGCGAGGAACAACGGCCCGATGACATCGAGGGCCGCTTCCGTCCAACCCTCGATGACGTACGCCGGATCTGGCCCCACACCCTTCGAGAACGCGCACACAACGAAGAACCGCCCGCCGGTCTCCACCATGCGCTCGTCGCGCAGATGCCACCCTGCCCCGCGCGCCCAGGCGCGAACAGCGTGCGCGAAGGTGTTGGGCTGCAGCACCAGCTGCTCGACGGATTGCAGCACCGCTGGCGTCGCGCCGCAGAGCCGCGCGATGAGCTCGCCGCTCATCCCGGAGAGCACGATCGCGTCGATGCCGCGACCGACGAGATCGGACAGCCCGTTGCCTCGCAAGGTCGTCACGCGAGACGCGAGCCCCGCACGCTCGATGTTGCGTTGCGCCAGGCGGAGCGGCGCCTCGCGTAGATCGGATGCAATTGCGTTCGCTGCCACCCCACGCAAGACGGCCGCGATCGGCAGCCGCGCGTGATCGGTTCCGATATCAGCGAGGAGCCGGCACGGCAGCAGGGACTGCAGGATGGCATCGAGCCGCGCCGAGAGCATGACGTGCATAGGGTAACGCCAAGAGCGCTGGGTCCGAAGGCGGACGTCGCGTCGGTGCGAAGCGCGGCCTACTTGGCGAGCGGTGCGCTGAGCTTGAACGGGTAGGTCTTGCCCAGCGTGCTCAGTTGCGCGACGCCGAGCTTGGTGCCCCAGGTCAGGATCTTCTTCGCGACGGCCTTGTCATCCTTGAGCGGACCGTACTTCGTGACGAGGATCGCGGTGAGGCGCTTGTAGAAGTCCTCATCGGCCGTGAGCGACTTCGAGAACTCGATCACCGCGTTGTAGAGCAGGATCTCGCCGCTCTTGCGATCCTTCTGATAGTGGAGCTCGAACGTCGTTGCACCTGCGCAACCCGCGGCTTTCACCTTCGCGAAGTTGTACTTGTCGAGCTTGTCCGCGCCGGGGAACACGGCCGCGGCGTCCGCGGGCTTCATCCCGCGCTTGAGCTGCGACATCACCGCGAGGTTCTCTCCGGTCTCTCCAAGGCAGGCCGCGAGATCCGCATCGGTGGGCGGCGCGGCCTCCGCAGCGGCGGCCGTGGCGAGGGACAGGAACACGGAGCTGACAACGAGAAGGTTCATGGTGAGATCTCGGACGCCAGCCTGACGCCTGTGGTCGCAGGTTCGGAAGTGCGATCGGTCAGCTGTCACGTGCTGCCGCGACTTTGGCGCGCGCTGTCACATCGCTCGTCCCGCTTCGCTACCCAGCGCGTCACATATGGCCGTCGAACGGCTGGCCGAACTGCGCCCACGGCGCCACCACGGCGCCGGGCGTGCCCTTCAGCAGGGCGACGGCACCGCTGCCGGCCGGGCCTTGGCCGAACGGGACCAGCTCGGGTGCCTCGCCGGGGCCGCCGATGGCGAGATCGAGCAGCTTCGGCGAGGTGCTGGCCGTCGAGAGCACCGAGCCGCGACCGTCGAGCTGGCCGACCGCGAGCGAGGTGCCGAAGCCGTCGCCAGGCGCGTTGTCGAAGATCGGGCTGATGTCGCTCTGCCGGATGTTGGTGCGCGGGCTCAGCGTGCCACCGCGCATGATCGAGATCGCGCCGGCGCCGCTGTTCTGGCCCGGGATGCCCACCACGAGGTCGACCGCGGACGTGGTCGCATCGACGTCGCCGATGGCGAGGGCCGCACCGAAGCGGTCGCCGCTCGTCACCGGGAAGTTCGCGAGCGTCTGCACGAGGAGGGGCGACAGGCCGCCGGCGAGCACCTTCACCGAGCCGGAGAGGCCGGGCGCGCCGATCGCGAGCTCGTTACCGGTGTACGCGGACATGATGTCTCCGATCGCGAGGGCCGCGCCGTACTGCTCGCTCGTGCCGCCGCTCAGCGTGGTCTGGTAGGTGACCATTCCCGACCACAGGATCGGGCTCTCGGTCGGAGAGCGGCCACTGTACGTGTAGACCGTGCCGGAGTTCCCGGCGCGGTGCGGTGCGCCGATCGCCACGTCGGCCTTGCCGTCGCTGTCGAGGTGGCCGACGGCGAGCGCGCCGCCGAAATCATCGCCGGTGGCGCCGCGCGAACCCGAGACGCGCGTGGCGTGGGCGAGCTGATCGCCGCAGTTGACGACGTCCTGGAACATGTAGACGGCGCCGCTGCGCACGGTGTTGGTGGAGAACGGAACGTAGTTGCGATCGCCGGGCGCCCCGATGACGAGCGCGTTGTACAGCGTGCCGTTCGCGGGCGTGTTGTTGACGATGCAGGTGTCCTGTCGCGCCTGCCCCGTGATCGGACCGGCAGCGAGCGTCTCGCCGAAGCGGTCGCCGGACTCGTCGGTGTAACCGGCGGTCTGCTGCGTCAGCATGCGCTCGGCCGCCGGGATTCCGGCCACATTCCCGAGGAACGTGAACACGGCGCCGGAGTTGCCGTTCGCGCCGGGCGCACCCACCGCCAGGTCCGTGATGCCATCGGCATCGAGATCGGCGGCCACGAGCGCCGTGCCGAAGCGGCCGTTCGTCGTGGACGCGCCGGCGAAGCTGGCCTCCGAGAGCGTGCCCCACGCGACGAGACCCACGGACGTGCCCTTGTAGAGCGCCACGCGGCCCGTGCCCATCGCGTACGTGAGCGGGTTCGTGTTGGTCTGGAGATCCTCGTCGGGGATACCCACGGCGAGGTCGTCATAGCCATCGGCATCGAAGTCGCCGCTCGCGACCGCTTGTCCGAAGTGATCGGCGGCCGCATCGACGAGCGGAGTGCGCGCGTACATCCGGTACATCGTGTTCGTGTCCTCGGGGCTGAACCCTCCGGGCGCGGATCCGGGACTGATCACGCCGCCGGGGACGATGCTGGTGAGGGTGTTACACGTGCAGGTGACGCCATCGGCTTGCGTCGTGCAGAACTGGTTCGCGGGGTAGTGCATGATCGAGAGGAAGTCGTACGGCCCCACGGGCGTGGCGCCGTTCTTGACCGCGAACTGGCTCGCCTTCCCGTTCAGGATGCACTGGGCGTTGACGGTGACGAACGAGCCGCGGTCGGGGCGACTCTGCTCGTGCCACAGGCCGAGCGCGTGCAGCATCTCGTGCTCGAGCGTGCCGAAGTTGGGCTGGAGGTTGTAGATGTTCGTCTCTGGCAGCGACGTGTCGCGCAGGTGCCCGCTCGGGAACACGATGGTCTGCTCGCCGCCGAGCATGCCGATGGAGTTCGAGGATCCGCCGAAGTTCGAGGTGGGATCCGCCCACCCGAACGTGATGTGGTTCGGGTAGGCGTTCGCGATGTCCTCGACGAAGGTGACGGGGAGCTTCGCCGCCATCGCGGCGAGGATGTTGCGGGTCTGCGTGCGTACGTCGACGCAGCCGAGCTTGCCGAAGTTGCAGACCTGACCGGTGAACGCAGGGCCGAACCGGAAGTACACGCGCGCACCCGGCCAGCGCGCGCCGAGGTTGGCGGCGCCACCGCGGCTATGCTGCTCGCGCGCGACGTGCTCGACGGTGCCGAGGTCGAGATCGCCCTCGTGGATGGCGTGACCATCGTGAACCAAGAAGGTGATCGTGCGCAGGCCCTCGGGCGTTTGCACCCGCAGTTGGCCGACATCTCCTTCGTGCATCGCGCTCCCATCGTCGTCGACGACGCCGGCATCGGGTCCGTCGGCCGGGGCATCCGGTACACAGCTGGCAGCGAACAGGAGAGAACAGACGAGCTTCGTCGACCGGTGAGGTTTCATCGATCTGGTAGAGCGGCCGGGGCCCCAAGCGAAACAAACAAAATGCAGCGACACTGATCGCGAGCCGTAACGCTTCGCTCGCGCTTTCTGGTTCCGCTCAGCATTGCCACCGCATGGAGATCATCGGCGAGTCGTACCGCGTCAACCACCGTCTCGATCCTGACCGCCTGAAGCCCACCTCGCCGAAGTCACGCCGCAAGCGAGCGTGACCTGGCCTTGGCAGTCAGTTGAGCGGCGCCGACGTTGGCGCTGGCGCGGGTCCCAACGGTTCCATCGGGCCTTCGGCCCAGAACGTTTCCTGCCAGCCAGAGATCATGACGTTCAGCTGCTCGCAGCTACGACACCATGCATCGATTCGCCCGTCGGCGGTCTTCGCG
>JBBRED010000394.1:0-7845 GCA_038203335.1 Haliangiales bacterium | reverse complement strand
GACCAACGGCACCTACGTCAACGACGAGATGATCGACGAGTACGTGCTGCGCGATGGCGACTTCATCAAGGTCGGCCGCTGCATCTTCAAGTTCCTCAGCGGCAACAACATCGAGAACGCGTACCACGAGGAAATTTATCGACTGACCACGGTCGATGGCCTCACGCAGGTGTTCAACCGCCGGTACTTCGTGGAGACCCTCGAGCGCGAGATCGGGCGGGCGCTGCGCTACCGGCGCGACCTGTCGCTGATCATGTTCGACATCGATCGCTTCAAGGGCGTCAACGACAGCTTCGGCCACCTCGCCGGTGACCACGTGCTCAAGCACCTCGCGAGCGTGATCAAGACGCGCATCCGGCGCGAGGACGTGCTCGCGCGCTACGGCGGCGAGGAGTTCGCGATCGTCCTCCCCGAGATCGATCACTACAACGCGATGCAGTTCTCCGAGAAGATCCGGAAGCTCGTCGAGGTCGCCGAGTTCAAGTTCGAGGACGCGCTGATCCCCGTGACCGTCTCGATCGGCGTCGCGAGCTTGCGCGGCGAGATCGAGGACGCGCTCGAGTTCATCAAGCAAGCTGACACCCACCTGTTCGCGGCCAAGGAGGGTGGCCGGAACCAGGTGAAGGGCTGATGGGCACCGGCGGCATTCGACGCGCGGACACGCAGCCCGGCTCGGCCGCCGCCCCCGGTGAGGAGTCGGAGAGCGCGCGCGAGTTGCGCGACAAGAAGCGGGTGCTCGCCGCGCTCGTGGTCCACGACCTGCGCAGCCCGCTCTCGGGTGTGCAGGGCTACCTCCAGCTGCTGCGCGAGGAGCTGATCGAGGACCCCGCGCACTCGAAGACGGCGCTCAGCTACCTCGATGACGCCGCCACGCTCTGCGGCAAGGCGCTCGGCCTCGTCGCCACCATCCTCGATGTCGACGAGCTCGAGGACGGAATCCTGCGCGCGCAGCTCTCGCCGGTTCGCATCATCGAGCTCGTGGAGCGCGCGACCGCGGGCAATCGCGCGCAGTTCGAAGTGCGCGGCCTCGCGATCGACATCGACGTCGACCCCGACATGGTCGTGCGCCTCGATCGGGATCTGTTTTCGCGGGTGCTCGAGAACCTGATCGACAACTCCGCGCGCTATTCACCGCGCAATGGCCGCTGCGCGATCGCGGTGCGCCGCGACGAGCAGGGCGTGGAGATCGCGATCGGTAACAGCGGACCGCCCGTGCCGGAGACGGAGCGCGAGCGGATCTTTGGCCGGTACTTCCAGGTCGAGGCGCGCCGCGCCGCCGCCCGCGCGAACCGGGGCCTGGGCCTGTACTTCTGCAAGCTCGCCGCGGAGGCCCACGGCGGCACGATCCACGTCGAGCAGCGCGGCACGCTGGGCGCCGTGTTCGTCGTGCGTATTCCCGAGTAGACCGCGATGAGCTGGGCGCCGCTCGCGTTGTCCCTGCAGATCGCGGCGCTCTCGATGCTGGTCGCTCTCGTGGTCGGCACCGGCCTCGCCGTGCTGCTGACCTGGAAGCGGGTCCCGTTCCGCGAGTTCTTCTACGCGGTGGTGTGCGCGCCGCTGGTGCTGCCGCCGACCGTGCTCGGCTACTACCTGCTCGTCGCGCTCGGCAGCAACAGCGCGATCGGCCGGGCGTGGGAGAGCGTGTTCGGCTCGCCGATCGTGTTCACGTTCACCGGCGCGGTGATCGCGGCGGCGGTCGGATCGCTGCCGATGGTCGTGCGCTCCGCGCGGATCGGGATCGAGGCCGTGGAGCCGAACCTGATCGCGGCGGCACGCACGCTCGGTGCGCGGCCGGTCCGCGTGCTGATGACGGTGACGCTGCCGCTCGCCGCACCGGCGATCATCGCGGGCGCGATGCTGGCGTTCGCGCGGTCGCTGGGCGACTACGGCATCACGCAGATGGTCGCCGGCCAGATGATCAACGGCACGGAGACCGCGTCGATCCACGTGATGAACGCGCTGTACGGCGGCCGCGAGGGCGACGCTCGCAACATGGCGATCGTCACCACGGTCGTCGGCGTCGGCCTGCTCTACATCGCGAACCGCGTGCTCAAGAAGCTCGCCGCGGGTGCGCATGTCTAGCGGGCTGGTCGCGAAGCTGCGCGTCCAGCGCGGGGAGTTCCTGCTCGACGTGGAGATCGAGTGCGGACCGGGCATCACCTGCGTGATGGGGCCGTCGGGCTCGGGAAAGAGCACGATCCTCGCCGCGCTCGCCGGCCTCGCGATGCCCGATCGCGGCACGGTCTTGCTCGGTGGCCAGACCTGGCTCGACACCACCGCCGGCATCAACGTACCGGTCCACGAGCGGCGGCTGTCGTACATGTTCCAGGGGCTCGCGCTGTTCCCGCACATGACCGCGCAACGGAACGTGGAGTACGGCCTGCATCATCTCGAGCGCGGGGAGCGGGCGACCAAGGCGCTCGCGCTGCTCGATCGCCTCGGCGTCAAGCACCTCGCCGCGCGGCGCCCGCGCACGTTCTCCGGTGGCGAGGCGCAGCGCGTGGCGCTCGCGCGGGCGATCGCGCCCGCGCCGAAGCTGATGCTCCTCGACGAGCCGTTCTCCGCGCTCGATCGCGATCTGCGCGCCCAGCTCACGAAGCTGGTGCGCGAGCAGGTGGCCGAGCTCGGCATCCCACTCGTCCACGTCACGCACTCGGTCGCCGAAGCACGCCTGCTCGCGGATCAGGTGCTGCGGATCGAGAAGGGAACGATCGTCGACCGCGGTACCGCCGAGGTCGTGCTGCGCGACGTGACCACGCTCGAGGACTGAGGTTAGAAGATCGGTCCGGTGGGGTCGGGCAGGATGCAGCCCTGGATCTGCGTGCGATCGGTGCGATCGGAGAGCTGCGGCCGCGCGATGCAGCCGTCCCCCGAGCAGCGCGCGAGCACGCGGTTGTGCGGGTAGTCGATGTCGAGCTCGGCGGTGCGCAGGGCCTCCGTGCCGAGGATGCCGTCGACCTCGGCCTGGTCGGGGCGCAGCTCGGTGCGCAGCGCTTGCAGCGTGGAGTTCGCGTCGTTGACGACGAGGATGGGGAGGCCGGTCGGTGGCCGCAGCTCGACGATCGCCGGCTGCGAGCAGAACGTGGAGCCGTTCTCGCACGGGCAATCGTCGCCGAGCTCGCAGTCGCGCTGGAGGATCAGGTGGCTGCCGTAGACCTGGCGGCACGCGGCGCGCGGCGTCGACGACGACGAGTTCGCGACGAGGGCGAGCGTCTCGAGCGTGCCGAGGCTCCCGGTGATCGGGCCCGACGGAAGGTTCACCGTGGCCTGCGGCAACGCGGACAGCTCCGGCGCGGCTGGATGCGCGACACGATAGCGCGCGTAGGCGGTCTCGCCCAGGATGGTCACGCCCACGCCCGTCGACATCACGAGCAGCACATCGGCGCCGCGCTGGCCCTGCGGCTTCCGTGGATCCGGATCGGCGCCGACGCACGCCTGGATCGCCACGCGCCTGCCGCCGAACGGGAGCTCGGTGCCGGCGAGGATCAGCGTGCCGCCGCCCCGGTACGGCGAGGGGAACACGGCGTCGCAGGCGTACGTGCGGTGCCGCTCGTCGCCCCCGATGTCGGGCAGCACGAAGATCTGCGAGTCGCCGAGCCGCAGCCGTACGGCGTCGCCGGCGAGCACGTCGGCACCGATGATCGCCTGGTAGGGCAGGGGCGAGGCCGACGAGCCGACCACGCAGTCCTCGGTCTCGCACGGGTGCAAGGCGATCAGCTGCGCCTCCGTGAGCTTCGCGCGCGGCTGCTCGATCGGGCCGCCGGGACCGTGGGCGCCGAGGAGCAGGACGTCGGCGTTGTCGACCGACGGCGCGATGCCCGGTCCCGGATCGACGAGCGTCACCGGCGACAGCAGATCGAGCACCGCGCCGCGGTCCTCGCTTCCCTTCTGGCGCAAGCCCATCATCACCGCGCCGCTCGAGACATCGATGTTGATCGGGTACTCGTCGCCCGAGAAGTCGTTGGTCAGGAAGCTATCGGTGACCAGGCTGCAGCCGGTGCCGGCCACGAGCGCGCACGCGATCGCGAGCCTCACATCCACGGTAGCTCGTACACCGTGGCCTTGCGGCCCGCGATCTCCACGGTCCCACCGGGCTCCCACACCGTGCGGTGCAGATAGCCGAGCGCGATCGTGTGCTCCGCCTCGACCACGCTCGAGGTCACGACGCCCGCGTTGTCCTTCTGCGGGTGGGCGATCTTCGTGTCCGCGGGGACGGGCTCGACGCCTTCGATGACGAGTCCGCGCAGGATGCGCGCCGAGTTGCCCTGAGCGTGGACGCGGAACACCGGCTCCTGGCCGACGTAGCAGCCCTTGCCGTAGTCGAGGAACTGGGTGATCGGCGTCTCGAACGGGAAGTTGTCCTCGCCGACGTCGACGCCGTAGCGCGGGAACCCGGCCCGGATGCGCAGGCGCTCGACCTGAGGCTCGCGATCGTCGCGGGAGGCATCGTTCGCACCCTCGAGGATCGGCGCGCGCCAGACGTCCACCACGTCGTCCCAGATCTGATGCGCGGGGCCGGTGATCGGCTCGAACACCACGTCGTCCATCACCGCGTAGCGCTCGAGCAGCGCGCGCGTCTTCTCGGCGATCTCCGGCTCGCAGGCGATCACGAACGCCTCGCCGACACGCGAGACATCGATCACCGCGAGCACGCGGCCCTTCGGGTTCAGGATCGCGCCCCAGCCGTGGCCGCCATCCGCGAGCTGCTCCACGTTCACGGTGGTGAGGCCCTGGAGAAACCGCACGCGGTCCGAGCCGCTGACGCGGAGCCGCCCCCAGCCGCTGCGATCGACGATGACGGTCCCGTGTATGGTCATGCCTGGCTCATGTTGTACCAGCTCGCCCGGCGGCGGCGAGCCGCGCCTTGCGCCGAGTCTCGGCCTCGGCGTGCCGCCGCTGGTCAGCCTCGGTGACGAGGGCCAGCGGCGTGATCGGCCGCGGCCGGCCGTTGGCATCGATCGCCACGAACGTCAGGTACGCCTTGGTGACGTAGTGGCGGGTGCGGTGCCGCATGTCCTCGGTCTCGACCCGGCAGCCGACCTCCATCGAGGTCCGCGACGTGTAGTTGACCTGGGCCTGGAGCACCACGATCTCGCCGACCTGAACCGGCGACATGAAGTCGAGCCGGTCGATCGACGCTGTAAGCACCGCGCCCGCGGCGTGGCGCATCGCTGCGACGCCTGCACAGACGTCGATCCACTGCATCATGACGCCGCCGAACATGACCCCGGCAACCCCGTTGGTGTGCATCGGCATCACGATCTGCGTCATCACGCAGCGCGTCTCTTCGGGCGTCATCCGCCCGAGACTTTACTTCTTCTTCGACGGCGCCGCGGGCTTCTTGGCCGCCTTCGCGGTCTCGATCTTGCGCTTGATACGGAGCTTCAGCTTCTGCTGGCTCCGCTTGCGGCGCATCTTGAGCGTCTTCCGGTTGTCGTTGCGTCCCATGCCGCCCGTGTATCAGAACTGGGCACGCGCTGCAAAGCTCACATGGAACCGTCCTCGCGGATTGTCACCGAGCTGCGGCCGGAGGGGGATGGCCCGCTCGACGGCAAAGGCCCCGAACGGGGTCGCGATGCGCAGGAGGGCGATGCCGGCCGACGGCCGGATGTCGTCCTGGGTGACCGTGTTCCACTGGTTCGTGATCAGGCCCGCATCGACGAAGACACCGGTCGCGAACAGCTTCCAGATGCGTAGCTGCGCGTCGAGGGACGACATCACCCGGATGTTGCCGCCCGAGGGCAGGATGCGGATCTGCGACACGTTCCCGAGCGGCGGGACGCCGACCTGGATGATCTCGGTGGCCAGGCGGTCGTCCTCGTAGCCACGCACGGTCGAGTCGCCGCCGGCGAAGTAGCGCTCGACCTCGGGGAGCAGCACCGCGCCGCCCAGCGGGAAGCCCTGGTCGTAGCGGGCATCGGCGCGGATCACCAGGCTCTCGCCGATCGGCCAGTACTTGGTCCCGGCGGCCGAGGCCTTGAGGAACGTGTCCTGACCGCCGAGGTAGTTCGAGGCGAGCGCGATCTGCGCCTCGAGCCGGAACCCGGCCTCCGGCGCGAGGGGCGACAGGATGCCGCGGCGGTCGTTCCGGTGCTCCCACTCGAACGAGAACCCGACCGAGCCGGTGCGCGTGGAGATCGGCACCTGGGTCTGATCGTCGTCGGCACCGACCGGCCGGAGCACGTCGACGGGGCGCTCGCGGAGGCGGAAGTCGTAGTGCGGACCGATGGTGATCGCGTGTGCGGGCTTGCGGCCCACGCGCTGCCATTGCCACGAGCGGAGCAGCGACAGCGTGACGCCGTCGGTGGTGATCACACCGAACCGCGGCGTGTCCTGACGGCGATGGAAGCCGGTGAGCTCGGTCTGGAACTCGACGGGCGACCAGCCCTTGGTCAGCCACTGCGGGAACCGCAACGTGGTCTCGGCGGAGAGCTGCTTGAGCTCGAGGTTCCCCTGCAGGGCCTCGTAGTACTTGAGGCCGATCGTGCCCTTGAGGTCGAGCGAGATGCCGCGCCCGAACAGGTTCTTGAACGCCGGGTTCACGGCGACGAACAGGCCGTTGTAGGTCGACCCACCGAACTCGAGATCGAGCTGCGCCCAGTAGTCGTAGCGTTCGGCGATCTCGACGACCGCGTTGACCGATCCCTCGCTGACGTTCTCGAGGTCCGGCATCGCGACGTTGACCGCATCGAACAGGCCCGAGTTGCGGAGCCGGCGCGCGCCCTCGGCGAGCGCGTCCTTGGTCAGGAGGTCGCCCTCGTGGACATCGAGGAGCTTCCGGATGGTCGCGTCGGTCGTGCGGAAGTTGCCGCGGATCACGACCTTTCCGACGGTGAGCGGCTGTACGTCGGTCAGGAGGTAATACGCCGCGACCCGGTTTGGCCCGATCACCCGGGTCTCCAGGGTGACCTTCGCGCGTGGTCGACCATGGCTGAACATCCGATCCTTCAGCTGATCGCGCGAGTCGAGCGCCAGCGCCTCCTTGAACTTGAGGTTCGTGGCAGAGGCGGTGCACAGGCGCTGGTTCGGCGCGCGTGCGAACTGCGGTTCGACGAGGAGCTCCGCGATGTCGGCGAGCACCTGCGCGCACAGGGTCTGGCCGGAGACATCCGTGATCGTCTCCCCGGCATCGCCGATCGCGATGTGGACCTCGGAGAGCATCGTCGGCGGCCCCTCGGAGATCGAGAACCGTACGAACAGGTTGGACGCGCGATCTGCGCCGAGCAGTGCGGCGGTCAGGGCCGCGCTGCCGAGCCCATCGACCGACGGCGCGGCCTCGACGCGCACGCGCGCATCGCGATAGCCCTCGCGCTTGTACAGCGAGACCACGGCGTCGACGTCGGCGGCGAGCTGCGCGGACGTGGCGCGCGTGCTGTCGCCGAACAGGCGCGCGCGAAACCGCGACTCCCGGGTGCCGATGACCTCGCGCAGCGCGTCCTCGTCGAGCGCACGGTTGCCCACGAAGCTGACGCGCTGGACGTCTCGGACCTTGCCCGCCTCGATGCGGAACGTGATGCGGTCGTAGGGCTCGAAGCGCTCGCGGGAGAACGTCACGCGCGCATCGAAGTAGCCCTTGGCCTGGAGGTACGCGGTGAGCGCTTTCGCGCTCTCGTTCGCCTCGACGTCGTCGGAGCTCGCCGCCTTGTCGAACGTGAGCTGATCGTGCAGATCCTTCTCTTTGATCGAGTTCTGGTCGTAGCCCTCGAAGTAGACGTCGAGCTTGCGCCGTGCGTCCACGGTGAGCGTGAACCGAACCTTCTTCGAACGGCGATCGAACGAGGTCAGCGGATCGAAGTCGGTGCGCACGCGGACCGCCGGATAGCCGGCCTTGTGGAACAGCTCCAC
>JBBRED010000393.1:0-7851 GCA_038203335.1 Haliangiales bacterium | reverse complement strand
CGGCAGCGGGCGCGCCGCCGCGCCGTTGAGGATCCGCTGCGCGAGCTCGCCGAGCGTGGCGCCGTCGAACAGCGGCTTGCCGGTGACGATGCGGATCACCGTGGCGCCGAGGCCGTACAGATCGCTGCGCGGCTCGACCCGGCCCGCGAGCGCCTCGGGCGCCATGTACGCGGGCGTGCCGCGCGCGCCGGTCCCGGTCGAGAGCCCGAGATCCACGAGCACTGCGCGGTCCTCGTCGGCGAGCAGCACGTTCTGCGGCGCGACGTCGCCATGCACGAGACCGCCGGCGTGAATCGTGGCGAGCGCACCAGCGAGATCCGCGAGGAGCGCCCAGACCGTGGCGCCGACGGCGCCCTGCCACGCGACCGCGTCGCTGCGCACACCGGCGATCCACTCCGCGGCGAAGAACGGAGAGCCCGCGGCGAGCTCGGCACCACCGACGGTGATCGCCGTCCGCAGCCGCCCGACGTCGTAGACCTTCGGGAGCGACGGATGGCGAAGACGCGCGAGCTGCTCGAACTCGTCGAGGAGCATCGCCTCGTGGGGCCCCGGCGGAACGATCTTCAGGGCCCGATGTTCGTTGCCGGCCTGGGTATCCACGACCCGGATGACGCGGCCAAACGAGCCGCGACCGACCACGTCGACCACCCGATAGCGGTCGAGGATCCGTGGTTCGGCGGTCGAGATCGCGGCCACACCCCATGTCAACTAGATTGGCGCCTCCTGTCAACAAGATTGACAGAGCCTGATCCGTCCGTCGAGAACGGAGAGGCCGCCGAACCCGCATGTTATCGTTCGGGGGTGCCGGACGACGAACGGACGCGCCGTCGTCTTTCGGACGCGACGAAGGGGCGGATCGCCGACCTGGCCTCCGGGTGGACCGTCGATCCCGACTCGCCGGCGCCCGATGTGAAGGCCACTCCCGCCCCGGAGCCCGAGGCGCCGTTTCCGCGCAAGAGGCAGAAGACGCTTCCTCCACCGCCGCCCGGATCCGAGGCGCGGCGCGCGCTCGAGACCGCGATCCTCGATGCGAACGATCCGGCGAAGGCCGCGCCGGTCGCGGCGATGGCGATCACGCCGTCGGCCGCCACACCACGGAAGGTCGGCTCCGCCACCGGCGCCTCGATGGCCATCCCGGCACCGCCGAAGGCCTCGGCATCGGGCGGCATCCCGCAGCCGTTGCCGCCGGTGAAGACCGCTCCGTCGACGTCGCCGCCGCCACCACCGCGCGCCGCCAAGGCGGCGACGCAGCCGCCACCGTTGCCGCCGGGTGCGCGCGGCAAGCCAGTGACGCGCCCGCCGGGCGCCGCCGAGGGCAGCGGTGCGATGAAGTCCCCCGACAAGAGCACCGGGCCGCGACCTGCGATGCCGCCGTTACCCGTGACCGCACCACCGGTGGCGCCGTATGCGTCATCGCCACCGGGCGCGGTGCCGCGGGCCGGTCGCGAGCAGGTCGCGAACGACGCGAGCGATAACGGCCTCGCGGTTCCCGTCGGGGAGTTCGAGGGCGGTGGTGGTGCCACCGTGCTCGAGCAGGACAAGCTGCGGATCGCGCACTCGCAGGCGACGATCAAGCGCGATGCCTCGAACGCGATCCTGAACGTCGCCGAGGCGCCGCTCACCGTGGTCGCCGAGACGCCAGTCGGGCTGCTGCTCACCGAGAGCGCGGAGCACGGGCGCGGCGATCCCACGGCGATCGATTCGCAGACCTCGAAGTTCGAGCGCGGCGATCCCACGAACCTCGGCCGCTCCGATGCCACGCTCGCGTCGACCGGGCCATCGCCCGTCCACACCGCTGCGGGTCGGCTGCGCACGGTCGCGCAGCTGCGTCGCCAGCGCGGACTGTTCGGCGACGTGCGCTACGTCGCGACGACGATGTTCGGCGTGCGGCGCGCACGGCGCGAGCTCACGGATCTCGAGGCGAAGCAGGAGGT
Source organism: Haliangiales bacterium (assembly GCA_038203335.1). Lineage (GTDB taxonomy): Bacteria > Myxococcota_A > Polyangia > Haliangiales > Haliangiaceae > JABFXX01. The sequence continues at coordinate 5,917 of JBBRED010000393.1, read as the reverse complement.
CCGCCAGGCGTCGCGTCGCCGGTACCTCGTCACGCTCGGGCGCACGGCGGTCACCAGCGACGGGTTCGATAACCCGGCCCTGGGCCCCGCGCTCGAGCAGCTCGGCGGCGTCGAGGACGAGCGCGCGCGGCACACCGGCCAGGTCGTCGCGGCCGATCAGGAGCTGCAGCGCGTGAAGCGCGATCGCGAGACCGCCGCGAAGCAGTACGTCATCGACCTGTCCGCGATCGACGCCGAGCTTGCCGAGCTGCAGAAGCGACTCGAGCCACTGCTCAAGGAGCAGGTCACGGCCACCAAGCGCGGTGCCCAGCTGCGCGAGTCGCTGCGCGCGCTCGAGAAGAACATCGCCGAGACCACCGCGCAGCTCGTCACCGTGAAGGGACCGAAACAGGATCCCGCGGCGATCCAGGCGGAGCTCGCCACGCTCAAGGCCGACAAGGTCGCCGTCCAGCGCGACGAGCCGAAGATCGCCGCCGACCTCGACGCGTTGAACCCGAAGATCGCCGCGCTCGAGTCCAAGCGCGACGCCTCGCAGAAGCGCCGGCTCGACGTGCTCAAGGCGGAGCAGGACGACCAGCGCCGCGCCGAGGAGCTGCTCGCCGCGATCGGCGCCAAGCGCAAGGTCATGGACCGGGCCGCCGGCGATGCCGAGACCCTGCGCGACAAGATCCTGTTCGAGCTCGGCGAGCGGCTCTACGTCGATCGCCCGGCCGACCTGTCACCGCAGATGAGCCCGATCGATTCGATCGACGTCGAGCTCGGCGAGGCCGATCGCCGGGTCATGGAGCTGCGCGAGATCATGTCGTCGATCGACAAGGCGAAGCTGTGGCGCGGCATCGCCGTGATCGTCCTGACGATGCTGCTGGTCGGCGGCTTCGTCGCCTGGCTGCTCTACATGCTGACTTAGCCGAGCATGCGATCGATGTGGCGGAGGGCCGCCAGCGCGAGCACCACCCGCACCGTGCCGAGCAGGAGCCCCACCGTGCCGATCGCGATCGCCGCCGCCCCGGCCAGCCGCGAGAACCCCGTCGCCGCCTTCTGGCGGTAGCCCACCAGGCCCGTCCCGATCGCCCCGAGCCCGAACCCGAGGGCCAGGAAGAGGCCAGGGGTGGGCAGGGCGGCCGCCATCAGGGCACCGAGCGCCAGCGCGAGGGCAAGCCGCTGCATGACCCGACGCTACCGAGGGTGGGCGTACCGGGCCAGTTTCGTGCTACACGAGCCCGCCATGTCCGACGCCGAAGCCCCCGAGATCCGCGCCGGATTCTGCGCGATCGTCGGGCTGCCAAACGTCGGTAAGTCGACGTTGCTCAACCAGATCCTCGGCCGCCACCTCGCGGCGGTGTCCGCGAAGCCGCAGACCACCCGGGATCGGATCCTCGGCGTCCACACCGTGGCGCTCCCGGGCGAGACCCCCGATCGCGCGCAGATCGCCTATGTCGACACGCCCGGCGTGCAGGACGGCAAGGGCCCGCTGCGCCGCTACATGCGCGACGCCTCGGTCTCCGCGGCCGCCGATGCCGACGTGGTGCTGCTGCTCGTCGACGGCACGTTCCGCAACGGTCGCACGCCCGATCACCTGAACGAGCCAGCCGCCGCCGCGCTCGCCGACGCCGTCACCAAGCACCCGCTGATCGTCGCGATCAACAAGGTCGATCGCGTCGCGAAGCCGGATCTGCTCCCCGTGATCGAGAGCTGGGCGAAGTGGAAGCACGGCGTCGATGTCGTGCCGATCAGCGCGCAGACCGGCGAGAACGTCGACGCGCTCGAGCGCGCGATCGGCAGGATGATGCCGCCGGGCCCGGCGCTGGTCCCCGACGAGATGGTCACCGATCGCACTCCGCAGTTCATCGCGAAGGAGATCATCCGCGAGCAGCTCTATCACCAGCTCGGCAAGGAGCTGCCGTACGCCTGCGCGGTCCAGATCGAGACCTGGAGCGAGAAGAATGCGAACGAGTTGATGATCGGCGCGGTGATCGTCGTCGAGCGTAACTCGCAGAAGCCGATCGTCGTTGGTCGCGCAGGCTCGCGGATCCGCGAGCTCGGGATCGCGGCGCGCCAGGCCGTGGGCGCCGCCCTCGGCAAGACCGTGCACCTGACCCTGTTCGTCAAGGTGCTCGAGGAGTGGAGCCGCGGCGAGGTCGCGCTCCGTCGCCTCGGGTACGGCGGCGAAGGCGGAGGCGAGAGCCTATGAGCACCCAGCAAGCACCGCTGATCGCCGTTGTCGGCCGGCCGAACGTCGGCAAGTCGACCCTGTTCAACCGCCTGGTGGGCGGGCGCCCCGCGCTCGTCCACGACACCCCGGGCCTCACCCGCGATCGCCGCTACGGCGAGACCGACTACTTCGGCACCGAGCTCCGCCTGGTCGACACTGGCGGTCTGGATCCCGAGGCAGAGCGCGAGGTGATCGGCGCCGGCATCCATCGCCAGGCGCTCCGCGCGATCGGCGAGGCCGACGGGCTGATGCTCGTGGTCGATGGCCGCGCCGGCCTCACCTCGATCGACCACGGGCTCGCGAACCAGCTCCGCTCGACGGGCAAGCCGGTGTTCCTCGTGGTCAACAAGATCGACCACGCGGTCCGCGACGATCTCGTTCACGAGTTCCACGCACTCGGCCTCGGCGAGCCGTACGCGATCTCCGCGGCGCACGGCCGTGGCATCGATGCGCTGCTCGAGGCGATCGTCAAGAAGGTCGCCCCCGAGGCGGTCATCGACGAGGACGCCACCGCATCCGACGAGGACGGCGACGATATCTTCGACGTCCTCGGCGACGAGGACGACGCGACCGAGGCCGAGGATGGCTCCGAGCGCGTCGACGAGGAGCCGGTGCGCCCCCTGCGCGTCGCGTTCGTCGGTCGCCCGAACGCCGGCAAGTCGTCGCTGACGAACCGCCTGCTCGACAAGGAGCGCTCGCTCGTCCATGACGTCGCCGGCACCACCACCGATCCGGTCGACACGCCGTTCTCGATCGGCGGCCGCGACTACGCGCTGATCGACACCGCCGGCATCCGCCGCAAGGCGAAGATCGACGAGGAGATCGAGAAGATCGCGGTCTCGATGGCGATCGGGCAGGTCGCCCGCGCAGACGTGGTGGTGCTCGTGATCGACGCCGAGCTCGGCCCGGCCGAGCAGGACGCGCGGATCGCCGGCATCGTCGAGGAGACCGGTCGTGCGCTCGTGATCGCGCTCAACAAGTCCGACAAGATCTCCGGCGACTCGGCGAAGTCCGCGCTCCGCGAGCTCACCGAGGACACGTTCCACTTCCTGACCTGGGCGCCCGTGACCATGCTGTCGGCGCAGCGTGGAGACGGCGTGGATCGCCTGCTCGATCTCGTCGATACCGTCGCGAAGGAATACAAGAAGCGCATCCCCACGGCGCAGCTCAACCGATTCTTCGCCGAGGTCATCGAGGAGATGCCGCCGCCGCTGCACAACGGCCGCTCGATCAAGATCAACTACATCACGCAGGCGCGCGCGAAGCCGCCGACGTTCGTGCTGTGGGCGAGCCTCGCCGAGGGCCTCGCGCCGTCGTACAAGCGGTTCATCCAGAACCGGTTGCGCGAGCGCTACGGCTTCCGCGGGTCACCGATCCGGATCGCGGTCAAAGAGAAGAAGGACCGCCACAAGAAAGCCGACGAGCGTTAGGGCTCGTCGGGCGTCAGGGCGCCAACGTCAGCGCGCCGTTCGCCGGATCGAAGTGATTGCCGAGCTCGCCGTTCACGGCGCGCATCGGATCGTAGCCGTGCTGCCACGGGAGATCGACCGCCATGCTCGAGAGCACCTGGCGCCACGACTTCGTCCCCGATAGCACGCCGACGACGTAGTTCGCGCTCGCCTGGCCCATCCCCTGCCAGTACGCGGGTAACCCGTTGACCACCACGTCGAGCTTCTCGGCGCCGCGCGGGTGCATCGCGAGGAAGTCCTCGTCGTAGTAGTTGAACGACAGGCAGCTGTTGAACAGCATCACCTGGTAGCGATCCGGGAAGTTCGCGCCCGCGTACTCCCATGGCTCGAGCGGTCCGTGACCGAAGTGGCTGTGGCCGGTGTACGCGAACACGTCCGAGTGCCAGAACGCCTCGAGGTACCGCCACCGCGCGCGCTGCCGGATGTCGGGCGAGCCGTCCTCCCAGCCGTGCCACGTGCGGATCTCCACCATCATCTGCCGCTCGGCACCGCTCTTGGTCACGCGCACCGGCATCGACCACACGATCCAGCGCTCGCTGAACGCGGTCACCACCTGGCGCAGGAGCTCCGCGCGCTTCGCGGTGTTCGCGCCGACCGCGGCCGGGAACCCGGTACCGTCGATGACCCAGCGCTCGACATCGGCCCACGTCACGTTCGGGATGGTCTGGCCATCGACCGTGAAGTCGAGGAGCCACGCGTTCGGCGTGGTCTCGGTGACGCGCAGCGCCGGAAGCTTCGCGCGGAGCTCGCGCTGGAACCGCAGATACTCGACGAGCCCGGAGTCCGCCGGATCCGCCTCGTCGTGATCGACGCCGAAGAACGCATAGACGACGAGCTTGTTGCGCGAGGGATCGCCGGCGAAGCCCCAGAGCTGATCGTGCTCGGGCCACGTCGTCGGAGCGGCGATCACGGGCGTCAGGGTCGCGCGCGTCGCGAGAAACGTGCGGCCCGCGTCAGCGGCGCCGACCTGACCCGCGGCGACCTGCGTGGCCTCGGAATTGAGCACGGACTGCTCGGCGGTGATCCGCGTCTTGCACGCGGAGCGCTTGGGCGCGTAGTGGTACCAGAGGGAGTCCGCGTCCGTCGCCTCGTCGACGCACGCCGGCTGCAGTGACGCCGAGCGCGCGACGTAATCGCCGTACAGGAGCGTGAGCTCGATCGGCCCGCCCGGCAGCTGCGTGCGCTCGACCAGCGCCTGATCGCGATAGTGGTAGCGAACGCGATCGAGCTCGCCGCCGCCGCGGATCGCGAGGCGCGTGCGCGCGAGCTGGATTCCGGCGAGGTTGCGAATCGCGTCGCGGTCGGCGATGCCGATGCCCTGTTCGCGAAGGGCGCCGAGTGCGCTCTTCAGCTGGCGGTGGATCGCATCCTTCGCCGCGTCGTCGGACGCGCCAGGCGCAACGTCGACGAACGCATCGAAGTCGATGACGTGCTCGACGCCGTCGACCGACGTCAGATCGTCCGTCGACTGCGCGTCGTCACCGCCGGTCAGGGCGCACGCACCGAGAAGGGAGAGGAGGCCGATCCAGGCGTGCTTCACGCTCCGCCGCCATAGCAGGGGCCGCACCAGGATCGGGATCAGTGAATCCGGGCGGTTGGCGTGGCGCCGGCGCGGCGACGTTGCGGTTCGAAACGCGGCGGTGGCTACCGAGGTGGCTAGAAGAAGCCCCAGCGGGTCGTGGCGCGGATCCCGAGCGTGAACACGGTGACGTCGCCTCCGAAGCTCGCGAGCCGCGCCTCGAAGCCGTACGAGTGCTGGCGGCTGGCGAGGATATCGAGGCCGCCGCCGATCGCGAGCACCGGATCGATCCCGCGGGCGATCGGACCGCCGCCGGTGGCCACGGCGCCGAGCCCGGCGAACGCGTAGGGCACGTACTTGAGGACGTCGAACCGGAACACCACGCCGGCATCGCCGAGCCCGGCGTACGAGGTCGGCGACTGGTCCTTGCCCTCGCCGCCGTAGAACAGCCCACCGGCGAGCTCGACGCGGAACCCGAGGTCCGAGCCGATCATGTGCTCGTACGTGACCGCGAGCGTACCGCCGACATCCGGGGTCACCGCCGGCGGCATCGCGTTCTGCGGGGTCTGCTCGCCGGGGACGCTGAACGTGGCCCAGCCCAGGCCCACCGACAGGGCGCGCTCGCTGTCCGCGTGCGCCGGAGCGCCGGCCGGGGGACCCGCGCCGCCGCCGACCCGGGAGGGGGGGTGCCCCCCCCCATTGTGGGCACCACCGCCC
>JBBRED010000392.1:0-7852 GCA_038203335.1 Haliangiales bacterium | reverse complement strand
AGGTCGACGGCGATGCGCTGTAGTGCGGGCCCGGGCTGCATGGGTGATTCGTACAACGCGTTGTGTGGATCACAACGCGGCCCGTTGTCGCGGGAACCCGCCTTCCACGATCTCGATACGTTAGCGGTGGAAGGGGATGTGCATCTCGGTACGGCATGCAGTCGCTAGCTACTCCGATCGGTGAGATCGCTGCCGCCGAGCCCTCCGCAACGCGGGTGTTCTTGCGGCATCGTCTCGACTTCTGCTGTGGGGGGCGGCGCTCGCTCCAGGACGCATGCGAACGCGCCGGCCTGAACCCCGCGGAGATCGTCGCCGAGCTCGACCAGGAATTACAACGTGGCGATCCGTCTCCCCGCTGGGAACAGCGCTCGCAAGTCGAGCTCGCCGATCACATCGAGGGTCACTACCACGCTGCGCTTCGACGTGATCTACCGCCGCTGATCGAGGCCGCCCGAAAGGTGGAGCGGGTCCACGCGAGCAAGCCCGGTGTTCCGTCGGGCCTCGCCGACGTGCTGACCGAGTTCTTCGCCGAGATGCAGAGCCACATGGGCAAGGAGGAGAAGATCCTGTTTCCGATGATCCGTCGCGGCGAGCGAAGAGATGCGGTCTACATGCCCGTGCGCGTGATGGAGAGCGAGCACGACTCGCACCGAGAGCAACTGGTCAAGATTCGCGAGCTCACCGACGATCTGCGCCTGCCGGTCCACGCCTGCGCGACGTGGACCGCGCTCTACCAGGGTCTCGAGACCATCGAGGCCGACCTGATGCAACACATCCATCTCGAGAACAACATCCTGTTCTCGCGCGCAGCTCGGGGGGCCGAATGAGCGCTGTCGTCATCGCGCAGCTCGCGCGTCTCGTTCGCGTGCTCGCGCCGCCGCTCGAAGAGCACCTCGTGGCGCAGGATCAGCGCACGGTCGGAGCCTACGCATGAAGTCCCAACCCGAGCCTGCGGTCGCTGGCTGCATGATCGATCTCGCTGCCGTCGCACGCGAGCTCCATGCGGACGCCGGATCCTCTTCGGTGGGCCACGCGGCACGCACGATCGTTCGCGAGCCCGATCTCCGGGTGGTGGTGATGGCGATGCGGGCGGGCGCGACGATCGCCGAGCACCACGCCGCGGATACGGCGACGGTGCACGTTCTTCACGGGCACCTGCGAGTACGGTTGCGCGATCGCGTCGTCGAGCTCGGCGCCGATCACCTCCTGCCGATCGAGCGTGGGGTCGCCCACGATGTCGTCGCGGTCGGTGCCAGCGCGTTCGTGCTCGTGCTGGCCCGGAGCGCTGCGTGACGCCATCGTATGGATCGGGTGATACGTCCTTCCAAGCCGCCGGCGGGAGTGCAGGCATCGACAAGCTCGTCTACCGGTTCTACGAGTACATGGAACGACTTCCGGAGGCGCAGGTCCTGCGCGCGATGCATGCCGCCGATCTGACCGAGGTCCGCGAGAAGCTCGCGGTCTTTCTCGTGGCCTGGCTCGGTGGTCCCAACGAGTACCGTGAACGCTTCGGCCCGATCTCGATCCCCGGGTTCCACGCGCGATTCGTGATCGACGAGGCGGCCCGCGATGCGTGGCTCCTGTGCATGGCGCGCGCGGTCGACGAGCAGCCCTGGGCCACCACCTTCAAGACCTACTTCATGCAGGCGATCTCTGTTCCCGCCGAACGCGTGCGGGTCGCTTCGGCGAGGCGCGGCGCGAGCGCGTGATCGCCACCCGTCCGGATCATGACCCGTTTCGCTTTATCGTCGCGGGAGTCGAGAACGAACGCGTGTCGAACGCGCTATGGTCACGCCCAGTAGCATGAGCTCCTATGTGCTCCGCGCGAGCGTCTGGGCGACGGCCTTCACGACCATCCTCGGGGTCTCGATCGTGGTCGGCTCGAGAAACCTCGCGCACTTCGATGCGGCGCTGGTCGGCTACACGTTCGCGACTCTGTTCGCGACGTTCGGGATCACCTACCGCTACGCGATGTGGCTGCAGCGACCGCCGACGCGGATGTACTGGCGACAGGGCTGGCGCGCATTTCTGTCCCCTCGCAGGCTTCCCGGCAATGCGGTTCGCCTCATCCGGCGCGCCGTGGTCGACATCGCCGGCAATCGGTTCATCTTCCGCCGCGGCGCGATGCGCGGGCTCACGCATCTCCTCCTGATGTGGGGATGCATCCTCGGCGCGGCGATCACGTTCCCCCTCGTGTGGGGTTGGATCCACTTCGAGACCGTCCCCGGTCATCTCGACACGTACCGGACGTACATCTTCGGCTTCGGAGCGGGCGACTTCCCGGTCGACTCGGTCCTCGCGTTCGTGGTGTTTCATGGGCTCGTGTGGGCGTCGTTCCTCGTGCTCGCGGGCGTGATGCTCGCGTTCCGGCGGCGCATGCGCGATCGCGGAGCACAAGCAGTGCAGCAGTTCGGCGAGGACATCCTGCCGCTCGTGCTGCTGGGCGCGATCAGCATCACCGGGCTGATGCTGACGATCAGCTCCACGTGGCTCCGCGGGTACGGCTACGACTTCATCGCGATCCTGCACGCGGTGACGGTCATCGTGACCTTGCTCTGGCTCCCGTTCGGGAAGTTCTTCCACATCTTCCAGAGGCCCGCACAGCTCGGCGTCACGTTCTACAAGGACCAGGGTGCGATGACCGAGCAGGCGCGCTGCAAGCGCTGCGATCAGCCGTTCGCGTCCGCGATGATGATCCGCGATCTGATCTCCGTCGAACGCGAGCTCGGCTTCCGGTACGAGACCACCGCGGGTGGAGCCACGCACTACCAGGAGATCTGCCCGCGTTGCCGGCGCGCGTTGTTCGGCCTGGCACAGGGCAGCCTCTGGGTCGCGAGCGAGAAGGACTGAACCATGGCCAAACTTCCCGTCGACGAGCTCGCGATCACGCACGCGTTCGGACCTCACCTGTCCGCGGGCACGCGCGGTGGCACCGCGAGCGTTCCGGACAGGCTGGTGAAGACCCATTGCTGCTTCTGCGGCCAGCAGTGCGGGATCCAGCTCAAGGTGAGCAACAACGAGGTGATCGGCTTCGAGCCGTGGGAGGAGTTTCCCTTCAACCGCGGCATGCTGTGCCCCAAGGGCGTCAAGCGCTACCTGCAGGGCTCGCACCCGGATCGCCTCGTGACCGCGATGCGCCGAGATCCGGCGGCCTCGGGCGGGTTCCGGGCGATGCCGTACGACGAAGCGATCGCGTACGCGGCGCGCGAGATCGGCCGGCTCCAAGCGGACCACGGCAACGCATCGGTCGGGGTCCTCAGCGGCGCGAGTCTCACGACCGAGAAGACGTACCTGCTCGGCAAGTTCGCTCGGGTCTGCTTGAAGACGCCGTTCATCGACTACAACGGCCGGCTCTGCATGGTGAGCGCGGGCGCGGGGAACATGAAGGCGTTCGGCATCGATCGCGCGGCGAATCCGTGGGAGGACATGATCGGGAGCGAGGTGATCTGGGTCGCCGGGTCGAACGTTGCCGAATGCTCCCCGATCACCACGAACTACATCTGGCAGGCCCGCGAACGCGGCGCGAAGGTGATCGTTCAGGATCCGCGGATCACACCGATCGCTCGGACCTGCGATCTCTACCTTCCGGTCCGGCCGGGACGTGACGCGGCGCTGTTCGCCGGCGTGCTCGGGGTGATGATCGAGGAGGGGCGGATCGATCGCGAGTTCATCGACGCGCACACGGTCGGGTTCGAGGCCGTCGCCGAGTACTGCAAGACGTGGCCGCTCGCGCGCGCGGTCGAGGTGAGCGGGGTGCCGGAGCGCTCCTTGCGCAAGGCCGCCGAGCTGTGGGGCGCCGCGCAGTCGAGCTTCTTTCTGCACGCGCGCGGCATCGAGCACCACTCCAATGGCGTGCAGAACGTCCTGGGCGCGATCAACCTCGTCCTCGCGTCCGGTCGGATCGGCAAGCCGCACTGCGGCTACGCCACGATCACCGGGCAGGCGAACGGTCAGGGCGGGCGCGAGCATGGCCAGAAGTGCACCCAGCTGCCGGGGCTCCGCGACATCTCGAACCCGGAGCATCGCGCGTACGTCGCCTCGGTCTGGAACGTCGACGAACGCGATCTCCCGGGCCCGGGCGTCGATGCCTACGAGATGTTTCGCAAGATCGACGCCGGCGAGATCAAGGGCCTGGTCGCGATCTGCTTCAACCCGAAGGTCTCGCTGCCCGACAACCAATTCGTCACGCGCGCGCTCGAGAAGCTCGAGTTCTTCGTCGCGATCGACTTCTTCTTGAACGACACCGCGCGCCACGCCGACCTCGTGCTTCCGGGCAGCTTGCAGGAAGAGGACGAGGGCACCGTGACGCAGGTCGAGGGCCGGATCATCAAGATCAACAAGGCTGTCGAACCACCCGGTGACGCGCGCGCCGATTGGAAGATCATCCAGGACCTCGCGCGTGCGCTCGGTCGCCCCCACGGCTTCACGTTCGCGAGCCCGCGGGAGATCTTCGACGAGCTCGGCGTCGCCAGCAAGGGCGGCATCGCCGACTACTCGGGCGTGACGTACGAGAAGATCGAGCGCCAGATGGGCGTGTTCTGGCCCTGCTACAGCCACGATCCTCGGACGGGTACGGCGACGCCCGACGACCCGGGCACGCCGCGCTTGTTCGAACCCGAGAGCTACAACCCGGTGGCCAAGGGCACGGGGCCGTTCTACTTTGCCGATGGCAAGGCGCGCTTCAACATCGGCGAGTACCGGCCCGCGGTCGACGATGCGTCCGAGGACTATCCGATCTTCCTGACCACCGGTCGCGTGGTCAGCCAGTTTCTGTCGGGTACCCAGACGCGACGGATCGGCCCGTTGATCAAGCAGTATCCCGAGCCGCGCATCGAGCTCCATCCTCGGCTCGCCGAGAAGCTCGGGATCGCCGACAACGACTGGACCACGTGCGAGACGCGCCGCGGCGCGATCACCGTGCGGGCCTCCGTGGTCACGACGATCCGCCCCGACACCGTGTTCATTCCGTATCACTGGCCGGGTGACAAGAGCCCCAACCGGCTGACCGTGGCGGCGCAAGATCCGATCAGCAAGATCCCCCAGTACAAGGTGTGCGGCTGCCGCGTGCGGCGGGCCGATGCGCCACCCGCCTACGCAGCCGACCACGAACCGCAGCAGTGAGGCGCCATGCCCGTACCGCGTGACCACGAATTCTTCGTCGATCCAAGCCGCTGCATCGGCTGTCAGGCATGCGTCCTCGCGTGCACCGAGTGCGATACGCATCGCGGCGAATCGATGATCCATCTCGAGTATGTCGATCGTGCGACGTCGGTGCAGACCGTGCCGGTGGTCTGCATGCACTGCGAGCAGCCGACGTGCGCGGAGGTCTGCCCGGCGGATGCGATCAAGCGCACCGGTGACGGAGTCGTCCAGAGTGCCGGCAAGCCGCGTTGCATCGGGTGCGGCAACTGCGTCGTCGCGTGCCCCTTCGGCGTGCCGGAGCTCTACATCGAGCGCGCGGTGATGATGAAGTGCGACATGTGCTACGACCGGACGTCGGTCGGCAAGAAGCCCATGTGCGCGACCGTGTGTCCGAGCCAGGCCTTGTTCTTCGGAACCCGCGACGAGGTGCGCGCGTTGCGCCCACGGTCCGCGCCGATCAACAAGTTCCAGTTCGGCGATCAGACCATCACCACACGCGTCAACGCGATGGTCCCGCGCGGTCCCACCACCCCGGCGCACGTCGACGTGACGGCCGCGATGGCGGAGCGGCCACACAATCGCGGGTTGCGACTACCCGTGATCGATAACTCCGATCCGTTCGCCGAGGTGGAGGTCTAGCGATGCCCGACGAGAGGCTCCCGAGCGATCGAGGCATCGCGCCCGCGCGCGATCCGGAGGACGTGACCGCTGCGCCCGACGGTCGGCCGATGGAGGAACAGCCGCGGTGGCGTCAGGACTTCGCGATCGACACCCCCGAGGCCAACTTCGTGTCGCGGCGCGACTTCGCGAAGTTCCTCGTCCTGACCAGCGGCGCGTTCGTCGCCGGTCAGGCATGGATCGCGGCCAAGAGCCTCGTGCGCGACCGGCGACCGAAACCGGGCCGGATGCGGATCGCGTCGTTGGCCGCGCTGCCTCCGAGTAGCGCGACGATGTTCGCCTACCCGGATGACCACGATCCCTGCCTGCTGATTCGCATGCCCGACGGCAAGCTCCTCGCATACAGCCAGAAGTGCACGCACCTGTCGTGCGCCGTCATTCCGGAGATCGACCGGGGCATCCTGCGGTGTCCGTGTCACGAAGGCATCTTCGACCTCGCCACCGGGCGCAACGTCGCGGGTCCGCCGCCGCGACCGCTGCCGATCATCGAGCTCGAGGTCGCCGGCGACGACGTCTACGCGGTCGGCGTGAAAGCGAGCACGACGTGAGCAACCGCACCCGGCGCCAGCTGAGCCGTGCGCAGCGGCTCACTGTGATCTACGGCGTGGTGTGCTTCGTGCTCGTCCTCGTGATCCTCCAGCTCTGGTTGCTGACGGCCACGGTGAACGCGTGGCTCGGCGACGATGACGGCGTGGTCTGGCCGGCCCTCGCGGCGAGTGCGGGCTGCCTCGCACTCAACATCGGGCTGCTACGGTACTTTCTGCGCCGATGACGGAGCCCGGGCAACCCGCAGGTGGCCTCGCGGGGATGCATCCCGCGTACTTCGCGCTCGTGATGGCGACCGGGATCGTGTCGCTCGCGTGCGAGTTGCTCGGACTGCACCCGATCGCCCTGGCGCTGTTCGTGCTCAATCTCGGCTTCTATCCACTCCTGTGGACGTTGTTGATCGTGCGGATCATCCGCCATCGCGACCGCGTTCGTGCCGATCTGCTGCACCACGCGCGCGCCGTGGGGTTCTTCACCATCGTGGCCGCGACGTGCGTGCTGGGATCGCAGTGTCTCGTGGTCGGTGACAGCTTCACGGCCGCCCTCGTGTTGTGGTTCGCGGGGATCGCGCTGTGGGTGGTCCTCATCTACGGGGTCTTCGCGATCCTGACGGTCAAGACCGAGAAGCCGTCGCTCGCCGACGGGATCAACGGCGGCTGGTTGATCAGCGTCGTCGCCGCGCAGTCGGTCAGCGTGCTGGGAGCGCAGCTCGCACCCGGCCTCGGCGCGTACGCCGAGCACGCGCTCGTGTTCTCGCTGGCGATGTGGCTCGGCGGCGGGATGCTGTACCTGTGGATCATCTCGCTGATCTTCTATCGATACACGTTCTTCGCGATGAGCCCGTCGGACCTCGCGCCTCCGTACTGGATCAACATGGGTGCCGCGGCGATCTCGACGCTCGCGGGGACGATGCTCGTCGCGGCGGCACCGCACTCGCCGGCACTGGCCGAGATTCTCCCGTTCGTGCGCGGCTTCACCTGGATGTGGTGGGCGACCGCGACGTGGTGGATCCCGATGCTCGTGATCCTCGGGATCTGGCGCCATGGCGTCCGCAGGTTTCCGCTGCGGTACGATCCGCTGTACTGGGGCGCGGTCTTCCCGCTCGGGATGTACACGGTGTGCACGTTCCGGCTGTCACACGTGGTCGACGCGAGCTTCCTGGGCTCGATCTCGGGTGCGTTCGTCTACGTGGCGCTCGCCGCGTGGTGCGTGGCGGCCGTTGGAATGGGGTGGCATCTGCTGGGTCGAGCGTCGCCTCGTCGACGTGCATGACCGTCGCTGGTGTTGGACATCGCAGCGGTGCGATCAGGTGCGGCACATACAGTAGACGAACTGCTGCCGACTCCCGCTCGGAGTGCTGTGCTCTTCGACCTCATGTTCGACAAGCTCGAATCGTGGGCCGAACTCGTCGTGCAAGGAATCAGCGTCGTAGCGCGCGACGTCGAGGCCACTGCATTGCTGTGGTCCTTCCGGACCGAACGTCGCA
>JBBRED010000391.1:0-7895 GCA_038203335.1 Haliangiales bacterium | reverse complement strand
TATACGATCCGCGTCGAGAAGACCGACTACGTCCCGTTCACCACGAAGGTGGCGCTGCCGCCCGATGGCGAGATCAAGGTCGAGGCCGAGCTGTCGAAGCGCGGCGCAGGGAGTGCGTGGTACCAGCGCTGGTACGTGCTCGCCGGCGCCGGATTGCTCGTCGCCGGCGCGGCCGGCACGGCGATCTACTTCGGCACGCGCGGGTCGCCGAGCGATCGGGTCCCCGTCACGATCGTGATCCCGTGAGATCGCAGAGCATGACGAGCGCGTCCTCGCCGTCGTCCTGGTAGTAGCGCTGGCGAACGTGCACGGTGGTGAAGCCGGCGCGCTCGTAGAGAGCGATCGCCGGAGTGTTGCCCTTGCGGACCTCGAGGGTGGCGAGCGTGGCGCCGATCGCGCGCGCGGCGCTCATCGCGTGCGCGAGTAACACGCCGCCGATGCCACCGCGCCGGCGATCCGGGTGCGTCGCGATCGCGAGGATGTGCAGCTCGCCCGCGACCAGCCAGTAGTTGTTAAACGCGATGACGTGGGGATCGCGGACCACATCGATCCGCGCGAAGTCGCGCCCGAGCTCGCCCTCGAACACCGACCGCGGCCACGGCACCTTGAACGAGTGCTGCTCGATCTCGTCGATCGCGTCGAGGTCGGAAGCGGTCGCCGGCTCGATGATCATTTCTTCGCGGGGAGCACGATCTTGATCAGCGAGCGCCACACCTCGTCGATCCCTTCGGCGCTCAGCGTCGACACGGCGAACGGATCGCGCGTCAGCGACAGCGCCTGACGCGCCCGCATGACCTCGAGGTTGCGCTTGTTCTTCGCGAGCTTGTCGGCCTTGGTCAGCGCGACGACGATCGGCACGTTGCGCTCGGCGAGCCACGGCACGAAGTCGAGCTCCTCGTCCTCGGGGCCGCGGCGAATGTCGACCAGCAGGAGAACGCCGGCGAGCGTCGTGCGGTTCGAGAGATAGTTCTCGATCAGTGGCTTCCAGCTGTCTCGCATCCCGGCCGGCACCTTCGCGTAGCCGAAGCCCGGCAGATCGACCAGGTGGAACGGTGGCGACGCGGCGACCGAGAACCAGTTGATGAGCTGCGTGCGGCCGGGCGTGCGCGAGGTACGCGCGAGGCCGTCCTGGCCGACGAGCGCGTTGATCAGGCTCGACTTGCCGACGTTCGATCGACCGACGACGGCGAGCTCCGGCAGGCTCGGCGGAGGAAAGTCTTTCGGCGACGCGGCGGACGTCACGAACGTGGTCTTGGGACGGGGATGCGCGCGGCTCATGACTTACTTCCTCACCGGGTGCACGGGGGCGCTCGGGTCGAACGGTGTACCCCGAGTTGGACGCGCGTGGCACTGCGCGCACGCCGCCGCGCGCAGCTTCGGCGTGGACAGATCCACGAGCCCGAGGCTCCGCGCCAGGGGCGCATTGCGCATCACATCGTCCTCGGCGTAGGCCGCGCCCGCCCCGTGGCAGGACTCGCAACCAACCTCGACGGCGATCGCCGGGCCGGCGGGCGCTTCACCGGTGGCGTGACACGCGAGGCAACGGGCCTCGGGTCGCCCCGGGAACCGATCGCGCGTCATCGCGTGGCGTGTGGTCTGCCACGCCGCGAGCTCCTTGGGATGGCACGAACCGCACGCGGCGCTGCCGGTCCAGTCACGACGCGCGGCGGTCGCGAGCGCGGCGAGGCCGCACAGTGCGAGCAGCGTGAGCACCAGCGGGCGCATGCGCGCGACCCTACCGCGCCCTCGAGGGCCCGTGGTACGCCAACCGTCGTGGCGGTGCACGTGATCGGTTTGACCGGCGGGATCGCGTCGGGGAAGAGCACGGTTGCTCGTCTGCTCGCCGCGAAGGGCGCCGCGGTCGTCGACGCCGACCGGCTCGCGCGCCAGGTGGTGGAGCCCGGGCAGCCCGCGCTCGCAGAGCTGGTCGCGCGGTTCGGCGCGCAGATCCTCGCGCCCGATGGGCAGCTCGACCGCAAGCGCCTCGGCGCGATCGCGTTCGCGGATCCGCAGGCGCGCGCGGACCTCGGACGGATCACGCACCCGCGCATCGCCGCCGCGAGCGCCGCCGCGATCGCGACCTGGGCCGATGGCGGCGCGGGCGTGGTGTTCTACGAGGCGGCGCTGCTCGTGGAGAACCGCGCGCACCTCGGGCTCGCGGGCTTGATCGTGGTCTCGGTCAGCCCGGAGATCCAGCATGCTCGGCTGGTCGCGCGCGATGGGCTGTCGCCCGACGAGGCGTCCGCACGGATCGTCTCGCAGGCGCCGCTCGCCGACAAGGTCGCCGCCGCGACGTGGGTCGTCGAGAACCACGGCGACGAGACCGCGCTCGTGGCCGAGGTCGACCGCATGGTCGTCGAGATCGAGCGGCGGTTCGGCCCGATCAAGGTCATCCCGGCGACCACCGGGACGACGGGGCGCGTCGCGCTGCCGAAGACCGACGTGGCGCTGGTCACCGGCTTTCCGGCATTCACGGCGCGCCGCATGATCGCGAAGCTCGCCACGCACGAGCCGGACACCAAGCTGTTCGTGCTCGCGCGCGAGAAGTTTGCGGCCGAGGCGAAGCAGTTCCTGGCGCGCGTGCCGAACGGTGATCGCGCGGAGATCCTCGTCGGCGACGTCTGCGACATGGACCTCGGGCTGTCGAGCCTCGAGTACCGCGCGCTATCGCGCGAGGTGACGTGGATCCACCACCTCGCCGGCATCTACTTCATGGGCGTGGACCGCGAGACGGCGCGCCGGGTCAACGTGGTCGGCACGCGCTCGATCCTCGATCTCGCGCGCGACGCGGCGCGGCTCGAGCGCGTGGTCCACTGGTCCACGGCGATGGTCTCTGGCGACCGGCGCGGCACGTTCTACGAGGAGGACCTCGACGCGGGCCAGAAGTTCCACAACGACTACGAGCGCACGAAGTTCGACGCCGAGAAGCTCGTGCGCGATGCGCTGCGCCACCTGCCGATCACGGTCATGCGCCCGGGCATCATCGTCGGCGACAGCCGGACCGGCGAGATCGACAAGCTCGACGGGCCGTACTACCTGATGGTGCTGATCGCGACGAACGCCTCGGGCCTGCGCCTGCCGCTGCTCGGCCGCGGCGATGCTCCACTCCACCTGGTGCCGATCGACTACGTCATCGATTCGGCGTGGCACGCGGCCCGCAGCGAGGGTGCGGCCGGCAAGACGTTCCACCTCGTCGATCCGAACCCACTCTTGGCGCGCGCGGTGTTCGAAGGCGTCGCCGAGCACGCGCAGACCGAGAAGCCGCGCGGCCACATCCCGCGCCCGCTCGCGCGCGCGGTGCTGCGCACGCCCGGCCTGTCACGGCTCGGCCGCGGCCCGTCGGCGTTCGTCGACGTCCTCGATCATCGGGTCCACTACGATCAGACCAACACGATCGCGGCGCTGCGCGGCAGCGGCATCACCTGCCCTCCCCTCGCCGACTACCTGCCCACCCTCGTGCGCTACGTCCTGGATGTTTCGCGGCCGGCGCGGCCCGAGCACGACGACGTCAGCGATCCGCTCGACTAAGGCAGCACGGTCGAGACGTACAGCTCCCAATTCCCGCTCCGGTACGAGGAGAAATACAACGTGCAGCCGTCGTCGCTGAGCGCCGGATCGCCATCGCTACCGGCTCCGTTGACGGCGGGAACGAGCTTCGGCGTATCCAGGGTCATCGTGACCGCGCTCGCGCGCGTCGTGTACCAGATGTCGCCGCCGCCGGGGCCTCCCCCGCGCGTGCTCCCGAACAGGATCAGTCGCTCGTCGACCGAGAGCGCCGGATCGGAGTCACCGCCGCCCGGGATCAGATCGACCATGGGGCCAAACGCCGCGCTGGGATCCGTCCGCGAGATCACGACGATCCGCTGCGGATAGCCGTCCGCGAAGTACACGCGGGTGCCCGCGGCGTTGACCTCCGGATCGAGCTGAGGGTCGAAATCGTTGGTGGCGCCGAACGGAGCCCGCGTGAAGCCCGAGAACCCGTCAGACGTCGACGTCCGCGTGGCGAGCCACAGGTCCGTGTTGCCCGCGGTGCCCGGACGATCGCTGGCCTCGACCGCGATCAGCTCGTTCGCGGTCATCGAGACCCGACTGTCGTAGCTCGCCGAATCGAGGTCGGTCGCCACGACGGGGAGTCCGAACGGCGCGAGCGGGGAGCTCCGGCTCGCGACATAGATGTCCCCGCCTCCGCTGCGCTCGGACGAGAAGTACAGGCGGAGATCGTCGCTGGAGATGAACGGATCGCGATCCGAGAACACGGAGCCGAGCAGCGTCAACTGCGTCGGGTTCGTCAGCGCGACCGTTCCGGTCATCCACTTCACCATGCAGGCGCTGGGCGGCGCCGCATCGAGCGGCGCGTCGCCCGGCGGTGCGTCACCGGAGTCGGGGTTCGCGTCGCTGTTGGCGGCTCCCGGCGTGTGGAAGCCACAGCCTGCGGACAGGCACAGGGCGAACACCAGCCGGTCGAGCACGCCCCAGAGTAGCAGACGATTTCGGCGCCGATCGATGCGACATCCCGACCGTGCGGGGCACTACGGATACCGATGCCGCCCAAATCTCTCCTCTGTCCTGGCCTGGTCGCCGCCTGTCTTGCCGTCGCGATCTCCGGCTGCGCTGCGATCCACAAGAACCAGATCGCGAAGCGCACCAATCCAAAGTATCGCGACCTTACGCAGGTGGTCGGGCCGGCGGTGCTGCTCTCTCCGTTCGAGTGTACCTACGAGCGCCGCGGCGTCCAGCGGGCGAAGCTGGCGCGGGACGAGCTGCGGAAGAACGTGATGCCCGCCTTGTGGGAGGCGGCCAGCGGAGAGGCACGGACACAGGTAGCGATCGGAAAGGCGACCGATGCCACGCAGACCCTGTGCGCCGAGTTCTACTTGAAGGACAGCTATCCCGGGTGGAACGGCAACCCCGCGCTCCGAACCGCCGTCCAGCAGGTCGTCGGCACCGAACAGGCCGTGGTTGCGATGTTCTATGCCGCGAAGTACTCGTGCGAGGAGAAGGCCGGCACGGTGCGCGACAAGAACGGCGTCGTTCTCGGGACGGTGGGGACCGGCGTCGAGAGCTGCTACGAGAACGGCGAGATGGACGTCTTCGCGCTCGTTCTGTCCCGCGAGGGCGAATTGATCTGGCACTCCGGCGAGCCGATCGATCCCACCACGGACGCGCGCGCGATCGCCGCCACGCTGTTCGAGGGCTACCCGCGCGGCCGGGTCGAGATCGTGCGGACCGTCGAATGAGCCTATTGCAGCAAGCGCCGCAGGCTCACGTCGAGCTGGCTACGGACGAGCCGGATGATGCTGTCGAGCTCGCTCGCTTCGATGCCGAGCCGGGCGATCAGACGCGTGCGCGTGTCATCGAAGAGCGCCGCACGCGCAGCCGTCAACCACCGCGCCGCGGTGGCGCGATGCACCCGGTACAATCGTGCGAGCTCGTCGATCCCGAGCCCGTCGAGGGCGGAGTACCGGAGCAAGGTCCGGTCCCGGGCCGACAGCTCGGCCACGGCCTGGGTGACCGCGGCGTTGAACGCCTCGCCGTACAGCGACTTGAGATGGGCGAGCTCGGGATCCGCGGCCGGCGACGCGAGGTCCTCGGGCACCTCCTCGTAGGCGTTCTCCCGCCGGCCACGCAGCTTCATCGCGGTCCGCACCGCGAACGAGCGCAGCCAGCTTCGCAGCTCGCCGCGCCCGGAGTATCCAGCGATCTTCGGCCTGCCGCCATCGCGGCCCACGAACAGCTGCTCGAGCATCTGCGCCCTGACCTCGTCGGCGGTCGAGCTCGTCGAACCGAGGTGCTGCAGCGCGACGCGCAGCTGCGGGAAGTGGTGCTCCATGATCGCCGTCACCGCGCGAGCGTCCCCGGCCGCGGAGGCGGCGGCGACGAACAGGTCGGCAATGTGCGAGCCGGTGAGCGCGGTCTCGGGCACCTTCGCCGCGCCCAGGTGCATGGCAAGGTGGCGCACGAACAGCTTTGCCGACAGGTCGATGTCGGGCCAGGCGGAGCGCCCCACCTCGTGCAGCGTGCCCAGTCGCGCTCCGAGAGCCTCGACCTGCTCCCATGTCCCGCGGCGACCGTCGGCCACGTGCATGAGGAACTCTGCAGCGAGGTCGCTCATCGGGTCCGGCGGACGCGAGCATACCGAAATTCGGTTCCGACCCTCGCTGATTTTCGACATACTGCGCGGCCCGCATGAGCCCTTCGCCGATGCGAGCGGACTGCCTCGATGAGGATGCCGTGGCATCCTTTCTCGACGGGGCCCTCGATGACGACGAGCGCGCCGCGCTCGAGTCGCACCTCGACGATTGCCCCGCGTGCCGGCGACACCTCGCGGACCTCGCGCGGATCTCGACGGACCGCGATGGCGAGATCGACGACGATGGCGAGGCGGGACGCGTGGTGGGCCGCTACGTGCTCCTGCGCCCGCTCGGCGCGGGCGGAATGGGCGTCGTCTGGCTGGCCTACGATCCGGAGCTCGATCGACAGATCGCGCTCAAGCTCCTCCGCGCCGAACCGACCGACGTTGCCGCCGGAGAGCTCCAGCAGCGTCTCCGCCGTGAGGCGCAGGCGATGGCGCGACTCGAACATCCCCACGTCGTCGCCGTCTACGACGTCGGCGAAGCGCTCGGGCGCGTGTTCATCTCGATGACGTACCTCGATGGAGGAACGCTGCGCGACCACATCGCGCAGGGCGCCTCTCGATGGAGAGAGAAGCTCGAGCTCTGCGTGCGCGCCGGCAGAGGCCTCGCCGCGGCTCATGCGGCCGGGCTCGTCCACCGCGACTTCAAACCCGACAACGTGCTGTGCGGTCGCGACGGACGCGTGGTCGTCGCCGACTTCGGCCTCGCGCGCTCGTTCGTCGACACCGCGGACCACAACGCAGCCGCACCCGCCCCGCGCCCTGCGTCGCCTGCGTCTCGGGTGACCGAAACCGGATCGCGACTCGGGACTCCGCGGTACATGGCGCCGGAACAGCTCCGCGGCGCCGCCGTCGACGAGCGCGCCGACCAGTGGAGCTTCGCGGTCACCGTGTACGAGGTGATCTATGGCGCCCATCCGTTCGCGGGCGCGGACATCGTGCAGCTCGTCGACTCCGTGACGAACGGCCGCGTAAAACCGGCGCCACCGCGGTCGCGCGTTCCGACGCGGGTCCGGCGTGCACTGGTTCGCGCGATGGCCGTCGACCCGGCGATGCGTCATGCCTCGATGGACGACCTGCTCGCCGCCCTCTCCCGCGACCTCCCGGCGATGCGGCGACGGCGCGTTCGTGCGGCACTCCTCGCGGTCGCCGGCGTCGGGTTGATCGCCGCCGGTCTCGTCGCCTACGACCGGGTCATCGTCGCACCGCGCGACCGGGCGCAGACCTGCGCGGGAGCCGCCGCCCGGCTGGACGGGATCTGGGACGACGCGCAGCGAGAGCGCGCGCATGCGGCGTTCGCGGCCACCGCGCTCCCCTACCTGGAGGCATCGTGGCGTTCCGTCGATCGCTCGATCGGCGCGTATCGCGCGGAGTGGATCGTGACCTCCGAGCAATCGTGCCGTGCCGCTCGCGTGCACCACGAGATCTCCGACGAGACCGCCGATCGCCAGATGGCCTGCCTCGATCGGCGACGCGGCGAGCTGCAGTCACTGACCGAGCTGCTGGCCACCGCCGATGGCGCCCTCGTCGAGCGCGCCGTCACGGCCGTGGGTTCGCTTCCCGCCGTGGACGGTTGCCGCGATCTGACGAGGCTCACGGCCATCCCGCCGCCGCCCTCCGATCCGGCGGTGCGGCTTCGCATCGATGCGGCGGACCAGCGCCTCGCCGACGCGCTCGCCCTCATGCGCACCAGCCGCTTCGCCGACGCTCAGGCGATCCTCGCACCGCTCATCGTCGACGCGGTGGTCATCGGATACCGCCC
>JBBRED010000390.1:0-7898 GCA_038203335.1 Haliangiales bacterium | reverse complement strand
GTCGCGCGGGCTCGCCGACGTGTTCCGCGCCGAGATCGCCGAGGTCGTCGGTGCCGGCTGCAAGCACGTCCAGCTCGAGGATCTCGGGGCGTGGATGCCGCACCTCTCCGGCGAGAAGGACTACGCGTGGGTCACCGAGGTGGTCGATCGCACGATGGCGGAGATCCCGAAGGGCGTGGAGCGCTCGTGGCACTTCTGCATGGGCAACGCCTGGGGCAACAAGCTCGAGGGCATGACCGCCGGCGGCTATCGCGAGATCATGTCGCACTACCACGACGTCAAGGTCGACGCCTACGTGCTCGACTTCGCGTGCCGCGAGATGGAGGACGCGGACCTCTTGCGCAAGCTCCCCGCCGACAAGGCCGCGCACGTCGGCGTGATCGACGTCCGCACGCTCGAGATCGAGCACCCCGAGCAGGTCGCCGCGCGCGTCCGCAAGGTGCTCGCGCACATCGAGCCGGAGCGGGTCACGCTGACCACCGACTGCGGGCTCAAGCAGCTCCCGCGCACCGTCGCGATCGAGAAGCTGCGGGCGCTCGCCGAGGGCGCGGCGATCGTGCGGCGCGAGCTCTCCTAGTCGGGCTGCAATACGAACCAGTGGAACACGCGGTACGGGCTCGAGGCGCGCGTGTGCAACCGGGGCGTGACGCCCGCCGGCAGCTCGAACACGACCTCGAGGAACGTGCCGTTCAGCGCCGGTAGGGTCTGCGCCGGGAACGCACGGCCGTCATCGTCGACGAGCTCGACCGGCACCGGGCCCGCGATCGTCTCGTGGTACGGCTGGTTCGGCGGGCCGCCAGTGCGCAGGACGAGCCGCACCGGCTTCGCGGGATCGATGGTGATCGTGAAGTCTTCCGCGCCGCCACGGATGGTCCGGCCGCCATCGATGATCAATCCGCGGGGACCGACCTCGCGCGCGATCATCGACCACTTCGCCGTGGGATCGCCCAGCGTGCGGCGGCCCTGCGCGCCGCGCCACGCGTGGGCGCGCTCGCTCGCGAGATCGGCGATGTCGATCCGATCCACCACGCTCCAGCCCGCGTGGTCGATCAGCGGGCGCTCGCCGGTGCCGACATGATCCCAGTCCGCGACGATGATCTGCATGTCGGAATCGCCGACCATGCGCCGTGACTCGAAGCCCGGCCGCAGTGGCGTGTGCAGCAGCACGTCGCCGTAGAACTCGTTCGTGCCGAGCCACGACGGGTAGTACGCGAAGTGCGTGGGTCGCTGGTCCGGTGGAATCCTCTCGAGGAACTCGAACCGCGCGCCGGGACCGTTGTTCGCGATACCGGCCTGGTAGTTCGTGACGAGGCCGAGCATGTCGTAGACCTTGCCGTCGCCGTAGTACGCGATCGCGCCCGCGTCGTGGAACATCACGCTCGCGTCGGGCAACTTGTCGTGGAGATACCTGCCGATCGCGACCACCTGCGTGTTCGTGTCCATCGCGCCCTGCGCGAACATGCGCATGTCGGAGCGAAGGCCGGGCACCGCGGAGCGCCCGAACAGCACGGCCACCACCGCGAGGGCGGCGAGGTGCGCGCGATGGATCCGCACGTTCTCGGTCGCGAACGGGAGCACGAACGCGACGCCGATCGGGATCACGAGGAGCGGGAACGCCGGAGCGATGTAGCGGTAGTTCTGGAACGACCACATCCCCGACGACGCGATCACGGCGAACATCATCACGAACGGCGACGCGATGATCAGCGCACCGACGAGCAACCGCCGCTCGCGGCGTGCCCACAACGCGGTCCGCACCGCACCGATCAGCCACAGCACGAGCAGAGCACGCGGCCACACGAGCGGGCTCGCGGGATCCCAGAACAGCCCCTTCAGGAGCTTGCCGCTGAGGTCGGTGATGGTCTGCCACCAGTACGTCCAGTCGAAGCCCGGCAGGTAGAAGTGGCTCTTCGCGACACCGGTGTTCGGAAACAGCTGGCCGGCGAACAGCTTGTTCGCGAGCAGCCACGCGGCGGGCGCGACGAGCGGAGCCAGCCACCACGCGGCCGCGCGTCGATCGCGCTGGCGAAGGCGCTGGAGCACCGCGAGGCCCACGATCCCGAGCACGAGCAGCATCGCCTCCGGGCGCGACAGCGATGCGCACGCGAGCACGGCGATCAGCTTCTTCGTGGGGCGCCCCGTCGGCGGCTGATCCAGGAGGAGCAGGATCATCGCCACGAGCAACGCGGCGGCGAACGCGACCTCCATGCCGGAGAGCGAGGTCCACGCGAACGGCGCGATGCCGAGCAGCAGCACCGGCGCGAGCAGCGAGGGCACCTCGCCGGCGAGCCGGCGCACGATCTGGTGCACGCCCACCGCGGTCGCCGCGTACAGCGCCGTGCACAGCCCGAACGACACCCAGACCAGCGCGTGGCCGCGCGCCCCGAGCGACCAGAACGGGGCGAGCAGCATCGGCCAGAGCACGCTCGTGGAGCCCGCCGAGTAGCCGCCGCCCGGGTAGTAGCTGAACGGCTCGAACCGGCCGAACTGCTTCGCGTAGGTCAGGTAGATGTAGCTGTCGTCGAGTGGCAGGCCCATCGGCCGCGTATGCGCGAGCGTGGTCGCCGCGAACGCCCACGCGATCGCGATCGCGACCAGTGCGATCACCGCATGCGGGAGATAGGGGCGAAACGTTCCGAGCCGCAACTAGGGCCAGTTGGCCACAGGCGTCCGCACCGCCGCCAGCGCGATGTGCTGGAACCGGAACTGGCGATCGCGCTGGTAGTCCCCCAGCAGCTCGAGCGCCAGCTCGTTGAAGTCCAGCGAGCGGACCCAGCGGAAGCCGCACTCGTAGAGCATCGGCAGCACGTCATCGGATCCGTACTGGATCGGCTCGCCGAGCTCGCCCACGTACGCGCGCGTCTGCTCGTCCTTCGCGGACAGGTTCTGCCCCGCCGCGAGCTTCTTGCCGACGAAGTCGAACGCGACCAGCGAGCGAGGATCGAGCCCGGTGGCCAGCCGCGTCGCGGTGGCGCGCACCGCTGCCTCGGTCAGGTACGGCACCACGCCCTCCCAGATCACGATCGAGGGCTCCGTGACGGAGAAGCCGTTCGCGACCAGGCGCTCGATCGGATCCTCGCGCTCGAAGTTGCACGTCACGTACGTGGCGGCATCGATCGGATACCCGGCGAGCTTGCCGAGCTGCTCGCGCTTCGCGGCCTGCGTCGCCGGATGATCGACCTCGAAGAACCGAACGCCCGCGCGCGGCAATCGCGCGGCCCGCGTGTCGTAGCCCGCGCCGAGGATCACGACCTGGCGGATCGACAGACGGTCCACCGCCATCCCGACCAGGCGATCGAGGTAGGCGACGCGCAGCGCCAGCCAGGTCTCCATCGGTGCGAACCGCGCATCGAGCCGCTTCGCGATCTCGTGACCGTCGGAGCCCGCGATCGTCTCCGCCCACGGATCGACGAACAGAGGCTTCGCCCACTGGCTCGCCCGGGCCCGGTACGCACACACCATGAGAGCGGTCTTCGAGGCAGCGGTATGGAGATCCACGCCGCCGGTGTAGCGCGGCTACCCCACCGAATACCATCGGGATGAACGGTGCAACCCGACTGTTACCTAACTGTCGCCGCGAAGGGGCCGTACCATGGTCGCGATGAGGATCGTCGCTGTAGCTGTTCTTTCCGCACTGGCGGGCGGGTGTGTGGTGCAGGACGTCGAGGACCCCGACCTCTCGACCACGGAGAGCCACGTCGAGTCCCCGAACCGGCTCGCCGCGAACCGGCTCGCGGCCAACAGCCTGGCGACGAACCGGCTCGCCGGCGTGAAGCTGTCACCGACCACGCCCGATCTCGTGGCGATGACCGCGGATCCCGGAGGCCGCGAGCTGCTGACCTACATGCTGTCCTGCGCGTTACCGGCAGGGACCTCCCTCAGCGTCAGCGGAGTGGTGTACCCGGGCGAGGTCGGCCTCGCCCCGAAGTGGCTCGCGCAGTCACTCTCCGCGGCCGAGCGTCACTGGGTGTCGGGGTGCCTGCTCGCGCGAACGAACCTGTTCGGGATCAGCGTGCTGCTCTCGATGCGCGGCTCCACCGGGCCGCTCGCCGTCAGCACCGCGGAGAAGGCGGCGTACAGCTTGTTCGAGGGCGTGTTCTGGGGCGACGTGTTCGGCGGCAGCCTGTCGACGATGTACGCGTGCACCAGTCGCTACAAGGCGACGAACCCGCAGATCTCGACCGTGCCGCTCCGCGAGTGCACCGTCCCCGATCCGCTGAACCCCGGCAAGACGCGCTGCGGCTTCACCTACGTCGGCGTCTGCGAGACCGTGTGCAGCGGCGCGAAGGCCGGCTACCGCTTCGACCAGTGCGGCGGCAAGAGCGACGTGATCAGCGTCGTGCTCGCGCAGCCCTGATCACTTCTTCTCGAGGTAATCGACCAGGCTGTTGTAGGCCGTGGTCACGCGCATCGAGAGCTCGGTCGCGGCCTTCTGCTTCTGCGGATTTCCCGCGTGCATGTCGGGGTGGTACTTGCGCATGAGCTGGCGATACGAGCTCTTGATCTGCGCCGCGTCCGCGCCGGGTTGAAGGTCGAGCACGCGGAACCACTCGGCGGCCTTCGCCTCGGTGCTGCCGGCACGCGGCGGCCGCGCCGAGCCCGGGCGCGACGAGGACGACGATCCGGTCGACGAGCTCGGCGCTGTCCAGCTCCCGCCCCCGGCCGCGGCCTGCTCCTTCATCCGCCGGAACTGCTCGTCGGCGGTGGCCTTCGCCTTTGCCGCGCGCTCGTCACGGTCCTTGTGAATGCGCCCCGCCCGCTCGCGCGCGGCCTTGTCGCGCTGCGCGCGGGCCGCTGGATCCGAGGTCGCGAGCTTTGCGATCGGGTTGTCCTCGGGCTTGCGGCCGGATCTTTCGCGAGCCGCCTTGCGCGCGGCCAGCTCGGTCTGGAGCGCGGCGCTCTCGACGTGGGTGAGCGGCTCGTCGTCGACGATCACGAGCGAGGTCAGCCGCGAGATGCCCGACTGGGCGCTCTCGAGGATGCGCTTCGTGATGCTCACGCGCTCAGCGTAGCATCAGTTGTGATGCAGGATGGTCGGGCCCGAGCCCACGACCCAGACATCCGGCCCCGTGCCGTGAACGCCCCACAGGGACATGGTGACGCCGCTCGGCGCGGACACCGCCCACGAGGTGCCGGCCCAGTGGCCGATCTTCGTGCCACCGACGCCCCAGACATCGGTCGCGGTGGTGCCGAAGAGCGACACGAAGATCGCGCTGTTCGTCGCGGTGGGCGTCCACGTGCTGCCGTTGAACGAGAGCATCTCGCCGCCCGGTGGCCCGCTGCTCGCCCATACGTTGGTCGGCGAGAGCGCGAGCACCGCGAACACCGTTGCTGAACCGCCGGTGGGCATCACGGTCGGCCAGGTCGTGCCGGTGTAGTGCTTGAGGTACGCGCCCTCGGTCGCGAGCCAGATGTCGTTCGGCCCCGTGCCGGAGAGGCCCTGCATCGAGCCGACGACCGTGGTGTTCGACCAGGTGGAACCGTTCCAGTGATCCATCTTGCTCGTCGCCGCGAGCCACACGTCGCCCGCGCCCGAGCCCCAGACGGCCGCCACGTCGCTCGTGGTGACGCCCGTGACCGCGGTCCACGCGGTGCCATCGAACCGGAGGATCGTGCCGGCCTCGCCGACCGTCCAGACGTCGGTGCTCGACGAGCCCCACACCGAGCGCAGGTTCTGCGTGGTCCCGCTCGTCATCTTCGTCCACGCGTTGTTCTGCCGGCGGACGATCGTGCCCGCATCGCCCACGGCGAACACGTCGTTGCCGCTGACCGCCCACACCGCCGAGAGGCGCGCCGCGATCCCCGCGGGCGGCGTCTCCGTGCACCACGTGGGGCACGCCGTGTTCGGCGGTGCGTCGATGCCCGGATCGCCATCGGGATCGATGGCGCCGTCACCGGTCGGCCCCGCGTCGCCGCCATCGTCGCCCGCGGGATGCGGCTCCGCGCATGCCGCGAACGCCAGGAGGAGGAGCGCGCGGCGCATCGCGAGCTCAGGGCTGGACGAACGTCGTGATGACCTGGTGATAGACGGCCGCGCGATCACGATGACCATGGTGCCAGTGATCGTCATCGTCGTCGTGGTCGCAGTCCCCGTCGTCGTCGTCGTCGTCGTGGTTGCTCGGCGTCCCGAACGCCGCCTCGTCGCTGCAGCTCGCGTAGAAGCCATGCGGAGAGAGCTTGCGGCACGCGCGCGCGCTCGGCGGCGGATCGTAGTCGCCACAGTCGCCGGCGTACGTGAAGCCGCAGATCGTCTTGCCCGGGTTCATCGGATCCGGCTCGGTGCAGTCGCGATCGGCGAGGCCACCCGTCTCGCCCGCGGCCTGCGCGCGACCGCGGCAGGCGATCCACACGATCGGCTCGCTGAGCGGGCGGAAGTAGTTGCCGTAGAACGCGCCTTCTTCCTGCGTCCAGCCCGCGCGCTCCTCGGGCGTGGTCACGAGGCCGCGGTGCGGACCGCGCAGGGAGATCGGAACGGTCACGTTGTTCGCGTTCACGCGCGCGAACAGACACGCACTGACCCAGCGCTGGCCCTTCTTGTCGAGACTGTGATTCGCCCAGCGCGGCGCGAGGCCGACCTCGCCGAAGAACTCGAGCGGATCGTGCGTCATCGGATCTTCCGCGACCAGCGTGACGCCCGAGGGCAGCGCGCAGCTCACGATGAACGTCATCAGCTCGATGCCCTCCGGCGTCGACAGCAGATCGCCGGCGCCGATCGGATCGAGCTCGAGTCGGTTCGCCGCGAGACGATTCGCAGCCAGGCGATTCGCCGCGAGCCGGTTCGCCGCGAGTCGATTCGCCGCGAGCCGGTTGTCGACGATGACGGACTGAGATCCACTCGCCTCCTCGGGGACGAGATCGTCCGTGCATCCAGCCAATAACGACGAAGCGAGCACAGCGGCAATAGCTACGTGGCGCATCTCCTCCACACTGAGGGGCTCTCGTAGAATCCGCAACAACCCTGTGATTGCGCGGTTGTAGGCAAGGTTCGCCGCGCGCCTACTCAGGATCACCTGAACGCAGAAATCTGGCGCACCCAGATCGGATGCGCGCTCGCTCGTTCGGCGGCCTGCGCCCGGTGCGGATCGCCGAGCCGGCCTCTCCGCGAGGCCAGATGGGCTAGCTCGAGCTTTACATCGTCACCCAGCTCACGCTCCACGGCCAAGAGTGCCAGGTCCCAGTCTGCGGTTGGAGCCCGCCTCGCCGCACATCCGAGCACATCGACGAGGATCTGATCCGCACTCGACAGCGGCGTGCGCGAGAGCACGGTGAGCATCATTGCCAGCTCGGCGTCGTCTCCGCGCGCCGCCAGGATCCGCGCGATCAGCATCTGGTCGAAGTGCGCGGCGCCCTCGCCGTGGGCTCGCTGGACCGCCTCGCTGCGACGGGCGAGACGCAGCGCTTCGTCGAGCGAGCCGTGCCACAGCCGGGCCTCCGCGAGGTTGTACGTGGCCATCCGCTCGAGCGCGGCCTGGCCGATCTCGCGCGCGAGCTGGATCACCAGCTCGAGATCTTCGGCGCACCGCACGAGGTCACCGCTCGAGGACCACAGCCACCCTCGGTTCGTGTACGCGGCGCCGAGGTGGAACTTGTCGCCCTCGGCCTCGCACATCGGGATCACGCGATCGAACACCTTCTTCGCCGCCTCGAGCTCGCGCAGATCCACGAGCGCGGCCGCGAGCATCACCGAGGCCACGATCTCGGGCTCCGGTCGCTCGGCCGCTCGCGCACGTGCGATCACCTCCTGCAGCGGGGGCACGGCCTCGGCGAACCGCGCCGCACGCCAGACCGCGCGCGCCTCACCGAGCTCGATCTCGAGGAGCAGCGGATCGTCGGGTGGCAGGCCGGCGGCGAGCGTGCGGGCCGCGGCCACATCCGCCGCCGATGCGTCGAAGTCTTCG
>JBBRED010000389.1:0-7958 GCA_038203335.1 Haliangiales bacterium | reverse complement strand
GCGATGGTCCGCGAGCTGTGCCCGAAGTTCGACCTCGAGTTCTATCGCGAGGGGCACCTGACCCCGGTGTTCTTCGGCAGCGCCGTCAACAACTTCGGCGTGCGCGAGCTGCTCGCCGGCGTGGCCAAGCTCGCTCCACCGCCGCGCCCCCAGCCGGCGCGCGAGCGCAGCGTGCTCCCGAGCGATCCGAAGGTCGCCGGCTTCGTGTTCAAGATCCAGGCGAACATGGATCCGCAGCACCGCGATCGCATCGCGTTCGTGCGGCTCGCCTCGGGCAAGTTCGAGCGCGGCATGAAGCTGACCGTGACGCGCACCGGCAAGTCGCTCGGCGTGCACAACGCGATGGTGTTCCAGGCCAACGAGCGCGAGATCGCCGAGGAGGCGTGGGCCGGTGACATCATCGGCATCCCGAACCACGGAACGCTGCGCATCGGCGACGCGCTGACCGAGGGCGAGACGCTCCACTTCACGGGCATCCCGAGCTTCGCGCCGGAGTACCTGCGCCGCGTGCGCGCCGACGATCCGATGAAGGCGAAGCACCTCGGCCGCGCGCTCGAGCAGATCGCCGAGGAGGGCGCCGCGCAGGTGTTCAAGATGTTCCTCGGCTCCGACTTCATCGTCGGTGTGGTCGGCGCGCTGCAGTTCGAGGTCCTCGCCGACCGCATTCGCTCCGAGTACAACCTGCCCTGCCACTTCGAGGGCACCTCGTTCGAGGTCGCGCGCTGGGTCGACGCCGATGATCCGAAGCTGATCAAGAGCTTCGCGGATCAGAACCGAGACAACATCGCCGAGGACCACTCGGGCGCGACCGTGTTCCTCGGCCGCAACGAGTGGCAGCTCAATCGCGCGAAGCTCGACTTCCCGCAGCTCCGGTTTTTGCAGACCCGCGAACAGGCGCCGCTCACCGCCGCGTCGGTCTAGCGCGAGTAGTACGCGGCGTAGATCGCGATCGCGCGCTGGTCGCCGGTGTTCTGCGGGCCGACGAGGCTGGTGAACCCGCCCTCGATGCCGAACGCGATCGCGCGCGCGGGCGTGACCTCGAAGCGAATGCCGAGGGGGACGTGCCACCCGGCGCGCCACAGCTTGAAGTCCCCATCGATCCCGGTATGGATCGCCAGCTCCGCGCGATCGCCGAGCCGGCGGCCGAGCCAGATCGGGACGACCAGCGCGTCGCGGTTGCCCGCCTCGCGGTGTCCGAGCCCGACCCTCACATACGGATCGCTGTCCAGGAAGTACGGACCGCGGGTCCAGCGCACGCGGACGCCCGCCGTGACCGCCGGCTTGACCGGATCGATGTCGCGCAGGAGGGCACGCACGTGCCAGGCGACATGGGGTGTCCACTTGATGCGCAGGTCGAGACCGCTGCCTCGGTAAATGCCCGAGCAGCGGCTCGCAAGCTCTCGCACACAAAACGACGAACCGGCATCGATCCGGTCTACGCTCGTCTCGCTGTGGATCACGCCCAGGGTCAGCGCGTCGGTGACGCCGAGCCACACGTCGGGCGCGTACGACAGCGGGCGAGCGCGCTTGCGCGGCGCGAGGTCGATCTCGGTGACGAGGCGGGCGTAGACCTCGCCGCGACCGAGCACGATCGGCTCGGCGTGCGTGCGCGCGGCGACCATCAGGATCGTCGCGACCAGCAGCGCTCGCACGGCGCGACCCTAGCATGCCTGTTCGCGACGACGGTCGGCGCCGGTTGCCTGCGCGACCTCGACGAGCTCGACTCGATCTACTACGACGGCGACGCGCGCGGCGTGCACTGCGCGGTGGACCTGGATCGAAAATCGGGTCTGACCCACGCGAACCTCGATCGCGCACTCGATCGTGCGGCGCGCGGAGAGGTCGTCGAGATCTACGCGCATAACCCGGAGCGCACGGTCGCGGTCGCCGACATCGAATACCTGGTGGCGGGCGCGGCCTCGCGCCACCTGCCGTTCGTCACCTACGCCGACTTCGCGCAGGGCGGTGGTTCCGGGCCCGGGCTCGCGCTGTCGTTCGACGATACGTCGGTGCGCGCCTGGTACGACCTGCGCTCCCTGTTCGATCGCTACGGCGCGCGCGTCACGTTCTTCATCAGCCGCTACGCCGACCTCTACGACAACGAGAAGGCGATGGTGAAGCAGCTCGCCGCCGACGGCCACGACATCGAGGCCCACACCGTCAACCACCTCAACGGGCCCGAGTACGTCGAGGAGCACGGCATGACGGCGTACCTGTTCGACGAGGTGCTGCCCTCGATCGACGTGCTGCGCGCGGATGGCTACGAGGTGTCCGCGTTCGCGTATCCGTTCGGCGCGCGCACCGACGAGATCGACAAGGAGCTGCTCGAGCACATCCCGGTGCTGCGCTCCGTGACGTTCCCCCGCGCCGGCGTGTCGAGCCCGTGTCCCGAGTAGCGGCGATCCTGATCGTTCTCGCGACGCGCGCGGCGCTCGGCGCTCCGCCGGATCGCGTGCTGCTCGCGGATCCCGATCCCGAGCTGCTGCACGCGGTCCAGTCGTCGCTGTTGCCATGGAAGCTGGCGGTCGTCGTCGAGCGCGACGTTCCCGCCGATGACGCGACCGCGCAGACCCGCGCCACCAGCGCCGGTGCGCGGTTCGTGGTGTGGCGCGAGCGCGATCAGCTCGTGGTGTTCGATCGCGACCGCGATGTCAGCGAGCGCAGGCCCGCGCGCGCCGGCAGTTTCGATCCCGTCACCGCCGCCGCCGCCGCGCTCACCGTGAAGACGATGATGCGCTTGCCGCCTCCGCCGCCCGAGGACGGGACCGCGATCATCGTCCCGCCCCCTGCGGTGGTGAGCGAGCCCGACCACGTCGAGATCCGTCTCGAGGCCGGCGCCGCGGCGCGCGTGGCGACCGGATCCGACGAAGGCGTTGGTGGGCGCGCGCTGCTCGCCGTGATGGTGCGGCCGAGCGCCGCGTACCGCTGGCGCATCGGCGTGCACAGTGATCTCGGCACGTCGAGCTCGATCGACCGCTCGGGGTTCAAGGGGACATGGAGCGACTGGGCGGTGCTCGCGGCGGCGAGCTGGACCTACGCGCACGGAGCGTGGGAGATCGAGCCGTGGGTCGGTGCCGGAATCGGGCGCGGCACGCTCGACGGCGAGGAGATGTCGGTCGCGCGGACCGAGCACGCGACCCTGCTCGCGGTGCGCGGGGGCGCGTACCTGCGGCGGCGGCTGTCGTCGTTCACCGCCGGTCTCGATCTCGAGCTGGTAGGTAGTCCGAGCGCACCAACCTACACGCGGGGGACCATGGGAATGGGGGCGCCGAGCGTGTTCGAAGCGTCACGATTCTCGGTGGTTGTCGGCTTCGCGCTCGCCATGGATCTGGGCCGGTAATTGGCTGCGACCAAACCACCCGGTGACACCACTAAGCCGGACATGGGAGCCGCATCGCCTGCCCGCGAGCACGACCTGGCGCTGGCGCGCCGGGCCGCGAGCGGTGATCGCGCGGCCCAGCGCGAGCTGTTCCAGCTCCAGCGCGCCTCGGTACATCACACGCTGTTCCGTATCCTCGGCTCCAACCGCCACGAGCTGGAGGATCTGATCCAGGACGCGTTCCTCGAGATCTTCCGCGCGCTCGGCTCGTTCCGCGGTGACAGCACGCTGGCGCGCTGGTGCCAGACGATCGCGACCCGCGCCGCGTACCTCGCGATCTCGCGGCGCAAGCCCGCATCGATCGAGCTCTCGCTGGTCGAGGACGAGCTGGTCGGCGACGACGACACCCGGCGCCAGGCTCAGCTCCGCGAGGTCGCGCGCCGGCTCTATATCGCGCTCGATCGGATCGAGGCAAAGCAGCGAATCGCGTTCGCGCTCGCGGTCGTCGATGGTCTACCTCTCGCTGAAGTTGCGGTGCTGACCGAGTCATCGGTCGTCGCCGTCAAGACGCGCGTGTGGCGCGCACGGAAGGATCTGATGAAGCGCGCCGCCCGCGATCCGGTGCTATCGCAGTACGTCGCCGAGCTATCGGGGACCGAGGAGGAGTCGCCATGAGCAATGTGCCAAGTGGACCTCCGCCGGTCGAGCCGATGTCGGATGTCGCGTGGGCCCGCGTCGAGCGCGGTCTGATGCAGCGGCTCGATGCCGAATCCGAGACGAGCGAGGCGCCGCGCACGCGGCGACGCTGGATCTGGATCGCCGCGCCCGCACTCGCGATCGCCGCGACGATCGCGCTCGTCGTCGGGCTGCGGGGGGATCCGCCGCGCGTCGTGCAGACCGAGCCGTCCCGCGTGGTCTCCGGCGAGGCACCGTCGTCAGTGTCGTTCGGCGATGCGCACCTCGCGCTCGCGGCGCGCAGCGCGATCGTGATGACGCAAGAGTCGGGCGCGCCCAGCGTGCTCGTCGAGCGCGGAGCGGTGATCTTCACGGTGGCGCCGCGCGCGGAGCGCCCGCCATTCGTGGTGCGCGCGGGTGATGTGGTCGTGCGCGTCGTCGGTACGAAGTTCCAGGTCGCACGGTCGGAAGAGCGGATCTCCGTCGCCGTGGAGCATGGGATCGTGGATGTGATCTTCCGCGGCGCGACCGTGAGGGTCGGCGCCGGGCAGCAATGGAGCTCGGAGAGGCCGGAGGCGACCACCACGATCGCGATGGCGACGCCGCCGACGCCCGTGGTCGCGCCGGCTCCGACCGCTCCGACCACGTCTTCGACTCCGTCCACGCCATCACGGAGTTCGCCCCCGCCTACGCCTGCGGCGAAGACCCCGGCGATTGCGACGACGGTCGCGCCGACGGAGATGCCGGCAAATGAGCAGGCGAAGTTCGAGCGGTTCTCGCGGCTCGAGGCCAAAGATCCGGCGACGGCGCTCGCCGGGTATCTCGAGATCTCGCGCGGCAACTCGGCGTGGGCCGCGAATGGCCTGTTCGCCGCGGGCCGGCTCGCGGCCGACCGCAACGACCCGCGCGCGAAGACGTTCCTCCAGATCTACCTGCGGCGGTTCCCGACCGGACCCAACGCCGCCGACGCGACCACCCTGCTCGACAGCCTACAAGGAGCACGCAAATGACGATCCGTACCCTCTTCCTCGCGGCGATCACCTGTGCGCTCGTCGCATGCGGACACAACGGCGGCGCTGGTACTGACGGTGGCGACGGGGATGGCGGGGATGGCGATGGTGGTTGCACCGGCATCTGCACCGATGCGCCGCCGTTCAACGGCACGTGCACGCCGGGCGGATCACAGTGCTCCGACTGTATCGACAACGACGGCGACGGCAAGATCGACGGCGACGACGTCGAGTGCACCGGCGCGCTCGACGACGATGAGGGCAGCTTCTCGACCGGCATCCCGGGCGACAACATCGACGCGGTGAAGCAGGACTGCTTCTTCGACGGCAACAGCGGCGGCGGGGACGACGGCTGCAACGTCCACGTGTGCTGCATCCTCGGCGCACACAACAAGGCCGAGTGCCCGATCGGCGCGAACACCTTCAACGTCAACGACTGTCCGCCGCCGCTCGGCACCACGCCGCTGTCGCCGAAGTGCATCATGAACTGCGGCCACCTCACGCCCGCGGGCTGCGATTGCTTCGGCTGCTGCACCGAGTGCGTCCCCGGCTCGAACCCGCCGTCGTGCTTCGACATCAACATCAACCCGTCGACGTCGCCCAACTGCGATTCCACGAACATCGCCGACCCGACCGCATGCAAGCGCTGCGTGAAGAACACGATGTGCGGCAACACCACCTGCGGTGGCACCACCTGCATCCTGTGCCCGGGCCAGGACCCGAGCACCCTGCCGACGAACTGCACCGGCCAGCAGTGCCCGACCGGCACCACGGTGTGCGGCGCGAACGACACTTGCCCGACCGCTACGTACTGCTCGAATGGCTGCTGCATCGGCGTGATCCAGTAGACATGTGAACGAATCGTACAGCGCGATAGTCGCAACCCGCTGCCGGCCCCTCCTCACTAGAAGAGGATGAAGCACTCCTACGCGACGCTTGGCTTGTGCGCATTGCTGGCGGGCTGCGGCGGCGACGACGCACCGTGTGATCCGGTCGCACAATCGGGATGCGACGACGGCAACGTCTGCGAGCAGGTCACGGGTGGCGAGCCAACCTGCTTCGCGCCGGTTCAGATCCGCGGCCGAGTCGTCGATCTTGGGACGTCCGCGGGCGTCGCCGGTGCGCGCGTCGTCGCCGTCGACGTCAATGGAGCGGCCGCGAGCGGCGTCGCGATCAGCGGCGCGGATGGTACGTACAAGCTCATGCTGCCCGCGCAGCGTGCCGAGGATGGAACGCCCACCGCGTTGACCGTCTCGCTGCGCGCGGACGCCTCTGGCTACGAGTCGTTCCCCGGGCCCCTGCGGCAGGCACTACCGGTCGATACCAGCATCGCGATCGTCGACGGTGATGGCTACGTGGTCTCCTCGGCGCTGACCGAGATCGGCCTGTTCGCGAGCCCGGGCGCCGGCGCCGGATCGATCCGCGGCCACGCGGGTGTACCGGACGATCACGTGGGCATCCTCGTCGTGGCGGAGGCGGCCGGCGTGGGCCATGCCGCGATCGCGGCGAGCGATGGCGACTATCAGATCTTCAACGTGCCGCCCGGGCACTACACCGTCACGGGCTACGCGGTGGGTCATGTCTACTCCGCTCTCGAGGTGGATGTGGCGAGCAGCGCGGTGGTCGCGGATCTCGCGATCGGTACCGAGGCCGCCGGCACGCTGACGGGTTCGGTGAGCATCGTCAACGGCGGTGGTGCGAGCACGACGTCGGTGGTGGCGTTCGTCGAATCGACGTTCGATCCGCTGACCGGCCGCGGCGTGCCACCGCCGGGTCTCCGCGCGCCGCAGACCGGTGCGCCGAACGTGACCGGCGCGTTCACCATCGCGGGCGTCCCTCCTGGTCGCTACGTGATCGTGGCCGCGTTCGAGAACGACGGTCTCGTGCGCGATCCGGACCACTGCATCTCGGGCACCGCCGATGTCCACGTGCAGGTCGCCGCGGGGGCCGCGGTCGCGGCACCGTCGACCTTCAAGGTGACCGGCGCCCTCGCGGTGATGTCCCCGGGCGCGCTCGCCGCCGAGGCGATCACCGGCACGCCGACGTTCCGCTGGGCCGATGATTCGAGCGAGGACGAGTACCTCGTCGAGGTGTTCGATGGGTTCGGGCAGCGCATCTGGATGGCCACCACGCCAGGGGTCAGCGGTGGGTCTCCGTCGATGGCCTACGCCGGGCCCGCGCTCACCCCGGGCATGTACTACCAGTTCCGCGTGACGTCGTCGAAGCAGAGCGGTGGGCAGGGCATGCGCTGCGAGCTCGCGCGCACCGAGGACCTGCGCGGCGTGTTCTTCGTGCAGTGACGGCGATGTAGACTGCGGTACCGTCGCGCATG
Organism: Haliangiales bacterium; assembly: GCA_038203335.1. Classification (GTDB taxonomy): domain Bacteria; phylum Myxococcota_A; class Polyangia; order Haliangiales; family Haliangiaceae; genus JABFXX01. The sequence goes on along the minus strand of JBBRED010000389.1, from coordinate 622 downwards.
ATCCGCGGATCGATCGTGATCGCGCTCACAGCGCTCGCTGCGTGCGGCTCGACCAGCCCGTCCCAGGATCCGGTCGACGCCGCCGAGGATGCGGCGCCCACCGAGCCCGAGGTGATCGTCCCACGCACCGGCATCACCGCGGATGAGATGGCGGTGCTGGTCAACGACGACGATCCGCTGTCGGTCCAGATCGCCGCGTACTACGTAACCGCGCGCCACATCCCCGCGGAGAACGTCGTGCACCTCCACCTGCCCGCCGGAGCGACGCTTCCGGTGGCGACGTTCACGCCGCTGAAGACGCAGGTCGATGCCGCGCTCGCGACCACGCGCGCGCAGGCGATGGCGATCACGTGGACACAGCCGTACGCGGTCGACTACATGTCGATCACCAGCGCGTTCGCGCTCGGCTACATCCCGAAGGATGCCGCGACGAATGCCTGCGGGAACACGAGCCCGAAGTGCGGCCCCGACAACCCGTACGTCGCGCATCCCGAGTCCACGTCGCCGTTCACCGACCACGCGTTCCGACCCGCGATGACGATTCCCGCGACGACGTTCGAGGAGGCGAAGGCGCTGATCGACCGCGGCATCGCCTCCGACGACACCTGGCCGATGGGCAGCG
>JBBRED010000388.1:0-7964 GCA_038203335.1 Haliangiales bacterium | reverse complement strand
TTTCCGTGCACGGGGCGCTTCGGCGCCCCGTCGTCGTTTCGGCTCGCTACGCGGCGAGCTTTGCGTCGTCGTGGCCGACGAGGCCCGCGCGCACGTGCAGCGGATCGGACGCCGAGCGCTCCCAGCCCGTGGCCATGTAGGCCGCGGCATCGAGGAGGGCCGAGATGTACGGCTCGGAGAGGTACGGCACGCCATGCTTCTCGCACCAGGCGCGCGTGATGCGCGCGGCGAGGGGCAGGTTCTGGTGCGGGATCTTCGGGAACAGGTGGTGCTCGGCCTGATAGTCGAGGCCGATGAAGAAGTACGAGATGAACTTCGGCATCTCGAGGTTCCGCGTGGTCTCGAGCTGGTGGACCCAGTCCTTGTTCTGCTCGAGCACGATCGGGAGACCGGCGTGCGCGGGGAGGAAGATGAGCGCGAGGAACACGCCGACGCCGGCCCACACGGCCGAGTAGAACAGGATCGCGTAGAGCGGTCCGACGATCAGCGACGGGATGAGCATCCAGCCCACGTAGTGGAGCGTCAGGGCGACAGCATCCTTGACCCACGCCTTCGTGATGCCGTGCTTCTTGTAGGACGCCGCCATGAACAGGAGCGACGAGCGGCGCATGCCGAGCGCCATCAGGGTCGACATCGGCCAGAACGCCCACTTCTGGAACGTGCGCTGGAACCAGCGGAGGCGCGGTGTGGCGCGCTCGTGATCGCCCTTCGACGACACGAACGGCCACGGACGGATGTCCGGATCGACGCCCTCGACGTTCGGGTGACCGTGGTGGAGGCGATCGTGCTTCTCGCGCCAGTACTCCAGCGACAGACCAGAGAGCACGGGGAACGCGAAGTACGCCATCGCGGCGTTGCGTGTCGGGGACTTCGAGGTGCTGCGATGGCTACCTTCGTGACCCATCATCGCGGCCGCCGTCGCGAAGACAGCGCAGACCGGGACCAGGCAAAATGCCGCGACCCACCCGTACAGGTAGACGCCGTAGATGGACAGCGCGATGCCAGAGAGGAGCACTCCGAGCTTGAGCCAGCTACGCAGCTCGCGATGCTCGAACACACCCGCTAGGCGCAGCTCCTGACGGAGACTTCCGAGCTCGGGGACGGCTTGCATTGCCCTTGGGATACAATGAGTTCGGTCAGGAGGTGTAGGGTTTCTTGTCATGAATTGACCAGGATTCGAAGGTCCGACCGGTGAATCGACCGATATGGTCTGTTGGGTGGCCTGTTCTTGGGCTGTGCAACCGATGAGCATCCGAGAACCGGAGAGATGGGATGACGCGATCCGGAGGTTCGACCACCGGGTCTACCTCTCGGTGCTCGCGCTGGGGCTCGCCCCCGAACGAGCGCGCGAGATCTCCCAGGCGGCGTGGACCCGCCTGATGGAGAAGCACGCCGCGGGCGGGTTGTCGGAGCTCGAGCTGCCCGGCCTCGCGATCCGGCAGGCGCGGTTCCTCGGCCTCAACGAGCTCGCGCGCGGCAAGACCGAGAAGCGCGTGCTCGCCGCGGTGCCCGATCCCGGACCCGTGCCCGATCCCGAGCGCGAGGTCGCGGGCAAGGTGCAGCTCGATCGCGTGCTCGCCGCACTCGAGACCTGCTCGCCCACCGCGCGCCGCGTGTTCCGGTTGATCTACGCCCCGCCGGGCGGCACCGCGGCCACCGCCGCGCGCGAGCTCGGCCTGTCCCTCCAGCGCGTCCGCCAGATCCTGTGCGAGACCCGCGCCCACATTCGCAAGACGATCGAAGAGGTGCCGCAGTGAAGCCCACCCGTGATGACATCGCGCTCTACGCCGCCGGCAGCTACGACGGCGACATCGCCGCGCTCGAGGCCGCGATCGCCACCGACGAGACGCTGCGCGCGCAGCTCGCCGAGGAAGCTCGGCTCGAGGAGCTGCTCCGCGATGCGGCCGCCTCCGCTGCATTTTGCCCCGCGTGCGCCGACCTCGTGCGCGCGGATCGTTGCGCGTCGTGCGGCACCGCCGTGGCGCCCGGCGGGTACACCGTCGAGCGTGTGCTCGTGGCGAACGCGCACGGCCGCATGTACGTGGCGCGCGACGCCGACGGCAAGCAGGTCGCGCTCAAGGAGCTCGCGTTCGTGCAGTCGCCCGGGCCCGATGCGATCGCGGCGTTCGAGCGCGAGGCGAAGTTCCTTCGCGCGCTCGAGCATCCGGCGATCCCGCGGTTCTGCGCCGCGTTCGAGGAGGGAGAAGGCGTCCACACCCGCTACTACCTCGCGCAGGAGCTGGTGACCGGCGAGCCGCTCGATGCGCGCCTCGAGCAGCACTTCTATGCAGAGACCGAGATCGTCGAGATCGCGAAGCAGGTGCTCGCGGTGCTGGTCTATCTCCAGGGCCTCTCGCCGATGGTCATCCACCGCGACATCAAGCCGGCGAACCTGCTGCGGCGTGCCGATGGATCGATCGCGCTCGTCGATTTCGGCGCGGCGCACGTGCAGGGCACGACCGCGGGTTCGACGTCGATCGGCACGTTCGGCTACATGCCGATCGAGCAGCTCGCCGGCCAGGTGGATGCGACCACCGATCCGTACGCGCTCGGCGCGACGCTCGTGCACCTGTTGACGCGGCAGGAGCCGTGGCGCGTGATGAACGCGGAGCTGATCGGCACGATCAATGTCTCGCTGCCCATGCGGCGGTTCCTCGAGAAGCTCGTGGCACCGCGCCGCGAGGATCGATTTCCAACCGCGGCGGCCGCGCTCGCCGGGCTCGAGGATCGCGGGGCGATCCGGCGGAAGCGCGAACGACCGCGGTGGCAGCCGATCGCGATCGCGGTGGCGGCGATGGCCGCGCTCGCCGGGGCGGGTGCCGCCGGATTCGCGCTGCGGGGCGGTCCAGGGAGACCTGTTCCCGTGGCGACGGCAGGCAGCGATCAGAACGGAGGTCCGCTTCCCGATGCCTGCATCATGTACGCGGCCGAGGTGGAGAACATCGCGCGCTGCTCGGCCCTGCCGATGCAGACCCGGCAGCGCTTCACGGCGCCGCTGTCGTCGCTGATGCGGATGCCGATCCTGTCGGAAGGATCGTTCATGGAGCGATCGCTCGCGTGCACGAGCATGCTCGATGCGCTGCGCGCCGAGGCACTGCCGGCGTGTATCGGCGACGAGGTGATGGGCGTGCCGCCGGTTCCGCCCGTACCTCCGACGCCGCCGACTCCGCCCACGCCGCCGGTCCGCGGCTTCACCGAGCCGCACGCGTTCCTCAACCCGTCGAAGATCTCGACCGAGTTCAAGGCCGTGCCGATCGCGGAGGCGCTGAGGTTCTTCGGCAAGGCGTGCGACGCGAACATCGTGCTGCCCGACTCCAGCCAGGCCAAGGTCACGCTCGCGCTCGACAAGGTGCCGTGCGACCAGGCCGTCGAGGTGCTGCTCGAAGCCCACGGTCTCTGGTACCGCTACGTTCCGGACGCGAAGCTTCTCGAGGTGCTGCCGCGCAAGGAGCTCGATCAGATCGACGCGATGGACGCCGAGCGCGCGCGGCAGGGGTATGCGGATCCGGTGGATCTGCCGAACGGACCGCTCGTGGATCTCGAGATGAAGGACGCGCCGATCCAGGACGTGCTGCACCTCCTCGCGATGCAGGCGAAGGTCAACATCGTCATTCCCGACTTCATCCGCGGCAAGCTGACGGTGGCACTGGCGAAGGTGCCGTGGGACGTCGCGATCAAGGGCGTCCTCGAGTCGCACGGGCTGTGGTACCGGTACCGCACGAACGGCAAGGTGCTGCGGATCGCTGCACGCAAGGAGCTCGACCAGGAAGACGCGGCCGCACGTGAACGCGAGCGGCAGGGTCAGTGAGGTTTCTAGCGGGTCTGGAGTCTGGGCCTACTGCACCGCAGCGGGCTTGCGGATGACGAGGATGCCCTCGATCTGCTCGGCCCGGACCGCGCCGAATGGCGGGCAAGTTCCTCTCGAACGCGGAACCGAACCACGGGGTCGGGTGTCCTAGCGACATGCTCCGACTCGTCGCGCTCGTGGCTCTGCTCTCCACCGCGCACGCGGACACGCTGTCGGCGACGCGCTCGATGCCGCTGGTCGAGACCTCCCACACCGTCGATATCAAGATCGAGAATGGCATCGCCACCTACACGGTGCGCCGCATGTTCAAGAACCCGGGCGAGGTCGCCGAGCAGGTGGAGCTCCAGCTCGGCCTGCCCTACGGCGCCGCCGCGACCGGGCTGCGGATCAAGGCGAAGGGCACGTGGTACTCGGGCGTGCTCATGGAGCGCGAGGCCGCCGCGCGGCTCTACGAGGAGATGACCGGCATCGGCCAGTTCAAGCCGAAGGATCCGGCGCTGCTCGCATGGATGTGGGCCGACACGCTGTCGCTGCAGGTGTTCCCGGTGATGCCGGGCACGACCTCCACGGTCGAGTACACACTCACCGCGCCGACGCGCTACGCCGGCGGCCGCTACTTCGTCTCGTATCCGCGCGTCGCGAAGCTCGGGACCGAGGACACCTCGTCGCTGCCGCTCGCGACGCCGGTGGTCAACGTGCACTTCGGCTGGGGCGATGCGCGATCGAAGATCACGATCGATGGCCGCGAGGTCAAGCGCGACACCGCGGTGCGGCTCGAGCCGCCGGCACATCAGGACTGGGAGGACGTCGTCGAGATCAGCCCGTCCGCGAGCTACGTCGCGAGCACACTCGTGATCCCGAGCTCGAGTCACACCGACAAGGCCTTCGCGTCAGCGAAGCTCTCGATCGATCTCCGCCACACGTACAAGAGCGATCTGCGCGTGCAGCTGCTCACGCCGCAGAACCAGATCATCACCGTGCACGACGGCACGGGGAGCGGCGCGAACGATCTCCGCGGCACCTACGCGCTCGAGCTGCCGGCCGGCACCAGCGCCGCGGGCACGTGGCGGTTGATCGTCTCCGACCATGCGGGGCTCGATACGGGATCCCTGGATCGCTGGTCGCTGACCATCGGCGAGGGCAAGGACAGGACGATCGCGGCCGCGACCGACACGCCGATCTTCGTGCCCGATGCGCCCGCGAACGCGAGCGAGGCCGGCATCGCCACGATCTCCGTCGAGCCCCCGCCGATCGCGATGTTCGTGGGCCGGCTCGGCAAGGTGGTAGCGTCCAGGGCGCACGCGTTCTCGCGCCTCGAGCTCGATCTCGCGCCGCAGCTCGTGCCCACGCCGAAGCGAGCGCAGGTGGTGTTCGTGATCGACACCAGCTACACGATGGAGGAGCGCGGCGTCGACGCCCAGCTCGACCTCGTCGCCGCCTACGCGACCCACGTGCCCGATGCGGAGTTCGAGCTCGTCACGTTCCGCCGCCACGCCGACCGCGCGTTTGGCCGGTTCGTGCCGGCGCGCGAGCTCTCGGTCGCGATCGCCCGTGCGCGCAAGGCCGGCAAGCTCGCGCTGGGCAACGGCTCGAACCTCGACGAGGGCGCCCTGCTCGCCTCCCGCATCCTCGCGGATCGCGTGGGCCCACGCCGCGTGGTGCTCGCGACCGACGAGCTCCGGCGCGCGTCGTTGACCACGCAGATCGCGCTCGCTGCGTTCGCCAGGCTATCGCCGGAGACCATCGTGCACGTCATTGTCCCGAAGCTCGACGACGATGACCGCGCAAACCTCACGCGCCGCGACGATACCGAGCTCGCCCACCTCGCGACCACGCACCACGGCATCTACGCCGATCTCGGCGGCTTCCCCGCCAAGACCATCAAGGAGCTCGCCCCCACCGTGCTCGAGCTCGTGCGGCCGACCCGGATCGAGGACGCCGCCGTCACCGGCTTCGATCTCGAGAGCACCGTGCTGCACGAGGGAGAGGGACTTCGCCTGATGCGCGACACCGAGACCGTGGCCGCCCCGGATCGCGTCACGCTGACGGGTCGCCTGTGGAGCGATCCGGTGAAGCGCGACCTGACGACAAGCGCGTCGTTCTCCATCGCCACCGCCGCCTACGTGTTCGGCGAGGATCAATACCAGTCTCTGTCGGAGCCGGAGCAGATGACCGTGGCGATGATGGGCCGCGCCGTCTCGCCCGTGACGTCGTACGTCGCGGCGGAGCCGGGGGTGCGCCCATCGCCGATCGGGCTGGCCGACGGCTTCGGGACCTTCGGGACGGGCCGGTACGGCACGATCGGTCATGGCTCGAGCGCCGGCAGCGCGTGGGGCCGCAGCGAGCCCGACTGGGAGAGCATGTTCGATGTTGCCTCGTGCATGAAGTCACAGAAGCCGTCCGCACCGTGGACCGTGGACATCACGATGGAGACCACGCGCATGGAGGTCGTCGAGGTGGGCACCGCTACGCCGGGAGGAATGGCGCGCTGCCTCGTCGAGGTGGTGTGGGCGGCAAAGCTCGATGCCGGCCGGTTCGACGACGATCACGAGAGCTACACGTTCTCTCTCTCCGGTCCTCCGTCGACGCCGTAGGGTAGAGTCGTCTCGTGCGCGGGACCCTCGCCTTGCTCGGCCTCGCGTCGTGCTCGTCGCCGTCCGCGGCCACCGACGCCGCCATCGATGCGGCGCCGCCCGCGCTCGGTCCCGTACTGTATCCGGAGGGCCAGACCCAGTCGCCGCTGACGCCGGATCTGGTCGAGCATCTGCGCGCGGTTCACGCGACCACCACCGGCGCCGCGGGCGTGTTCGCGAAGATCGGCGACTCGCACACCGCGGCGACCGGCTATGTGACCTGCTTCGGTGGCTCCTCGGTGATGCTCGATGGCCGCGATCTCGCCGCGACGGTGGAGGACTTCCGGGCCGCGTTCGGGCGCACCTCGGTCGCGGCGGTGGTCGGGTGGTCCGCGTTCCAGGTGCTCGCAGGATCGCCGTCGCCGCTCGAGCAAGAGGTCGCCGCGATCCATCCCGCGTTCGCGACGGTGATGTTCGGCACCAACGATATCGGCTACGCGCGCATCGATCGCTACGCGCAGAACCTCGCGGACATCACCGACACGCTGCTCGCGCAGGGCATCATCCCGATCCTGTCGACCATCCCGCCGCGCGACGACAACGCCGCCGCCGACCTCGAGGTGCCGCGCTACAACGCGATCGCACGCGGCGTGGCGCAGACCCGCGGCGTGCCGCTCGTCGATCTTCATCGCGAGCTGCTGCCGCTCGCGGCTCACGGGCTCGGCGGTGATCACCTGCACCTCGAGACCTACTCCGGCGGCGCGTGCCAGCTCACCGCGGCGGGGCTCGCGCACGGCAACAACACGCGCAATCTGATCGTGCTCGAGGCGCTCGATCGCCTGCGCCGCACCGTGGTCGACAGCGAGCCTGCGCCCGATGCCGATGCGCCCCGGCTCACCGGCGCGGGCCGCGCCGACGACCCGTTCGTGATCGGCGTGCTGCCGTTTGCCGATCGTCGCGACACGGCCAGGTTCGGCACCGACGCGATCACGAGCTACCCCGCGTGCGGCACGCAGGCCGAGGTCGGGAACGAGGTCTACTACCGCCTCGACGTCGAGACCGCGGGCATGTTTCACGTCTACGTCGCCGACGCAGCCGCCGACATCGATCTCCACGTGCTGCGCGACGCGCCGACCGCCGCCGGCTGTCTCGCACGCGGCGACACGGAGGTGAGCGTGCAGCTCGCGCCCGGCACCTACTTCGTGGTCGCCGACACGTTCAACGGCAAGGCCGGCGACTACACCCTCGTCGTGATGCGGGACTAGGCGTATCGTCGCGCGCGATGCCTCGCGAGATCGAGTTCTTCTTCGACGTCGGCTCCTCGTACAGCTACCTGGCCGCCACGCAGATGGCCGCGGTGTCGGCGCGCACCGGCGTGCCCGTGCGCTGGCGACCGTTCCTCCTCGGCGCGGTCTTCAAGGCCACCGGCAACGACCTGCCGATCCGGATCCCGCACAAGGCGCGCTGGATGATGCAGGACATGACCATGTGGGCGCGTCACTACGACATCCCGTTCCGCGTCCCCAGCCGCTTCCCGATGATCACGCTGCGCCCGCAGCGCGCCCTCGCCGCCGCCGAGCGCC
>JBBRED010000387.1:0-7992 GCA_038203335.1 Haliangiales bacterium | reverse complement strand
CGATTCCCGGTGCGCGACCCTCGCCCGCGACGTCGAGGGCGTGTTCACCACCCGATCCTGCGGAGAACGTCAGATCGAACGCAGGTGAGCTGTGCCACGTCCCGTCCTCCTCGAGGATGAATGCGTGGTTCTTCGTATGGTCGTCCCGGTTTCTCGCGAACACGTTGAACACCATCCTGCGGAACATCCGATCGACCTCGAGTTGATTCCGGGTGAGGACGCGCGTTGCCTTGAGGAGCGAGACATAGCCGATGCTCGGGATCCGGAAGTCGGCCTTCAGGAGACCGCAGACGCTGTGGACGTGCACACGCGCGTTGCGTCTTCGGTCGAAACGTTCAGTTCCGAAGTAGCCGGCGCCCGATCGTGCGGGGAACAGATGTGTCGGCGCCATGTCGATCCCAGCGGCGCGAGCCATCTCGGAGTAGGCGTGCTCGATCGCACCCACGTCCGGTGGATCGGTCGAAGAGCGGAACTTGATCAGCCAGTGACTGTACCCAGGGCGTAGGGCTCCGTTGCCTGTGACGAGCTGCGCCCGGTCGTTACTGCAAGCGGCGACGATCTTGGGACGCGCGCCGCCCGAGGAGCCTCCCAGAGAAATGAGCGTGTCGAGGACCTCCAAGGATGCGCCCTCCAGGACGCTTCGGGCGTCCTCCGCCAGCGCGTCCAGATCGATCGATGCGACACCGGGTTCGCGTTCGTGCTCGGGCCGGTAGCGCAGCGCACCAGTGCCAGCTTCACCGACATACGCCAACCGATCGACGGGCGTGAGCGCACCGGGGAGCATCCCCATCTGAGCGAGCTTACGGTCAAGGAGAAGGCGTCCCCATCCGTCTGGAAGGCTGTCGTTGAAGACACCCATGAGCCCGTCGAAGATCGCTGGATCGCCGTAGATGACGCCTGCTTGCACGGGAAGGTGGAACGGCGAGATCTGGAGACCACGTTCAATGAAGGCCGGCGCGTACTCGAAGAGGATCCGCCGGTCCTGCCACGCAAGTCGCCCCACTGGATGAACCACCTCGCCAAGCTGGATGTCTACGTTGAGAAGCCTGACGGGCTGGAATCGCTGGGACGTCGTCTTCGTCACCTGGGGCTTGGACGCCGGCGTTGCCTTCACGTCCTTCTTCCCCTTGGTCGCCTCCATCTTCCCTGTCGCCTTCGGCGTCTTCGCAGCCTTCCCACGAGTCCCAACCTTCGTCCGCGATGTGGTCTTCGCGGTCTTCGAAGGCCTCATCGGCGTTTGCCTCGTAGGCGCTGTTTGGGCGCGGCGATGATTTCGTCGAGGGAGCGTGTCTCGCGCGGTGGGAAGAGGCGGCTGAACTCGTCCCCCGCACCAAGCGCGAGCGCGATGCGGATGAGGTTCTCCACCGATACGGCGCCGGTGCGCTCGAAGCGGCGGAGGCTCGCAGTGGTAACGCCGGCTCGGGCGGCCAGGCCCGGTTGCGTAAGATTTTCATCGAGTCGCCGTCGTCGAGCCCGTTCCGCCAGACCGCGGGAGATGTCACCAGGCGCAGAACCATCAAGTGACAATATATTATCTCTTATTGTCACTAGAGGCATGTAAGGGACTATATATTGTCTCTTATGTGGCGGCAATGCCCAAGCCACGACCGATCGATCCGCGAATCTAGGGGAGCGAAACGATCCACGTCCGCACCGTCATCATCGACAGGCCGATCGCGATCTGTTCTCGGGGGTGTACCCGGGACACCTCGTCGAAGTTCTCCAGCGTCTGGAGCCGCTAGCCCGGTTTGAACGGGCGACCTACGGTTTACGAAACCGTTGCTCTACCACTGAGCTATAGCGGCGGGTAGGGGCGGTTTAGTACCCGACGAGCCGCATCATTGCAAGGGGATGGCGTCAGCGTGGGAGCAGGGCGATCACGTTCGGCAACGTCCAGTAGCTGACGTTGGAGTCGTTCTCGACGAAGCCGGTCTCGTAGCTCCCGACCCGGGACAGCTCGGCCTCGGAGCCGCGGGCCACGAGGGACGCCTCGGGGCCGCCCTCCAGGAACAGGGCGCCGGCGAGACCATGGGTGGCCAAGGCTGCCGACAGCTCGGCCATCGTGACGGCGGCTCGTGCGTGGAGGAACACGATCCGGCCGGAGCGATCGAGGCCGATCGCGGCGGCGGAGTATTGCTTCGGATCCTTCCACGGGATGGCCTGGCCATCGCACCCGAGGAGCCGGTAGCTCTGGACGACGGAGTGGTAGCGCGCGCGGAGCGCATCGAGATCGAAGCCGTCGCAGTCGCGCCCCGCGATCGTGAACGGCGGATCGGCCTCCGTGATCGGATCCCACGCGAGGTAGCCACTCATCTTCGGATTGGACTCGCTGCGCACGATGCCGTCGGCGACGATCATGCCCACGGGCTTGCCGCTGTCGTGGAACATGCCGGCGTTGATCACCGCCGAGAGGTGAAACGCGTCGCGCCATGCGAGCGCCGAGCGCGGCGTGGAATCATCGGTCGCCTGCGAGAGCACACGCAGCGCGAAGGTGGCCGGATCGGCGCGCACCACGTCGACGCAGGGCTGGCCGCCCGTCGCGGGGACCGCGTTGATCCGCCAGCGCTCCACGGTGAGGCCGGGGCCGAGCACGGGCTTGTCGACGGGGCAGGGCAGCAGGGGATTCGCCGCGGGCGCCTCGATCGGCGTGGCCACCGCCTTCGGCGTGGGCGGAGCGGCGGTCGGCTCGTGGCGGCCACAGGCGGCGGCCGCGAGCAGGATCAGGCCAGCGCGCACGAGGTCCCAACGCCGGGGCGCCGGAGTTCATTCCCTCAGGTGCGCAGGCCGCGGCCCGCGTCGACGGCGGTGACGTAGGGCACCAGGGATCCGCCCGACCAGGCGGCGCGGATCACCGCGACGGCGTCGGCGCCGGCCATCGCGGCCTCGCGCGCGCGCTCGGGGGAGTCGATGCCGCCGATCGCGACGAGCTTCGCGGTGCCGTGGGGCTCGCGCAGGACCTCGGGGCCGAGCGGGGTCATGCCGGGCTTGGACGGGGTCGCCCAGATCGGCCCGAGGTGCATGAGGTCGGCGCCGGTGTTCGCGTCGGGGGCGTGGCGCGAGACGCCGATGACGCCGGTGAACAGCGCGCGCGCTTCGGCGACGGTCAGGCCGTCCTCCGGGAGGTGCACCGCGATCGCCTCGGCGGCGAGGGCCACGTCGACGCGGTCGTTGACGATGACGCGCGAGTACCGCCGTGCGATGGAGATCAGCTCGAGGAGCGCCTTTCCGTCGAGGTCTTTCTCGCGCACCTGGATCAGCACCGAGCCGGGCGGGCACCCGGTGACGACACGCTCGATCGCCTCGCCGAACTCCTTCGGCGTCGCGCCCATCATCGAGCGATCGGTGATCGCGACGACGCGCACGGGATCGAGGATGTGGACGCTCACTCGATCAGACCGGCGGTCGGTGACGAGGCGTTCGCGTAGTCCTTGCGCGCCATACGGCCGGCGAGGAACGCCTTGCGCCCACCGTCGACGGCGAGCCGCATCGCCTCGGCCATCAACACGGGGTGCTGCGCGCCGGCGATCCCCGTGTTCATCAGTACGGCCGTGCAGCCGAGCTCCATCGCGATCGCCGCGTCGGACGCCGTGCCCACGCCGGCATCGACGATGACCGGAATGCCGATGTTCTCGATGATCAGGCGGATGTTGTGCGGGTTGCGAATGCCGAGCCCCGATCCGATCGGCGCCGCGAGCGGCATCACCGCGAGGCAGCCGGCCTCCTCGAGACGCTTGCAGGTGATGAGATCGTCGGAGCAGTACGGCAGGACCTTGAAGCCTTCCTTGACCAGCCGGCGAGCGGCTTCGACCGTGGCCGTATTGTCGGGGAACAGGGTCTTCGGATCGCCGATGACCTCGAGCTTGACCAGCTCGTCCATGCCGAGCTCGCGCGCGAGGTGGAGGGTGCGGATCGCCTCGTCGGCCGAGTAGCACCCGGCGGTGTTCGGCAGGAGGATGTACTTCGTGCGATCGATCGCATCGAGCACGGTCGGCGCCTTGCTCGAGAGGTCCACGCGGCGCAGCGCCACGGTCACGATCTCGGCGCCCGAGGCGGCGAGCGCGGCGCGGGTCTCCTCGTTGGACTTGTACTTGCCGGTCCCGACAATGATGCGGGAGGTGAGCGTCTTGTCTGCGAGCTTCCAGGTGTCGGTCATTTGCTTAGCCTCCGCCCACGAACGTCACGACCTCGAGGCGGTCGCCGGCGGCGAGGAGCGTGGTGGCGTGGGTGGCACGCGGAACGATCTCCCGATTCCTCTCGACCGCGACGGGCTTGCCCGCGAGGCCCAGCTCACCGATCAGGGCGAGGACGGTGGTGCCCTCGGCGACGCTTCTCGGCTCGCCGTTGATGACCACGTCGAGGGTCGGCATCGGGCCGGACCCTACCACCGACCTGCCAACCTCGGTGTGATGACCACGACATCCATGGCGTGGTGGTGAACGGTTTTGTGAAGTCACCGTCACACTCCCGGCCACAATGCAGTGCGGCAACCGTCGAGAACTACGTCCCGGGAGGGTGATCTCGGCCACGGGCACGGCCCTCGCAGAAGAAGCTGCCGTGGGTCGTCACCACGGGAGCCTTACATGACCTTAGGAATTGCTCGTCCCGCTTTCGCGCCCTCGGCCACGTCGCTGCCGATCCGTTCCAACCCGGACCCGCGCGTAGCTGGCGAGGATCCAGCTCGCATCCGCGCAACGATCGCTCGCGCTCCGCTGTTCGCGGCGCTGCCGATCAGCGCGATCGAAGATCTGACTGCAAGAGTCTCCGTCAGGAAGGTCGCCGTAGGTTCGGCGGTCGTCTCTCAGGATGAACCTGGGGATGCGATGTTCGTGATCATGAACGGCCGCGTGAAGGTCGTCATCTTCGGCGAGAGCGGCCGCGAGGTAACGCTCTCGATCCTCCGCTCGGGCGATTCGTTCGGCGAGATGTCGCTGTTCGATCAGGCGCCGCGCTCGGCGCACTGCCTCGCGATCGAGCCGACCACGCTCCTCGTGCTGTCGCGCGAGGATCTGATGCGTCACATGCAGGTTCACGCACGCACCGCGATGAACCTCCTCGGTGAGATGTCGCGCCGCTTGCGCCGCGCCGACGAGACCATCGCGCAACTCGCGCTGTGCGACGTCAACGAGCGCCTGATTCACCGCCTCGTGGCGCTTGGCCGCGAGGAAGGTGCCTCGGGACCGGATGGTCTGGTGGTTCGTCGCCGTCCCACCCAGCAGGAGCTCGCGAACATGATCGGTAGCTGTCGCGAGACCATCTCGCGCGCGTTCAACCAGCTCGCGCGCGATGGCCTCATCATCCCGCGTGGTCGCTCGCTGGTGGTCACGCCGGCGCTGATCGAGAAGGCCGAGAGGAAGAAGGCCGCGTAGTCTCCGAGATCCTCGGACCGTGAACGCCCTGTCCATACCGAGTATGGCCGGGGCGTCGTGCGTTTCAGAACTGCGAGAAGTCGACGCCGAAATGGATCTGCGCGCCGAGCTGCGGAAACACCGCCGAGATGCCGATGTCGATCGCGCCGGTCGGCTTTCCGCCGAACCCGGCCGCGAAGCTGGGCCACGTCTTGTAGGTGGTCGGGTGGTACTCGCCGTTGTCGTCGGTGCCGCCGCCCCTGCGGATCACACTGACCCCGAGCTCCGTGTGTACGTACGCCCGCGCGCCGTAGTACCGAACGCCGATGTTCGTGTAGCCGATCTGCGCGGCGTCGCAGCAGCCATCTAGCTCGGTGCTCAGGTATGCCTTTGCGTAGCCAACCCGGACCAGAAGACCGACGTTGTGATAGACGCGGCGCTCGTACGCGAGCGAGCCACCGAGCGTGGTGCTCAGCCCGCCCGACGCGTCGACGGTGCCGGTGATCCGGTTGGGCGGATCGGAGTCGTACGGGGACACCTTGATCGCCGGCGGGGGCACCACTCCGGGCGCATCCGCCATCGCCACGCTCGTCGACATCACCACCGCCGCCACCGCCCCCGGAATGTGCATCGCGATCGAGCATTGCACTCTGCGCGCCACCGGCAACCTCGCGACTTAGCAGGCAGCGAGGTGTCAGAGGTGTCAGCACTTCTGACAGGTCTTGCTCACGTGCGGAGATCGCCATTTCCGTCGAGGAATCGCCCGGTTAGCTTGACAGCGCGCCATGCCGAGAGCCAGATCGCGGCATGCACGACCGGGCGATGATTCGACGCACTCGCGTCGAGGTCGACCTCGCTGCGATCATCGCGAATGCGCGCGCTCTTCAGGCGCTGACGAAGGCGGAGGTCTACGCGGTCGTGAAGGCGGATGGCTATGGCCACGGCGCGGTCGCGGTCTCGCAGGCGCTGATGCGCGCGAAGGCGGCGGCGGGGTTCGCGGTCAGCCTCGTCGAGGAGGGCGTGGCGTTGCGCGAGGCCGGCATCACCGGGCCCGTGCTTGTCATGGGCCCGAGCCAGCACGGCGGCGAGGACGAGATGGTGATGGCGGGAATGACGCCGGTGATCGGCAGCCCCGAAGATCTGGATGCGATCGCCGCGGTCGCGCAGCGTCGGCAGCGCACCATCGAGGCGCACCTCAAGGTCGATACCGGCATGGGCCGGCTCGGTGTGGAGATGGAGCGCGCGGCGGAGCTCGCCGTGATGGCGGCGAACAACGGCGTGAAGCTCGTCGGGCTGATGACGCACTTCGCCTGCGCAGACTCCGATGATCCGGCGGATCCGCACTCGATGACCCGCGCGCAGCTCGCGCAGTTCGCGGTGGTAGATCGCGCGGTCGTCGCGGCCGGCGCGCCGATCCGGATCCGGCACGCTGCGAACAGCTCGGGCGCGCTGATGTTCCCCGAGGCGCGGTTCGATCTCGTGCGCGCGGGCATCGCGATCTACGGCAACGGTCGCTGGCCCGACGGCGCCGTGCACACGTCCGCGATGCGGCTGGTCTCCGAGGTGGCGCAGCTTCGCTCGATCGCGCGCGGCGCCACCGTCGGCTATGGCGCGGCCTGGCACGCGGAGCGCGATAGCCGGGTCGCGGTGCTGCCGGTCGGCTATGCCGATGGCCTGCCGCGCCGGGCGAGCGGGCACGCCGAGGTCGCGATCCGAGGCAAGCGCGTCCCGCTGGTCGGCCGCATCAGCATGGATATCGCCATCGCGGATGTCACCGATGTTCCCGACGTGACGGTCGGAGATCCGGCCGTGCTGCTCGGGCGCGCTGCCGGCGGGGTCTCGATCAGCGTGGCGGAGTACGGCGAGTGGGCCGGACTTTCGGAGTACGAGGTGACGTGCGGCATGAGCAAACGCGTGCCACGCACCTACGTGGGAGACCCGCCGTGAGCACGTACGACGACGAGCCGACCAAGGAAGGAACCGCGAAGGCGGACGAGGAGCCGACCGGCGTTCGCCCGGGCGCGGGTCCGAGCACCACGATGATCGGCCACGCCGTCGCCGGCCCGGGCCAGCCGCAGCCACCGCCGGCCGCCGCGGCCGACGCGAAGACCCAGGCCGCCGAGCCCGAGGAGAAGAAACTCACGGTGGGCCAGGCCGTGGTCGTTGGGTTCAAGGACGCGGGCGCTCCGATCGTCCGGTTCCTCGACGCCGTCGGCGGCCACCTGATCCTGATGGGGCGCGCGCTGTCGTGGCTCCCGCGCCGCCCGTTCCGTGGGAAGAACTACCTCGAGGCGGCGGAGTACATCGGCTTTCACTCGCTGCCGATCATGCTGCTCGTCGGTGCGTTCACCGGCATGGTGCTGTCGATCCAGTCGGTCTACGCGTTCCGCCAGCTCGGCTTCGAGTCGTTCTCCGGCGCGGCGACGGGCAAGGAACTCTCGCTCGAGCTCGCGCCGGTGCTCACGTCGCTGATGCTCGCGGGGCGCGTCGGCGCGGGAATCGCGACCGAGCTCGGCACGATGCGGATCTCCGAGCAGATCGATGCGCTCGAGTCGATGGCGGTCAACCCGATCCAGTACCTCGTGCTTCCGCGCTTGATCGCCGCGATGATCGTCACGCCGATCCTCACGCTCGCGTTCTTCGTCAT
>JBBRED010000386.1:0-8007 GCA_038203335.1 Haliangiales bacterium | reverse complement strand
CGAGGCCTGGTCTCGCGCCTTTGGTCCATTGCGCTGGGTGTGCGTCGTCGTCCTCGGACAGCTCGGGGTCGTGCTGGTGCCGCTCCTGATCGCCAACTTGCTCGATAGCCCCGAGGCGACGCGGTATCTGATGTCGAGCCTGCAAGCGATCGTGGGACTTGCGGTCCTGATCGGGGTTCGGACCGCCGGAGAGGCGCGTCAGGGATGGCGGGCCTTCGCGATCGTCTGGCTTGCGGCGATTCCGATCGCGGCGGCGCTCGGGGCCACGGATGCCGCCCCGACGACGACCCCGGAGGGCGTGTGGCGCGGCGGCGCGGGACGGATCCAACCCGATGGCGCGGAGCTCCAGAAGATCGCGGACGAGCTCGTGCGCCGCAACCTGACGCATGGCTTTGCCGATCACCTGTCGGCCAATCTCTTGACGCTCCAGTCGCACGGCGCAGCGTTGACGTGCCATGTCGGGATGGACGAGTTCATGATGCCGTTGCGGTGGCTCGGCAGCACGTCGTGTTACAGCGCGGCCGAGCTTCCCGACCGGTTTTACGTGGTCGCCTTTCAGGACGAGCACGATCGGTCCGCGATCCGCGCGACGCTGCCCATCGAGCTCGAGCGGTTCCAGGTCGGCGATACATACGAGGTCCACGTGTTTCGTACGGCGGATGTGTCGCTTGCATGGCTCGACCTCCCGATCCCGGACCGCGAGCTGGCCACGTTCCCGATGCACATCCCGGCGACGCATCTCCAGCTCCGACGCGCGAACGTCACCCTCGAGGCGGGCGAGCTCGTCGCGACCGGCGCGCCGGGCACGATCGTGTTCGGCCCGTACATCGATCTGCCGAAGGGCGAGTACACGGCGACGTGGATCGGCAGTGGCATCGTGTCGCCGGGCCACCTCCTGTTCAGCGTCATCGGAACCCCCACCGGTCGAGAGCGCAGACTCCTCGTTCCGGCGATCGAGCGTCAGGCGAAGGACATCCCGACTGGTCGCGCAGAGCTCGCCCGGTTCACGTTCAGCGCGAAGCGCCTGGTGTCAGGCGTCGAGGTCGTCGTCGAGACCGGGGATGGTGGACGCGTATCCCTGCACGAGCTCGTGATCGATCGCGCGCCCGCACACTGATCGCGCTACCCTGCCAGCATGCGAGGTTGGCTCATCGCGATGGTCGTAGTCGCGGGCTGCGGCGACAACGAGCCGGCGCCCGAGGCTGGGCCCGAGGGCCACATCGAGCTCCACCTCGACGGTGACCCCGGCAAGCCGCGCGTCCTCGTGTACACGTTCGAGAACTTCTGGCGCCACGCCTCGAACCTCGATTGCCGCAACACGGTGGTGAACTTCCACTTCACCCGCGGCTACACGATCACCACCACGAACGATCCGCTCGCGATCACCGCGGCGAACCTCGCGGATCACGACGTGATCGTGTTCTGCGTCACGAGCGGTGATGGGCTCTCGCAACTCGGTCGCGACGATCTCGAGGCGTGGATCCGCGGCGGTGGCGGCGTGGTGGGCTTCCACTCGGCGACGATGACCGAGTACTCGTGGCCGTTCTACACGGACGACGTCACCGGCACGAAGTTCGCCGGGCACCCCGATGGCCTGTGGCCCGCGACGGTGACGATGATGCCGGCGACGCATCCGATCACCGCGGGGCTACCGAACCTCGCGCTGACCGACGAGTGGTACTTCTTCACCCAGCGCCCGGAGACGATCAGCGACGCCACGGTCCTGATGGCGCTCGACGAGGACACGCTGCCGCCCGAGTACCCCGCGCAGAACAAGCAGGGCTTCCACGCGATCGCCTGGGCGCGCGAGCATGTTGGCTCGCGCATGTTCTACGCGGCGTTCGGCCACTCGACCACGACCTGGCTCGATCCCACGATGGTCGAGCTCACCGCACGAGCGATCGAATGGGCCGCGCACCAGCGCTGATCGCGCTCGCGCTCGCCGCGTGCGACGGCACCACCACCGCGTCCGACGCGCCGGTCGATGTCGACCTCGTCGACTTCCCGTTCACCGGCACGTTCCTCGACTGGGACTCCACCGCCTCGGCTCCGTGCCCGATCGCGGGCGCGACCTGGATCGCGCACTATGACGATCAGCGCAGTGCCACCACCGAGGCCGACGGCACGTTCATGCTGCGGCTCGCCTCGTACGCGACCTTGCTCGATGTCACGCCTCCCCCGACCGCGCCGGCGTGCGCGCAGGGCACGTATGCCGTGCCTGGGATCGCGATCGCTCCTCCGGCCGTGGTGCTCGGCGGTGGCGTGTTCGTCGCGCGCGCATTCACGCAGTCGCGGATGCCGGCGTTCGATGCCACCCGCGGCGCGCTGCTGATCCACGCCAACGGTACGCCGCGCGCGTTCTCGATCTCGGCGACGCACGCGCCGGAGCAGGCCTTCGACGGCACCGCGTGGGTCGCGGGGGCGAGCGGCGTGGATGTCTACTTCCCGAGCATCGATGTTCCGATGACGAAGCTGACCACGGTGACCGTCGCCGGTGGCAACGCGATCGGCGTGGGCGCGGCCCCGCTCGTTCCGGGTGCGATCACGTACATGACCGTGATCCTGCGCTAGGGAGTCGCGTAGACGATCGTCAGCTCGGGCCGCATCGCCACCGGCCGGCCGGCATCACGCTGCGCCTGGACGTAGCCCATGTGCACCATCTCGGTGCCGGCGACGATGCGCAGGCCGTTGTTGGTCCCTGCGATCCATTGCTGCACCACCGCGGGATCCAGCTCGGTCGTGTACCGCGCGGGCTGGCCGTCACCGGCGACCTCGCCGGTAGCGGGAACGCGGAACGCCTTGCCGGCGAGTGTGTCATCCGCGCCGGCGGCGCCCATCGCCGTCCACGGTGCGCCGCTGCCGTTCGCCCAGCGCCAGCCCACCGGCGAATCCGAGCAGCCCGCGCACGAGATTGGCGTCGCGTCGTACCAGCTCTTCGCGAGATAGCTGCCGGCGAAGTAGAGGCCATGACTGCCGTCGCCGTAGCCGCTGATCGCCAGCGTCGCCGAGACCACCTGCGTGGTCGCCGGAAGCCCGAGGTCATCGAACCGCAGTAGCCAGACCTCGGAGTAGTTGCCCGTGATGATGTTGGTGCCGGTGCACCAGTCGTTCTGCCCATCCGCGAACGTCATCCCGTTCTGGTTGTATTGGCCCGGCGATCCGAGGCCGCCGTAGGTCGAGATGCCGACGGACTTCGTGCCGGCGTAGCCATCGGTGCCTTGCTGATACGTGCGTGTGAGCGTCGCGCCGCGGTACGCATCCACGCCGGCATCGGCGTGAACCGAGTCGTCACCGCCTCCGCCACCGCATGCAGCGAGACCACACACCATCATCACGAAGCGAATCAGCATATCCCTCCACGATATCATGGGCTCTCGATCTCCATCCATGACGACGATGTCGCACTCGTTGCCAATCCGAGGAGGAACGCCTCGTAGTAGGGTAACTACATGCGCATTGCAGTCTTGGTCGGTTTGGTCGGTGTGGGGTGTGGAACCGTGAGCGACAAGCCCACGGATGCGTCGGTAGCGAAGGATACGAGCGCGATCGATGCGTCGGCGATCGATGCCGCGCCGCCGCGCTGCAACTCGAGCGCGTCGTTCGGTACGCCCGTCGAGCTCACGGCGATCGATACCGTCAGCGACGACGAAGGCGCGTTCCTCTCAGCTGACGAGCTGACCATCTACTTCGGCAGCAACCGACCCGGTGGCGCTGGTGGCTATGACCTGTACAAGGCCACGCGGGCGTCCGCCACCGCGGCGTTCGGGGGTGTAACGCCAGTCGCAGGCGTCAACACCGCGGCCGACGAGCGCGAGCCGCGCGTCAGCAGCGACGGCCTCACGCTGATCGCGACGGACCACCCGGGCAACACGTGGCGCCTCGTCCTCGCGCAGCGTCCGACGGTGACCGCCGCGTTCCCGGCGCTCCAGCCGATCGCGAATGTCTCGGGCACGACGAACGATACCGAGCCGTCCCTGCTGCCCGATGGCAACGTGATCTACTTTGGCAGCGACCGAGGCGGTGCCGGCGTCGGCTACGACATCTACCGGACCGCCCGGAGCGGCGGCGGCGGCTTCGGCACGCCGACCCTGGTCAGCGGCACGCAGCTCAACACGTCGTTCGTCGAGAGCTCGCCGATCGTCACGCCCGACGAGCTCAACGTGTACTTTCTCTCGGACCGCACCGGTACGATGGGGACCTACGACATCTACTACGCGAGCCGCACGTCGATCGCGAACGCGTTCTCGACTCCGGTTCCCGTTGCGGAGCTGAACACGGCGGGCCTCGAGTTCCCGAACTGGATCTCGGCCGACAACTGCGTGCTGTACTTCTCGCGGACCACGAACGCACGCGGCTACGAGATGTACGCAGCGACGCGCGGCAACTAACGCAGCTTCGCGAGCGTGTCGGTCGTCGAGCGGCCCGCGACGAGCGGCACGAGCTCGACGCGGCCACCGTACGCCTCGACGATCGAGCGCTCGGGGATCGGCTTGTTCGCGTAGTCGGCGCCCTTCACGTGCACGTCGGGCTTCACGGCGGCGAGCACGCGCTCGGGCGTGGCGTCGCCGAACACGAGCAGCGCGTCGACGATGTCGAGCGCGGCAAGCAGCTCCACGCGCTCGGCGGCGGGGAAGATCGGGCGATCGGGACCCTTGTTCGCGCGGACCGAGGCGTCGTCGTTGACGCCGACGATCAGGACATCGCCGAACGCGCGCGCGGCGCGCAGCGAGGCGAGGTGGCCGGCGTGGAACACGTCGAACACGCCGTTGGTCCACACCACGCTGCGCTTGCGCGCGCGCTGCGCCTCGCGCCACTGCACGAGCTGCTCGAGCGTGAGTTCCTTCGCGGGGGCCACGCCGTTGCCGAGCACGATGGTGGGCGTGGGCGCGAACGCCTCGTCGACCGCCTCGCACAGGAGGTGGCCGATCGCGATGTGGCACTCCTGCACCCGCGCGGTGACCGTGGACGGCACGGCGACGCCGGCGTCGCACGAGGCCACGAACGCGGCGCCCTTCGCACCGGTGAGGCCGAGGACCTTCATGCCGCGTGCGCGGGCGACGGCGACGGCGGCGAGGACGTTCTTGCTCGTGCCGCTCGTGGTGATCGCCACGAGCAGGTCACCCTCGGCGCCGAGGGCATCGACCTGGCGCGAGAACACGTGCTCGAAGCCGTAGTCGTTCGCGATCGCGGTGAGCGCGGAGGTGTCGGTGGTGAGGGCGATCGCCGCGAGCGGTCGACGCTCCACGACGAAGCGGCCCACGAGCTCGGCGGCGATGTGCTGCGCGTCGGCCGCGCTGCCGCCGTTGCCGCACAGGAGGACCTTCTTGCCGGCGAGCACGGTGTCGCGCAGCAGATCGGCGGCGAATGCGATCTCCGCGGGATCGAGCGCGGCCTTGACCCGGATGCTCTCGGCGAGGACCTGGCGGACGAGACGCTCGGTGCTCATGGCAGACCCACTTCGGTCAGCACGGGGCGCATCGCGATGAGCTCGTGCGCGTGCTGCATGACCTCCGAGACGGGCACGGTGCACGCGGCGGCGTTGCCGATCTCGCTCGCCGGTTTGCCGACGGCGACGTCCTTGCCGTTGTACACGCTGAACAGCGGGATCGAGTACAGGGCCGGAGCGACCGAGCGCACGCGCGAGCCGATCGGCGCGAACAGGGTCGGCGTGTCGGCGAAGAACAGGCCGATGATCGGCGCGTCGACGAGGCAGGCGAGGTGCATCGGGCCCGAGTCGTTGGACACGACGAGCTTGGCCTCGGCGAACAGCACGAGGAGCTCGCGCAGCGAGAGGTCACCGGCGAGCACGTGCCGGCGCGAGGTCTTGCAGTGGTCCGCAACGCTCTGCACGTAGCCGCGCTCGTTCGGCGCGCCGATGAAGCACGCACGCGCGTTCGGCGAGGTGGCGACGAGCTCGTCCGCGAGCTGCGCGTAGCGCTCCTTCGGCCACTTTCGCGCCTCGGGCGCGAGATCGGGCGAGGTGTTCGCGTTGATCACGAACAGCGGGTCACCGGGTCGAATGCCGTGCTGCGCGAGCCTGCTGCGGAGCGCGGCGCGCTCGATCTCGCTGATCTCGATCTTCGGGTACCTGTACTTCGCGGTGAACTCGGGGAATCCCGTGTAGTAGTAGTCGCCGGTGGTCGCGAGGTAGACGAGCGAGAGGAAGATGTCGCTCGTGTGGAAGTACGAGTTGTAGAACCCGGCGATGTCGAGCAGCTCCTTGCGCCAGCTCTCCGAGGTCAGATAGAAGCCGGCCTTTCGCGGGATGCCGGCGAGGCTGCCGAGCACGAGCGGGAACTTCGCGAAGAACTCGAGGTCGAACACGAGATCGCACTTCGCCTTGCGCAGCGCGCGGGCGGTGGCGAGGGTGGACGTCGCGAACGCCTGCGGGGTCGAGGGATCGACGTAGTGGTTGACGTCGGTCATCCCGAGGATATCGAGGATCGCCGCGTTCGACTTGAACGTGACGAAGTGGAGCTCGGCGTCGGGGTAGCAGTCGCGCAGCGCCGCCAGGCTCTTGCTCGCCACCACGATCGAGCCCATGCCGAAGAACTTCATCACCACGATCTTCTTGATCGGGCGAGCCTTCGCGAACGGCTTCTTGATCCGGTGCGTGGTCGCGATGAGGCTGCACGCGGCATCCCCGAGCACCCGGTCGAGGCGACGCATGAGCGCGACATCCATGAGCCCTGAATGCCACGGTAGAGCCGCCAGGGTCAATGAAAGTACGGACCCCGGACCGGCGGCGGTGATGGGGGCCCCCGCAGGTGGCAAACCTCCGAAACTCGACGAGAAGTTTTCCGTGGGGGCTATGGCAGCCGGGTCATGGTTTGGGCGCGCAGGAGGTGCCGAGAGGCTGGAGCCGGAGCACGCTGTCGGAGGTCGGAGGAACCTCGAGGGCGCAGCGCTGACCGGGTTCCTCGCTCGGCTCGCCCACCGCGTAGACGGGGGTGTCGAGCGCGAGGTTCTGCACGAGGATCTCGTTCGTCGATGGGCAGCCGCCGTACCACTCGAGCTGCGCCGTGTGACGACCGAGCACCGCGCACGACCGACCCGCGGCATCGGTATGGATCGCACGTGCGGCGAGCACGGTCGGCGTCCAGTCGTGCTCGCGGCCATTCACCGTCCAGTGCACCGTCGCGTAGACGTTGCCGATCCACATCGCGACGACGGCGAGCACCGCGACCATCGCGAGCCGGGAAGTGAGCACGGTCCGCAACGCCGCGACACCCACGATCACGAGCAGCACGATCGCGACGACCACGAACCGCGCCTGCGCGTGGGTGGTCATCCCGAGCACGACGATCTGGAGCACCGCGATGATCGGGAGCGCGCGCGCGGCCCGCGGCACGCGATGCACGAGCACGAGCCCCGCGATCATCAGCGGCGCGACGAGGATCCCGTAGAACGCGAAGGCGTTGGTCGTGAGGTAGGAGACGAGGCCCTCACCGCCGCCGTGGCCGGGGACGCTCGCGCTGAGCTCGAGAATGCCGAGCATCGAGCCGGTGACGCTCGTCGAGTACACGGCGTACGGCACGAGCAGCGCGGCGAACAGCGTGGCGGTCGCGATCGCCCACCGCGGGCGCCGCCGCACACCGCGGATCCCGAGCACGAGCGCGGCGGCGGCGATGATCGCGATCGTCGCCGCGCTGCCGTAGCGGAGATAGAACCCGCCCGCGCACAGCGGCGCCGCGATCATCAGTCGCGCGCGTGGACCGTCCTCGCGCGTGAGCTCCGTGATCAGCACCGCGAGCGCAGCAAGGAGGCAGGCCGCGCTCGGAAGATCGGAGAGCAGATCCGCGCTGTACTTCGTGATCGGCCGCGCGCCCGCGAGCACGCCGACCACCCAGGCCGCGGATTCGTCGTCGGTGGCGCGGCGCGCGAGGCGCCACGCGGCGAGCAGAAACGCGAGGCCGGCGAGCACCGAGAGCCCGCGCAGTGCGCGCTCGCCGCCGCCGAGCAGGATGCCCGGCGTCGCCATCGCATTCATCCCGACCGGGACGTAGC